>NZ_JBFEFT010000016.1:0-84599 GCF_047229225.1 Bacillus sp. 179-C3.3 HS | reverse complement strand
ACATTGAACCCCTTACGCCAGAATTTTTAACGCGAATCATTCGAAAAGAACGCCCTGATGCCATCTTGCCAACACTTGGCGGACAAACTGGCCTGAACCTTGCTGTTGAATTATCAGAACTTGGTGTGTTAGCTGAATGTGGTGTGGAAGTGCTTGGTACAAAGCTTTCAGCTATTCAAAAAGCCGAGGATAGAGATTTATTCCGGACGCTCATGAGAGAACTGAATGAACCTGTACCAGAAAGTGAAATCATTCATAATCTTGAAGAAGCCATCGCGTTCACCGATAAAATCGGATTCCCTGTCATTGTAAGACCTGCCTACACACTAGGCGGAACGGGCGGGGGAATTTGTACAAATATGCAAGAGCTAAAAGAGATCGTTGAAAATGGGCTGAAGCTTAGTCCTGTCACACAATGCTTGCTTGAAAAGAGTATTGCAGGCTTTAAAGAAATTGAATATGAAGTCATGCGTGATAGTGGTGATCATGCCATCGTTGTCTGCAACATGGAAAACTTTGATCCAGTCGGCATCCATACAGGTGACAGCATTGTCGTTGCACCAAGCCAAACATTAAGCGACCGTGAATACCAGCTGCTTAGAAACGTATCACTCAAGCTGATCCGTGCCTTGGGCATTGAAGGCGGTTGTAACGTGCAGCTCGCTTTAGATCCAAATAGCTTTCAATACTATATCATCGAGGTCAACCCACGTGTGAGTCGATCCTCTGCGCTGGCGTCTAAAGCGACTGGATATCCTATCGCCAAACTTGCCGCGAAAATTGCAGTTGGCTTAACACTTGACGAAATGATGAACCCAGTCACAGGTAAGACATATGCAGCCTTTGAGCCGGCACTCGACTATATCGTGTCGAAAATTCCGCGCTGGCCGTTTGATAAATTTGAATCTGCCAATCGACATCTAGGGACGCAAATGAAAGCGACAGGTGAAGTGATGGCAATTGGACGTACATTTGAGGAGTCACTTTTAAAAGCTGTACGTTCACTTGAGGCAGATGTGTATCATATTGAATTAAAGGACGAAGCTGAAATCGACAATGACGTGCTAGAGAAGCGGATTAAAAAGGCAGGAGACGAACGACTATTTTATATCGCTGAGGCACTAAGAAGAGGATATACAGTAGAACAGATACACGAATTTTCACAAATTGATCATTTCTTCCTTCATAAACTTAAAAACATCATTGCCTTTGAAAAGACGTTAAAAGAAAACAAAGGCCATACAGGTGTATTAAAAGAAGCGAAAGAAAAAGGCTTCTCTGACATCTATATTAGCCGGGAATGGAACATGAACGAAGCGGATGTCTATGGGCTAAGACAAGAAGCGGGCATCGTTCCTGTTTATAAAATGGTGGATACATGTGCGGCAGAATTTGAATCAGAAACGCCTTATTTCTACAGTACGTATGAAGATGAAAATGAATCAGAACGAACAGACAAGAAAAGCGTCATTGTGTTAGGCTCTGGTCCAATTCGCATTGGACAAGGAGTGGAATTTGATTATGCGACTGTCCATTCTGTTTGGGCGATCAAACAAGCGGGATATGAAGCGATTATTGTGAACAACAACCCTGAAACAGTCTCAACGGACTTCAGTATTTCGGATAAGCTCTACTTTGAACCACTCACTGTAGAAGATGTGATGCATATCATCGATCTTGAACAACCAGAAGGGGTCGTCGTTCAGTTCGGTGGTCAAACAGCGATTAACTTAGCAGAGGAATTATCTAATCGAGGAGTAAAAATTCTTGGAACTTCTCTAGAAGATCTGGACCGCGCGGAAAACCGTGACAAGTTTGAACAAACATTAGAAACACTCGGCGTCCCGCAGCCAAAAGGGAAAACGGCAACTTCTGTTCCAGAGGCCGTAACGATTGCCAATCAGATCGGCTACCCAGTCCTAGTCCGTCCTTCTTATGTGCTAGGCGGGCGTGCGATGGAAATTGTGTACCAAGAAGCCGAGCTTCTTCACTATATGGAAAATGCGGTGAAAGTCAATCCGCTACATCCAGTCTTAATTGATAAATATTTAACAGGAATCGAAATTGAAGTAGATGCCGTATCTGACGGCGAAACGGTCGTCATCCCAGGTATTATGGAGCATATTGAACGAGCGGGTGTTCACTCAGGTGACTCTATTGCAGTCTATCCTCCGCAAACATTGTCAGAGGATATCAAAGCGAAAGTCGCAGAATACACAATGAAACTCGCAAAAGGACTCAACATTATCGGACTACTGAACATTCAATTTGTTCTCTCAAAAGGTGAAGTGTACGTCCTAGAAGTGAACCCGCGTTCGAGTCGTACTGTACCGTTTTTAAGTAAAATTACTGGTATCCCAATGGCGAACCTAGCGACAAAAGTCATTCTAGGTGAAAAACTAAGAAACTACGGCTACCGCGAGGGACTTTATGAGGAACAAGACGGTGTGTACGTGAAAGTACCGGTCTTCTCGTTTGCCAAACTAAGAAGAGTGGACATTACACTCGGTCCGGAAATGAAATCAACAGGTGAAGTCATGGGGAAAGATGTGACAATTGAAAAGGCGTTATATAAAGGATTGATCGCCTCAGGGATTCAAATTCCGAAAGACGGAACGGTTCTTTTGACCATTGCAGATAAGGATAAAGAAGAAGGGCTTGAGATCGCAAGAAGATTCCATTCCATCGGCTACCATATTTTAGCGACAAAAGGAACAGCGAATTACTTAGCACAAGCTTCCATTCCATCAAGTGTTGTTGGCAAAATAGGAGAAGAAGGAAAGAATCTACTTGATGTCATTCGAAACGGAGAAGCGCAATTTGTCATCAACACCTTAACAAAAGGGAAACAACCAGAAAGAGATGGTTTTAGAATTAGACGTGAATCTGTTGAAAATGGCGTGGCTTGCTTAACATCACTTGATACAGCGGAAGCCATTTTAAGAGTGCTAGAGAGCATGACATTTAGAGCTGACGAAATGCCAGAAGTGAAAACGAATGCTGAGGTGACAGTAACAATATGAAAAAAGCATACTTGACGGTCGTCTCTAATAAAGAGATCGCTGATCATATTTACGAAATGACATTAAAAGGTGACCTTGTTGAATCATTTCAAACGGCGGGACAGTTTCTTCATATAAAGGTCAGTGAATCCATGATACCCCTACTGAGAAGACCGATCAGTATTGCCAACATTCATGCCGAGCAAAAAGAAGCAACGATCATTTTCCGCGCAGAGGGAGAGGGCACAAAGCTCCTTTCCCAAAAGCGTGCGGGAGAATCAGTCGATGTGTTAGGACCGCTTGGGAATGGGTATGATCCTTCAGTCGTCCAGCCCGGACAGACCGCATTACTCGTTGGTGGCGGGATTGGTGTACCACCACTATACGAGCTATCCAAGCGCTTATCAGAAAGAGGCGTCAACGTCACGCATGTCCTCGGCTTTCAATCGAAAAAGGATGTCTTTTACGAGGAGAAATTTCAAGCACTCGGTGACACGTTTATTGCGACTGTCGATGGAACGTACGGATCAAAAGGCTTTGTGACAAGCGTCATCCAAGACCAAGACTTGACATTTGATGTCCTTCTTTCCTGCGGACCGACTCCGATGCTGAAAGCATTGAAAGACTCGTACCCTCATAAGCCAGTGTATATCTCAATGGAAGAACGAATGGGCTGCGGCATTGGTGCATGCTTTGCTTGTGTGTGTCATACCGATCAACACGAAAAAGCATATGTCAAAGTCTGTCTGGATGGACCTGTGTTTAAAGCAGAGGAGGTAGCCTTGTCATGCTAAATGTTGAATTACCTGGCTTATCATTAAAAAATCCAATTATTCCAGCATCAGGCTGCTTTGGATTTGGGAGAGAATTCGCTTCATTCTATGATCTATCTATACTGGGCGGGATCATGATCAAAGCCACAACCCTTGAACCGAGATTTGGCAACCCAACGCCAAGGGTCGCCGAGACGGGGGCAGGTATGCTCAATGCCATCGGTCTTCAAAACCCAGGTTTGAAAGGGGTTCTTGAACATGAATTGCCTTGGCTAGAGCAATATGATACTCCGATCATTGCAAACGTTGCTGGTTCACAGGTGGAAGATTATGTAGAAGTAGCCAAGCAGATCAGTCAGGCTAAAAATGTCCACGCACTCGAACTGAATATCTCTTGCCCAAATGTCAAAACGGGTGGCATTGCATTTGGTACAGATCCAGCGATGGCCGCAACATTGACAAAAGCAGTCAAGGACGTCTCAGCGGTTCCTGTCTATGTCAAACTGTCTCCTAATGTGGCCAATATTGCCCAGATTGCTAGAGCCATTGAAGCTGCGGGGGCAGATGGGCTCACGATGATCAACACCTTAATTGGCATGCGTTTGGATTTAAAAACGGGGAAACCCATTCTTGCCAATAAAACTGGCGGACTATCAGGCCCTGCTATAAAACCTGTTGCTATTCGAATGGTGCATGAGGTCAGTCAAGCAGTTTCTATTCCGATCATCGGAATGGGCGGGGTACAAAGTGCGGAAGATGTACTTGAATTTTTACTAGCAGGCGCAAGTGCAGTAGCGGTCGGCACAGCTAACTTTGTGAATCCATTGATTTGCCCAGAAATCATTGAAGAACTGCCAAACGTTTTAACAGCTTATGGCTATTCATCTGTTGAGGAATGTATCGGAAGGAGCTGGAAACATGAAGCATTTGCCCATCATCGCGCTTGATTTTCCATCAGGACAGGAGGCGCTTGCCTTTTTAGATCCTTTTGAAGGGAGTCCATTATTTGTGAAGGTTGGCATGGAGTTATTTTACCAAGAGGGACCGGCCATCCTTGAAACGCTGAAAGAGAAAAATTGTCGCATCTTTCTTGATTTAAAACTTCATGATATTCCAACAACAGTACAAAAAGCGATGAACCGCCTTGCAACACTTGGTGTTGATTTGGTCAATGTACATGCAGCCGGTGGGAAAAGAATGATGCAAGCCGCAGTGGAAGGGCTCGACTCCGGTACGCCAGCTGGTCAAAGCAGGCCACAAATCATTGCGGTTACCCAGCTGACAAGTACATCAGAAGATATGATGAAAGAAGAGTTACTCATTAACCGCCCGCTAGAAGAAACGGTGTTGCATTATGGACAAATGGCATATGAGAGTGGGCTCGACGGTGTTGTCTGCTCTGTCCATGAATCGAAAAGGCTCCATCTGCACATCTCACCTTCATTTCTTACCGTCACACCCGGCATTCGCTTGCCGAATGATCAAACCGATGACCAAAAGCGTGTAGCAACACCTGCCTATGCGAAAGAGCAAGGCGTTTCGCAAATTGTCGTCGGGAGATCCATTACAAAAGCAGCAAAACCGATTGAAGCCTATCAGCAAATTTTGAAAGAGTGGGAGTGACTGCTGTATGAAAACAAACATCGCAAGACACTTATTACAAATCAAAGCCGTTTCCTTGAAACCTGATTCGCCATTTACATGGGCAAGCGGGATTAAATCACCGATATATTGTGACAATCGCTTGACCTTATCCTATCCCGAAGTGAGAAATGACATTGCGGAAGGGTTAAAAGATTTAATCCTCACTCATTTTGAAGGAGTAGAAGTGATCGCCGGCACAGCAACGGCAGGAATCCCTCATGCGGCATTAGCGGCAGATCGTTTGAATCTACCGATGTGTTATGTCAGAAGTAAACCAAAAGCACATGGGAAAGGCAATCAGATTGAAGGTGCGGTATCGTCCGGTGAAAAAGTTGTTGTTGTCGAGGATCTCATTTCGACAGGCGGCAGTGTTCTTGATGTTGTGTCAGCACTTCAAGCAGAAGGTTGTGACGTATTAGGAGTTGCGGCTATTTTTACATACGGACTGCCAAAAGCAACAGCTGCGTTTCAAGAAAAGAATATGCCGTATGTGACGCTCACAGACTATGATACGCTGACAGAAGTAGCACTTGAGATGAAGGCAATCGATCCTTCAGCTATGAATAAACTCAAACGCTGGAAATTAGACCCTTCCTCTGCGTCTTGGATGGAAGAGATGGTTTGATACGCTGTGCCTAGCTGCACGATAGATTCTCTTTAAGAGTGCCCATTTGCACAGCTTTTGTATTTGGTTGGAAATAGTAAAATAGACTCAATTTCAAATGAAAACTAATCCTATCAATAAAGTCGGGTTGACTTTTGTTTGAATTGTGTTAATATTTAAGACAAATTATAACAACTTATCCAGAGAGGTGGAGGGACTGGCCCAATGAAACCCGGCAACCTGCTATACAAGCAAGGTGCTACTTCCTGCAAAATGATTCTATTTTGAAAGATAAGGAAATCGTACGCTTCCTCATCTTTCTTTCACTGTGAAAGGAAGATTTTTTATTTGAACGGTGAGGATGAAGAGGAGATGGAAGTCAAACAAAATCATTATAAGGGATAAAAAAAGTCGTTGTATTCACTGATTGGGGATATGATACAGATCGATCTGATGGAAGATCCGCTCGTATAATAAAAACGCTAATACAAATAACGTGCAATTTAAGGAGTACTCCGGAAGGGGAGAAACGATGTTAACTTATGAAAATTGGGAAGAACCGTCCATTACATTTCAAGAGGATGATCTATATAAAGGCGCCTTATCAGTACTGAAATGGGCGTATGGACATTATGGAGATCAGCTTGTGTATGCATGTAGTTTTGGCATAGAAGGTATTGTGCTCATTGATCTCATTGCGAAAGTGAAAAAAGATGCGCGAATTGTCTTTTTAGACACAGGGCTGCATTTCAAAGAAACGTACGAGACCATTGATGCGGTGAAGGAAAGATATCCAGGATTAGATATTGTGATGAAAACGCCTGAGTTGACAGTTCAAGAGCAAAACGAGCAATACGGTGATAAGCTGTGGGAAACCAATCCTCAAAGCTGCTGCCATATGCGGAAGGTGATTCCGTTACAAGAGGTGTTATCTGGCTACCCAGCATGGCTTTCTGGCTTACGCCGAGAGCAGTCACCAAAAAGGGCAGGAACAAACTTTTTAAACAAGGATGATAAATTTCAATCTATCAAAGTATGTCCACTTATCCACTGGACGTGGAAGGACATATGGAGATATGCATCTAAAGAAGACCTTGCTTACAATTCGCTACATGATCAAGGTTATCCGAGTATTGGGTGTGCACCATGTACACAGCCAGCATTTACAGCGGATGATTTGCGATCTGGAAGATGGTCAGGTACAGCAAAGACAGAGTGCGGATTACATGAGTAAGGGAGCATAATCTATGGAAATAGCCGCAATTTTATTTAGTCTATTCTTTGCTTTAAACATTGGCGCAAGTGGAGCAGCTGCATCTATGGGGATCGCTTATGGATCTGGTGCCATTCAAAGACCTATCTATGCTCTCATCGTTTGTGCAATTGGAATTTTAGCAGGATCGGTGATTGGTGGCGGTGAGGTCGTCAAAACGATCAGTTCTGGTATTATGCCAGAATCAGTGATTACCCTTGAAATTGTGTGTATCATTATTGGTTCTGCTGCATTGTCACTTTTCATTGCAAATTTGATGGCGATCCCTTTGTCCACAAGTGAAGTCACTGTTGGGGCTGTCGTTGGTGTTGCCGTAGCGTATAAAGTGTTATATGTGAAATCTATTTTAGTCATCGTCTCTTTTTGGGTGATCATCCCAATCGTTGCTTTTGTTTTTACATTTGTTGTAGTGAAAATCATCAGAATGTTCCCAAAACGAACATTGTCTAAAAAAAGCACGAGTATATTAGCTGTTGTATTAATTATGACTGGTTTCCTTGAAGCATTTTCAGCCGGCATGAACAATGTCGCTAACGCGGTTGGCCCACTTGTCGCCTCGGGGGTTTTGACCGTTGGGCAAGGAACACTTTACGGCGGGATTTTCGTAGCGCTCGGTGCCCTTTTACTTGGCAGGAGAGTGCTTGAAACAAACGGTAAAAAAATCACACGTTATCAAACGGGCGAAGGCATTTTACTATCTGGCACAGGCGCTGGACTTGTGATTGTGAGCTCCATTTTTGGGCTGCCAGTACCACTGACGCAAATCACTTCGTCGTCAATCATTGGACTTGGAATGGCAAAGGGTGGACCAAATATTTTTCACAAACATGTCGTGAAAAAAATGCTGAGAGTGTGGGTCGTCTCTCCCTTCTTATCACTTAGTCTATCGTATCTACTTGTTAGCTTTTTCCTAAAAGGAGACTATTATTCTATCTTTATCATGATGAGTGTTCTATTTGCCTCACTTGGTGCGCTCAGTCTGATGAAGGCTGTGAAAAATGAAAGTAGCTCTATTCATGAGCAGGGCGGCGGCATTTAATCTTAAATCCGACTATTAACATCTAATAAATATGAACATCGAAAGGAAGATGAACAAATGAGTTTAACACCACATGGTGGCGTATTAATTAATCGAGTAAATGAAGCATATGATCTTAGCACGGCGGCGAAGGAAATCGAACTAGATGCCATTTCTTTTGCAGATCTTGAACTCATTGCAATTGGAGGGTATAGTCCAATTGAAGGATTTTTAACAAAAGCTGATTATGAGTCAGTTGTAAGTCGTATGAGATTAGCAAGTGGTCTTGTTTGGTCTCTTCCGATCACGCTGCCAGTCACAAAGGAAAAGGCAGAGGAAATTCATAAGGGTGATATTGTGCGTCTATCGTACAATGGAACAGTATATGGGATCATTGAAGTCGAGGATCAATATACACCAGATAAGGAAAAAGAAGCTGTCAATGTGTATAAAACAGATGACCGAAATCACCCAGGTGTGAAAAAATTATTTGAGCGCGGTGACACGTACATTGGTGGTAAAATTACACTAACGAAACGCAGTGAAAAACCATTCCCGCAATTTACGTACGAGCCAGAAGAAACAAGAAGACATTTTAAAGAAAATGGATGGAAAACAATTGTTGGGTTCCAAACGAGAAACCCTGTCCACCGTGCCCATGAATATATTCAAAAGACAGCACTTGAAACAGTAGATGGTTTGTTTTTAAACCCACTTGTTGGCGAAACAAAATCTGATGATATTCCAGCAGACGTGAGAATGAAAAGCTATCAAGTATTATTGGACGGATATTACCCAAAAGATCGCGTATTTTTAGGTGTATTTCCTGCTGCTATGCGTTATGCTGGACCAAAGGAAGCGATTTTTCATGCACTTGTGCGTAAAAATTATGGCTGCACCCACTTCATTGTTGGAAGAGATCATGCGGGTGTGGGTGATTATTATGGCACATACGAGGCGCAGGAGCTATTTGACCAATTTACAAGTGAAGAAATTGGGATTACACCATTAAAATTTGAACATAGTTTTTACTGCAATACATGTGAAGCGATGGCAACACCAAAAACGTGCCCACATGATAAAAGCGAGCATGTCATTCTTTCAGGTACAAAGGTTCGAACAATGCTGAGAAACGGTGAATTGCCACCGAGCACGTTCAGCCGAAAAGAAGTCATAGAAACACTCATCGAAGGATTAAAAACGACGGTATCTTAAAAGGAGGGTATGACATGTCGAACGAACATATTGTGTGGCATGATTCATCTATTACAAAAGAAGAATATCATCAGAAAAACAACCATAAAAGCGGGATTATCTGGCTAACAGGTCTTAGTGGTTCTGGTAAATCGACGATTGCCAATGCAGCGGCAAGAGAGTTGTTTGAAAAAGGCTATCAAGTGACTGTTCTAGATGGTGATAACGTTCGCCATGGACTCAATAAAGATTTAGGGTTTTCAGATGAGGACCGTAAAGAAAACATTCGCCGCATCGGAGAAGTGGCGAAGCTGTTTGTAGAGCAAGGAACAATCGTCATTACTGCGTTTATTTCGCCATTTCAAGAAGATCGTCAAACCGTTAGACAACTCGTGGAAGCCGGAGAATTTCATGAAGTGTTTGTAAAATGCGATCTTAACGTATGTGAAGAGCGTGATCCAAAAGGTCTTTATAAAAAAGCAAGAAACGGTGAAATACCGTTTTTTACGGGAATTGATTCACCTTACGAAGAGCCAGCGTCACCTGAGCTTGTACTAGATACAGGTGAGCTATCGCGTGAGGAATCCAAGCAGCAGCTTGTAGATTATGTAATCAACACATTGAAATAATCGCCTGATGGCAGGGGGAGAAAGCAGGATGGGGAAAGTATACATTGTTGGGGCTGGACCGGGTGATCCAGATTTAATCACATTGAAGGCCCATAAAGCCATACAACAGGCAGATGTCATTTTATATGATCGTCTTGTCAATCAAGAGATTCTCGCCCATGCCAAACATGATGCAGAATTAATCTATTGTGGAAAACTGCCAAACCATCATACGATGAGACAGGAAGCCATCAATGAAGCACTTGTGGCCCATGCAAAGGAAGGGAAAGTTGTCGTTCGTTTGAAAGGCGGCGATCCCTTCGTATTTGGAAGGGGCGGTGAAGAAATTGAGTGCTTGGCTGAACACCATATCCCGTATGAGGTGGTGCCAGGCATTACATCTGGTATCGCGGCGGCAGCTTATGCAGGTATCCCTGTCACACACCGTGAATTCAGTTCTAATGTCGCCTTTGTCACAGGGCATTATCAAAAAGATGTGCACTTTGAAGAAAAGTGGGAGGCACTTGCAACAGGTATTGACACCCTTGTCATTTATATGGGTGTCAAAAACGTGGAAAGAGTGCAGCGGTTACTGATAAAAAATGGACGGGACCCTGAAACGCCTGCAGCATTTATACACTGGGGAACCACCGCCAAGCAAAAGACCACTTGTTGCACTGTCGCGACGTTGTCTGAAACGGTTCAAAAAGAAGGAATTGAGCACCCTAGCTTAATCGTTGTTGGAGATGTCGTCCATTTTCATCAAAAGCTGAACTGGTTTGAACCAGAGCTCACCGAACATCACATCAATGGGGAAAAGACACGTATTTAAACCGTGTCTTTTCGTCTGATCAGACATGATGGCAAGGAGGAGTCAAATGAAACAAGCTGTACTTTATGTCGGACATGGAAGTCGGGTCAAAGAAGCACAAGATAAAGCCATTTCCTTTATGAAAAGCTGTATGCCGCTAGTGGAGGCGGATATACAAGAAATTTGCTTCCTAGAGCTAACAGAACCTTCGATCGAAAAAGGATTTGAAACATGTGTGGAAAAAGGGGCGACTCATATTGCCATTGTCCCACTGCTCTTGTTAACCGCCATGCATGCAAAATCAGATATACCAATCGAAATTGAGAACGTAAAAAGTCGTTTCCCTCATGTGCATGTCACATACGGAAAGCCAATTGGTGTGAACCATGAGGTGACAAAAGCAGTTGTGGCAAGGATACAGGAAGCTGGATATCAAGGAGAAAGGGCAAAGATTCTTTTGATAGGACGAGGTAGCTCTGACCCTGATGTGAAGCGTGATGTTTTCGGCATTGCCGATGACGTTCGGCTGATGCTTCCTCAAGCAGAGGTTCTTCCATGTTTCATCACAGCATGTGGACCGAATTATCGAGACGTACTCACACAGTTGCCTCGAGAAGATGATACGCCTGTGTATCTCGTTCCATATCTTTTATTCACAGGGATTTTAATGAAAGAGATCGAAAGCGAGGCAGATCAGGCGAGAAAACGACTTGGCGATATCCGTGTATGTCGATATATTGGGTTCCATCCACACGTGAAAGCTGCTTATATTGAGCGCGTGAAAGAGACCATGTTAAACAAAGAGAATGCGTTTGATTTTCAAGGAGAGCATCATGTTACCAGTCCATCTTGATTTATCACATAAACGGGTCCTCATTGTTGGCGGTGGGCCGATTGCGGCAAGGAGGGCGCATACAATATGTACCGAGCCTTGCGACATCACGATCGTCAGTCCGGATATTTGTGATGACATGGCACAGCTAATTAAGACGTATCAGCTCCGCTGGAAGCAACAAAAGGTGTCTGCACAAGACTTGGAAGGGATGTTTATGATCGTCGCTGCGACAAATGATCCTTCGGTCAATGAATGGATCTCCCGTACAGCGCACCCTCATCAGCTAGTCAACTGTGTCAGTCAGTCAGAACTTGGATCTGTGATCATGCCCAAAGTGGTCAAAGCTGGAAAAGTGACGATTTCAATATCAACGAGTGGGGCAAGCCCAGCCCGGACAAAACAACTGGCCGTTGCAATTGAATCGATGCTTGAACAAGAAGATGTTGACGCACTTGATGCACTCTATATCGAAAGAAAAGAACAACAAAGAAAAAGCCGGTAAAATCGCATGTGGATTTTACCGGCTCTTTTTATTTTCGAAGCTTTAATATGACATCTTCATCAGGTGTAACAAAGATGGTTTGTTGCTGATCATAAGTGACAAAGCCAGGCTTTGCGCCATTTGGCTTTTTGACATGTCGAATCTTCGTATAGTCAACAGGTACGGAGCTTGACTCTTTTGCTTTTGAGAAATAGGCAGCAATTTGAGCTGCTTCTAGCAATGTTTGCTCGTCAGGTGCTTGATGACGGATCACGACGTGGGATCCTGGGATATCCTTTGTATGCAACCAAATGTCATCACGCGCAGCGGCTTTTGTGGTCAAATATTCATTTTGTTTGTTGTTTTTTCCGACCAAGATGGGAATGCCTTGAGAAGATTCATACATTTCCAGTTGAATGGCCGCAGGCTTTTTCTTTTTTGTCTGCCGCTTTTGTTTGGCTCGCAAATATTTTCCTTCCACGAGCTCTTCTCTCATCTCCTCTAAATCCTTCGGAGAGGCAGAGGATAACTGTTGGATTAACTCTTCAAAATAAACGATTTCTTCATGTGTCCGCTTGATTTGTTCATTTACAGCTGCTACGGCATTTTTCGCCTTTTGATACTTGGTGAAATAGGCTTGTGCATTTTCAGAAGGGGTTTTGTTTGTTTTAAGAGGTATGGTGACCTCTCCGCCTTCTTCATCGTAATAATTGATAACGGTCGCTTCTTGATCGCCTTTTTTGATGGCATAAAGATTGGCTGTTAACAGCTCCCCATACAGCTGATATGTATGGGCATTTTGAGATTCTTCAAGCGTTCTATTTAATTTTTTTAGCTTGTTTTCATTCTTTTTCTTTTCATTCACAACAAACCGTTCAAGGTCAGCCGCTTGTTGTTTGACTCTGTCTCTTTCCGCTTTTCCGAAATAAAAGCGGTCAAGCAGCTGGCTAAGAGAATCAAACGTCCTCATGTCGCTGTTTACATGGCGAAGCGCCAATAAATAAAAATATTCTTTGCCATCTTTTCTTGTGATCTGCGGTGTAAAGGATCGCGTCCGAATGAGTTGGAACATGTCTAGTAGTGTTTGTGGAATTGTCTCCTGATTGGCAAGGCCAGCGCGATGAACCGCTTCTTTTGCAAAAAGCGGAGAAACCCCCGAGAATGCTCCAACAATTTGATTGTCAAGTCGGCCTTCTTGAAAGCGTAAATGTCTTAAAATATCTTCCTTCGTTACCTCCAGCGGATTCAATTTTTCCTGTGCCGGTGGGAGAAGATATTCATAGCCTGGAAGTACCGTCCGAAAGCTGTTAACAGACGGAGAAAGATGCTTCAAGCTGTCAATGATTAGCTGCGTTCCATCCTCTACAAGAATGATGTTACTGTGCCGTCCCATGATTTCGATATACAACTTTCGCGATTGTTCATCGCCAATTTCATTCCGGCTTCTGACGTGTAGCACGATGATCCGGTCAAATCCAATTTGTTCAAACCGTTCAATGAACCCGCCCTCGAGGTGTTTTCGTAACAGCATACAAAACATTGGAGGTTCACTTGGATTTTCATAAAGGTGTTCAGTTAGCTGCACCCGTGCATAGCTCGGATGAGCCGATAAGAGTAACTTATGATTTCGCCCGTTTGCCCTGATATGAAAGATGAGCTCGTGCTTATAGGGCTGATGGATTTTTGAAATTCTCCCACCAGCTAATGCTTCTTGCAATTCATTGGTCATACCATATGTAAAAATGCCGTCAAATGACATCGTGGATACACCCTCTTCTTTTACACAAATCTACTGAAAGAACCTGACATGATCTCGTTCTTTAGGCAGTCTTATTATTATAGCATGATTTGGGACGAGTCTGAATAAACTGGCTTATAGAACACTGCATATGAGAGAGAACAAAAGAGGAGTGGACGAGGTCAAATGAATTGGCATGAACTGAACCAAACCGATTTATTAAACACGATGAATACATCGATAGGTGATGGACTGTCAGAAAAAGATGTACAAAAACGGCTTGAAAAACACGGGCCAAACGAATTGCAAGAAGGAAAAAAAGCGTCTGCTTTGGTCATCTTTTTAGCGCAATTTAAAGACTTTATGGTTTTAATCCTGCTTGCGGCAACGATCATTTCTGCCATTTTAGGTGAATACATTGACGCTATAGCCATTGTGGCGATTGTTTTAATTAATGGCGTGCTAGGATTCTATCAAGAGCGCCGGGCGGAAAAATCACTTCAAGCGCTAAAGGAATTATCCACTCCGCATGTGTATGCGAGGAGAAACAAGGAATGGATCAAGATCCCGTCAAAACATCTTGTGCCAGGGGATATTGTGAAGTTTACAAGCGGGGACCGAATCGGAGCAGATATTAGATTGCTAGAAACAAAGAGTTTAGAGATCGAGGAATCCGCCCTTACTGGAGAGTCCATTCCGGCTGTCAAACATGCAAGTCCGCTTTCAAGAGACCATGTTTCTCTAGGTGATTTGACGAACATGGCATTTATGGGGACGCTTGTCACGAGAGGAAGCGGTGTGGGTGTCGTCATCGGGACTGGAATGAACACAGCTATGGGACAAATTGCCGGCATGCTGGACGCAGCGGGGAATATGGAAACGCCGCTGCAAAGGCGTCTTGAACAGCTTGGGAAAATCCTCATTGTTGCGGCGTTATTCTTAACTGTACTCGTGGTCGTTCTTGGCGTTGTACAAGGACACGATTTGTATCATATGTTCCTAGCGGGTGTATCTCTAGCAGTAGCTGCTATTCCAGAAGGACTTCCGGCGATTGTAACTGTTGCCCTTTCTCTAGGCGTGCAGCGGATGATCAAACAAAAGTCGATTGTCAGGAAGCTTCCGGCAGTGGAAACGCTCGGTTGTGCCTCCATCATTTGTTCAGATAAAACCGGAACAATGACCCAAAATAAAATGACGGTGACACATGTGTGGGCAGAGGGGAAAACGTGGAATATTTCTGGCACAGGATATGAACCATCTGGAGATTTCACTTTAAATGGAGAACTTGTACATGTTGACAAACACCCAAGTTTGCAAAAGGTTTTGTTATATGGCGCGCTTTGTAATACATCGACCATTGTTGAAAAAGACGGTGAAATGAGGCTTGATGGAGATCCAACAGAAGGGGCGCTTTTAACGGCAGCACGTAAAGCGGGTTTTACAGAGCAATTCATAGAAGCGGGGTTTCGAGTTGTAGAGGAATTCCCATTTGATTCAGAAAGAAAGATGATGTCAGTCCTCGTTGAAACCAATCAAAAAGAGCGGTATGTCATAGCAAAAGGCGCGCCAGATGTGTTGATGAACCAATCGAGTCATATCATGCATAGCGGACGAACCGCTACTTTGTCACCTTCACATAGACAAGAAACGGAAGCAGCTATACAAGGATTAGCAAGGCAAGCACTCAGAACCATTGCGATTGCCTATAAAAAGGTTAGTTTGAAAGAAAACATCACATCTGCACAAGCAGCAGAGAGCGATCTAACGTTTATCGGAGTAGAAGGGATGATCGATCCTCCTCGCCCGGAGGTCAGACGAGCGATCAAAGAATGCCGCGATGCAGGCATTAAAACAGTCATGATTACCGGAGATCATGTAGAAACAGCGAAAGCGATCGCAAAAGATCTTCATCTTTTGCCGAAGCAGGGAAAGGTGCTAGATGGAAAAGCATTGGACCAGTTAAGCGACGACGAGCTTGTGAAAATGGCTGAAAATGTGTATGTGTTTGCACGTGTATCTCCAGAGCATAAGCTAAGAATTGTAAAAGCTTATCAAAGAAATGGCCACATTGTTGCCATGACCGGTGATGGGGTCAACGATGCACCTGCTATTAAACAAGCGGATATCGGGATTTCTATGGGCATTACGGGGACAGATGTAGCCAAAGAAGCCTCCTCCCTCATTTTACTTGACGATAACTTTGCGACCATTAAATCCGCTATTAAAGAAGGGCGGAACATTTATGAAAACATTCGCAAATTTGTTCGTTACTTACTTGCATCAAATGTGGGAGAAATTTTGGTCATGCTGTTTGCCATGCTTCTTGCCCTGCCACTTCCTCTTGTTCCGATTCAAATTTTATGGGTAAACCTTGTCACAGATGGATTGCCTGCCATGGCATTGGGGATGGACCAGCCTGAAGGTGACGTGATGAAGAGAAAACCTCGGAACATGAAAGAGGGCATTTTCGCTAGAGGATTAGGATGGAAGGTGATATCAAGAGGATTTTTGATCGGTCTTGCTACCCTTTTAGCCTTTATATTTGTCTATCACCGTGACCCGAATCAGCTACAATACGCACAAACAGTCGCATTTAGTACGCTTGTTCTGGCGCAGTTGATTCATGTGTTTGATTGCCGAAGTGAACGGTCTATATTTGAACGGAACCCATTTGGCAACATGTATTTAATTGGTGCGGTTCTCTCATCCTTACTTCTCATGTTTGTGGTGATTTATTATCCACCGCTACAACCAATTTTCAAAACGGTGGCCATTGCTCCAATCGATTGGTTACTGATCGTTGGGATGTCCGCACTGCCTACTTTTTTGTTGGCAGGATCACTTTTGACAAGAAAAAAGTAATTCATTATGGTATAATTTTGAGGTAATAGTGTCTGCTATTACCTTTTTCATTTATTAATATGAAAGAATTGGGTGTTTTGACATGATACGCAGTATGACGGGATTCGGTCAAGCGAGTAAAACGGATGGAGAACTGACAGTGTCAGTTGAGTTAAAATCGGTCAATCACCGTTTTAAAGAGGTTCATGCCCGTTTGCCGAGGCCGCTTCTATATTTCGAAGATACATTAAAGAAAATCATTCTTCGTCACGTACAGCGCGGAAGAATTGAGCTGTTTGTGACGATTGAAGGCGGTAAATTAGCAAGCCGGTCACTCCACATCGACTGGCCACTTGTAGATGAGTACATGAAAGCAGCGAAACACCTTGAACAACGTTACCAGATTGCAAGTATTCAGCATGCACATGATTTACTTCAACTGGAGCAAGCTGTTCAAGTTGAAGAGTCTGCTAGCCGCAATGAACAATTAGAAAAATTATTGATAGAAGCTTGTGAAGCTGCCGTGATAGAGCTTTGCTACATGAGAGAGCAAGAGGGAACAGCGCTTCAACAAGATTGTGAAAAAAGACTGTCAGAATTAAAAGACTTTACAGAGGAAATAAACGCTTTTGCTCCAGAAGTAGTGAGCCAGTACAAAGAACGGCTGCACTTTAGAATGAAAGAGTGGATTGGAGAGGCGCTGGATGAAAGCAGGCTCATCACTGAGGCAGCTATTTTTGCTGATCGATGTGACATTACAGAAGAGATCACTCGATTGAACAGTCATTTTCAGCAGTTCCAACAAATCTTGACTCAAGGCGGTGCGGCGGGTCGTAAATTAGACTTTCTCGTGCAAGAGCTTATCCGCGAAGTAAACACAATTGGCTCAAAAGCAAATCATCATCATTTAACAAAGCTAGTCGTTGAAATGAAAAGTGCTATTGAAAAAATAAAAGAACAAGTGCAAAATATAGAATAGTCATTGTGTATGTTGTTTATAGTGCGTCTCTTTCGGCGAGACTAGAGACGTTTATATTACAGGGGGACGAAATAAGATGACCATAAAGTTGATCAATATCGGATTTGGAAACATCATTTCAGCGAATCGGATGATTTCAATCGTCAGTCCGGAATCAGCACCGATTAAACGAATGATACAAGACGCAAGAGATCGAGGCATGCTTATAGATGCGACATACGGAAGAAGAACCCGTGCTGTTGTCATTATGGACAGTGATCATGTCATCTTATCTGCCGTTCAGCCTGAGACTGTCGCGCAAAGACTTTCTGTAAAAGAAGAAATCATAGATGAAGGGCAGGGGTAATACGCCATTATGAAAGAAAGAGGACTTTTAATCGTTCTCTCTGGACCTTCGGGAGTTGGAAAAGGAACGGTCAGACAGGCCATTTTCTCCCAGGAAGATACGAAGTTTGAATACTCCATTTCTGTTACAACACGCAAACCGCGTGAAGGCGAGAGAAATGGTATTGATTATTTCTTTAAAACCAGGGAAGAATTTGAAGATATGATTGAGAACAAAAAATTATTAGAATGGGCAGAATATGTCGGGAATTATTACGGCACGCCAGTTGATTATGTTGAACAGACACTTCGTGAAGGAAAAGATGTTTTCCTTGAAATCGAAGTGCAAGGCGCACTTCAAGTAAGAGAAGCATTCCCGGAAGGTCTATTTATTTTCCTTGCACCACCAAGTCTTTCAGAACTCCAAAACCGTATCATTACGCGCGGTACAGAGTCAGAAGAACTCATTAGAAATCGAATGGCAGCTGCCAAAGAAGAAATTGAGATGATGGATGCATACGACTATGTCGTTGAAAACGACGATGTCGCGCTTGCTTGTGATAGAATCAAAGCGATTGTCCTTGCAGAACATTTGCGAAGAGACAGAGTCGCACCAAGATATAAAAAAATGCTGGGGGTAGAATAAACCATGTTAGATCCTTCAATTGACTCATTGATGAACAAACTCGATTCAAAATATACGCTTGTGACGGTATCTGCACGCCGTGCGCGTGAAATGCAGATTCATAACGATCAGCAAATTGAAAACACAAAGTCATACAAGTTTGTAGGAAAAGCACTTGAAGAAATTGATGCGGGTCTTTTGACATTTGAAAAAGAAGATCAAGAATAATCTCATCGGTTCTGCAACGTAGATGCGATACGTTCAAAAAAGTCAAAACTATGATTGGTTTTGACTTTTTTGAATTGTAGACGAATGTGTCAAAATGGCCGTGAAGGGAGACAAACAAATGTTACAGTCAAAAAATATTTTGCTCGGCGTCAGCGGAGGAATTGCCGTATATAAAGCAGCTGCACTCACTAGTAAACTCGTACAAGCTGGGGCGAATGTGAGAGTGATTATGACAGAATCAGCACAAGAATTCATGTCACCACTCACCTTTCAAGCACTCTCTCGTCAAGAGGTTTATGTGGATACATTTAAAGAAAATAACCCAAAAGTGATCGCACATATTGATGTGGCCGATTGGGCGGATTTGATTCTTGTGGCCCCTGCAACAGCACATACAATTGGAAAAATGGCGGCAGGACTTGCAGATGATATGCTCACAACGACGTTGCTTGCGTCAACAGCACCTGTTTGGATCGCACCAGCCATGAATGTGCATATGTATGATCATCCTGCTGTAAAACGGAACATTCGCGCGCTCTTTGAAGATGGATACCGCTTTATTGAGCCAAGTGAAGGATATTTGGCCTGTGGTTATATCGGTAAAGGACGTTTGGAAGAACCAGAAAAAATTGTCGAGCATATTCGGGCATTTTTTGAAGAACCGAAAAGTGGACCACTTGCAGGGAAAAAAGTTGTGGTCACCGCCGGTCCGACAAGAGAAGTCATTGACCCTGTTCGTTTTTTCACCAATCGTTCTTCTGGGAAAATGGGCTATGCCATTGCAGAAGCTGCCCAGCAAATGGGTGCGGATGTGACCCTGATTTCAGGACCTGTTTCTTTAACGCCGCCTAACGATGTACGCATTGTTCAAGTTGAGTCAGCCGAGGAGATGTATCAGGCAGCACTAGATGTTTATGGACAAGCAGATGTAGTGATCAAATCAGCCGCAGTGGCAGATTATACCCCTGTGACGACATACGCACACAAAATGAAAAAACAAGATGGCGGTATGAACATCGAATTGACTCGCACAAAGGACATTTTAAAAGAGCTTGGAGAAAGAAAAGAGCATCAAGTGTTGGTCGGTTTTGCCGCTGAAACGCAGGATGTTGAGTATTATGCGAAAAAGAAGATCGAATCGAAGCATTTAGATATGATTGTCGCAAACAATGTGACAGCAGAAGGTGCAGGCTTTGGTACTGATACAAATGTGGCGGCGATTCTCAAAGCTGACGGAACAAAACGAGAGTTACCGAAGATGTCCAAAAAAGACCTCGCCGTAGAAATCTTAAAGGAAGCGACGCAACTGTTACCTAAAGAGCGTGATCAAGCATGATGTTTGCTGAAGTCATTGTGGACGTCACAACGAAAGCGATCGATCGCCCCTTTGATTATCGTGTGCCAGACCGTTTCAAAGATCTAGTCAAACCAGGGATGAGGGTCGTCGTTCCCTTTGGTCCGAGGAAAATTCAAGGGTTTGTGACAAAAGTCAAAGATGTAACAGACGTGAAAACAGGGAACATAAAGGACATTGTCGATCTATTTGATTTAACGCCTGTTCTGACAGATGAGCTATTGGAGCTTTCCCACTGGCTGACGGAAAAAACATTGTCCTATCATATTACGGCACTTCAATCCATGCTACCCGCCGCGATGAAGGCCAAATATGAAAAAGAAATTCAGGTGCTTTCAGAGCAAGAGCTTCCGCAGTCATTGAAAGAGCTCTTCGGTCACCAAGACAGCCTGCTTTACACTGACATCCCGCCGGAACATCTTAAGCTGATACAAAGGCATGTTCAAAAAGGGCATCTTGAAGTGAGATACCACGTATCTCAAAAATCTGGAAAGAAAATAGTTCGTATGATGCAAGTGGCTGTATCAAAAGAAAAACTAGCAGACAAGCAGCAACAGCTAAAGAAAAATGCGGTGAAACAAAAAGCGTTGCTATCCTTTTTAATCAATGCGAGTGAAACCACTTTTTTAGCGAAGGAACTACAACAGCAAACAGGGGCTAGCTCTCAAACGTTGAAATCCTTTATACAAGAAGGTTTATTAACAGAAAGCTATGAAGAAGTTTATCGAGACCCATATAAGGACCGAGAATTTACACCATCTCAATCTCTCGATCTCACGACAGAACAAGCTGCCGCAGCCAAACACATTCATCAAGCCGTCAGTGATCATCAGCACGAAACCTTTCTACTGCACGGAGTGACAGGAAGCGGGAAGACGGAGATTTATTTACAGACCATTGATCATGTGCTCCAAAAAGGGAAAGAAGCGATCGTGCTAGTACCTGAGATATCGCTAACCCCTCAAATGGTTCAGCGGTTTAAGGAACGATTTGGTTCAAGTGTGGCTGTACTGCACAGCGGGCTTTCAACTGGAGAAAAATATGATGAATGGCGAAAAATTCATCGCAAAGAAGTGAAGCTAGTCGTTGGTGCAAGATCTGCTGTGTTTGCTCCGTTTGACAACTTAGGCATGATTATCATTGATGAAGAGCATGAATCTTCATATAAACAAGAAGAAATGCCTCGTTATCATGCAAAAGATGTCGCCATAGAACGAGCAAGACGGCATCAATGTCCCGTCGTATTAGGCAGTGCAACCCCCTCACTTGAGTCATATGCTCGTGCGAAAAAAGGGGTATATACATTGCTGACATTAAAGCATCGTGTGAACCAGCAACAAATCCCGCACGTCTCATTAATTGATATGCGAGAAGAGCTTCGGAACGGAAACCGCTCCATGTTTTCTGAAGAGTTAATGCTTCGCTTAAAAACGGTCTTAGAAAAAAAAGAGCAGGCAGTCCTATTTCTCAATAAACGAGGATATTCCTCCTTTGTGATGTGCCGTGATTGCGGATATGTGGAGCAATGTCCTCATTGTGAAATTTCGCTCACGTATCATCGCTTTCAAAAACGACTAAAATGCCATTATTGCGGACATGAAGCCCCGGTACCTGCATCGTGTCCAGAATGCCAGAGTGAACATATTCGTTACTTCGGGACAGGGACGCAGCGAGTAGAAGAAGAGCTCACAAAAGTATTGCCAGAAGCGAGGGTAATCCGCATGGATGTGGATACAACGTCTCGAAAAGGCGCGCATGAAAAACTTCTCACTGCTTTTGGCAACAAAGAAGCAGACATTTTACTTGGTACACAAATGATCGCAAAGGGCTTAGATTTTCCAGATGTCACACTTGTAGGTGTCCTAAGCGCCGATACATCCCTTCATATCCCTGATTTTCGTTCAAGCGAAAAAACGTTTCAGCTCTTAACACAGGTGAGTGGTAGGGCAGGTCGTCATGACAAAGTTGGATCTGTCGTCATTCAGTCGTATACGCCCTCTCATTATAGTATTGAATTAACAAAGCAGCACGACTATGAAGCCTTTTATGAACAAGAAATGATGCATCGTCGTCACCAGTCATATCCGCCATTTTACTTCCTGGCGATGGTCACTGTATCGCATGAAGACGTCATGAAGGCCGCACACGTATCTGATCAAATTGCCCAGTTCCTAAAAATGAATTGTGCACCGAACACAAGAATCCTCGGTCCAGCCGCATCACCTATTGCTAAGATCAAAGATAGATATCGGTATCAATGCGTGATAAAATACAAAAGGGAAAATGAACTCTCAAGTTTATTAAAGAAAATACAAGATCATTATCAAAAAGAATTGGAACAAAAACAGTTGATGATTTCAATAGATATGAATCCATATATGATGATGTAAAACGGAGGGCTTTTAGTGGCAGTAAAACCAATAGTCATTCATCCGGCAGATGTGCTTGAAACAAAGACAGAACCTGTTGATGTTTTCGATAAAAAGCTGAAAAAACTGCTTGATGATATGTATGATACAATGCTTGAGCTAGATGGGGTTGGACTAGCAGCACCACAGATTGGTATCTCAAAAAGAATAGCAGTTGTTGATATAGGAGAAGAATCTGGCAGAATGGATCTAGTGAATCCAGAGATTCTTGAAGCGAAAGGAAGTCAAATCGACATTGAAGGCTGCCTCAGCTTTCCATCTTTATACGGCACTGTTGAAAGGCCCAATTATGTGAAGGTGAAAGCCTTTGATAAGAAAGGTAAACCATTTACAATAGAAGCAGAGGGATTTTTAGCAAGAGCCCTATTGCACGAAATTGATCATTTAGATGGCGTATTATTCACATCAAAAATCATACAAACGTATACAGAAAAAGAACTTGCGGAAATGGAAGGGTGAAGAAAATGGCACGAATTGTATTTATGGGAACCCCTGATTTCTCTGTACCTGTGCTTCAAACACTCATCAATGAAGGATATGAAGTCGTAGGGGTCGTAACACAGCCGGATCGCCCGAAAGGTAGAAAACGAGTGCTGACACCGCCACCTGTAAAGGTCGAAGCGATCAAACATGGTATTCCGGTATTACAGCCTGAAAAGGTACGACTTGATGAAGAAATCGATAAAGTACTTGCACTGAAGCCAGATTTAATTGTGACAGCAGCTTTCGGACAAATTTTGCCGAAAAGGTTACTAGACGAACCTGAATTTGGTTGTATCAATGTTCATGCTTCATTGCTACCTGAACTAAGAGGCGGTGCGCCGATTCATTATGCGATCCTGCAAGGGAAGAAGAAAACAGGCGTGACGATTATGTACATGGTAGAAAAGCTTGATGCAGGTGACATGATTAGTAAAGTAGAAGTCGCCATTGATGAATTAGACAACGTTGGCACATTGCATGATAAATTAAGCGTGGCGGGAGCAGCGTTATTAAAGGATACCATTCCAAATGTCCTAAGCGGATCAATCTCTCCAATCCCGCAAAATGAAGAGGCTGCCACCTACGCACCGAACATTAAGCGGGAGCAAGAAAGATTAGAATGGACAAAAACAGGAGAAGAGCTATACGACCAAGTTCGCGGCTTAAATCCATGGCCAGTTGCCTATACTGAATGGAATGGCGCCATTTTGAAAGTATGGGAATCAAAAAAAGTCCCACTTCAAGCGCAAGAAGAACCTGGGAAAGTGATTGAACTGCAACAAGAAGGGCCAGTGATTGCAACTGGGAATCAGCAAGGTCTTTTGTTAACAACTGTACAACCTGCCGGAAAGAAGCAAATGAGCGGTGAAGACTTCTTAAGAGGCGCAAACATTGAAATTGGACAGAAACTAGGACAATTAAATGAAGAAAAGTAATGTACGAGAAGTAGCGCTGGACGCTTTAATCAAACTCGAACAAAACCAAGCTTACAGTAATTTATTATTGCAATCCGTCATGAAAGATAAAGAACTGGCCGATCAGGACAAGCCACTGTTAACAGAACTTGTTTACGGTACGTTGCAAAATCAATTGGCACTTAATTATATGCTGGCGCCATTTGTGAAAAAACCACAAAAGGTCGCGCCATGGGTCATGCAACTTTTACGTATGTCCCTATATCAAATGGTCTATCTTGAAAAGATTCCAGATCGTGCGGCCATCCATGAAGCAGTCGAACTAACGAAAAAACGTGGACATAAAGGCATATCCTCTTTCGTCAATGGTGTTCTTCGTTCTGTACAAAGAGAAGGGGTTGCGTCTTTTGATGCGATCAAAGATCCTGTTGAACGACTTTCCATTGAGACAAGCCACCCGCTATGGCTAGTTAAAGAATGGGTTCAAGCATATGGATTTGAAGCAGCAGAAAGCATGTGCCGCATTCATTTGGTCCCGCCAAAACAAACCTTACGTGTCAACCGAATGAAAACAGATCGTGAGACATTACAAAAGAAATTGATGGATTCAGGGATTGAAACAGAACTTGGAGACCTGTCTGATGATGCGCTAAAGCTCATGAAAGGGTCGATTGTATCGACACCAGCCTTTCAGGAAGGGTATGTAAGCATTCAAGATGAGAGCTCCATGCTTGTCGCTAGAGCGCTAGATCCTCAGCCTGGTGAAACAGTTCTGGATGCCTGTGCGGCCCCTGGCGGTAAATCAACACATATCGCAGAGCGAATGAATGATGAAGGCAACATCATCTCACTTGATTTACATGAACATAAAGTAAAACTCATCAAACAAGCGGCGAAAAGACTGAATTTGACTCACATTGAAGCAAAGGCACTCGATGCAAGAAAAACGAGTGAACATTTTAGCGAAGCGTCGTTTGACCGTATTCTGATTGATGCCCCGTGTTCTGGTTTCGGTGTGATTAGAAGAAAACCAGACATGAAGTATACAAAGTCTGAAGAAGACTCAGCAAGACTTGCGATCATACAGCAAGCCATTTTACGTGAAACTGCCCAGCTCCTAAAACCAGGAGGAACTCTTGTGTACAGTACATGTACAATGGATCCAAAAGAAAATCAACAAGTGATTCATGCGTTTTTACAAGAACACCAAAACTTTGAACCCGATCTATCTCTAAATGAACGGCTGCCTGAGCAGGTTGCTCCGTTTGTTCAAAACGGAAGTGTGCAAATTCTTCCTCATTATTTCGGAACAGATGGTTTCTTTATTTGCAGCATGAGAAAGAAGGGATAAAAAAATGACTGAACAAAAACAAAAAGTAAGAAAAGAACTGAAATCAGACATGCCATCCATCTACTCCTTTGAGCTTCATGAAATAAAAGAATGGTTAAAAGAACAAGGCGAAAAGCCATTCCGTGCAACACAAATTTTTGAATGGCTTTATGCCAAACGTGTGACTTCCTTTGACCAAATGTCTAACCTCTCAAAGGAATTAAGAGAAAAACTAAAGGATCAATTTACGATCACGACATTAAAAACCGTCATCAAACAAACATCTCAAGATGGAACGATCAAGTTCTTATTTGAATTACATGATGGGTATACGATTGAAACAGTACTGATGCGTCACGAATACGGCAACTCTGTCTGTGTCACAACACAGGTGGGCTGTAGAATTGGCTGTACATTCTGTGCATCGACACTTGGCGGATTGAAGCGAAACCTTGAAGCAGGGGAAATCGTGGCACAAGTCTTGAAAGTTCAGCAGGCACTTGATGAAACGGATGAAAGAGTCAGCTCAGTCGTGATCATGGGAATTGGTGAACCGTTTGATAATTTTGATGAAATGTTAGCTTTCCTTAAAATTATTAACCATGACACCGGCCTAAATATTGGCGCGCGTCATATTACGGTTTCAACAAGTGGGATCATTCCAAAGATCTATCAATTTGCTGATGAGCAAATGCAAATTAACTTTGCTGTGTCATTACATGCACCGAATACCGAAATCAGAAGCCGCCTAATGCCGATCAACAAAGCATATCAACTACCAAAACTAATGGAAGCCATTGAATACTACATTCAAAAAACAGGCAGACGAGTTAGCTTTGAGTACGGTCTGTTTGGCGGAGTAAATGACCAAGTCCATCACGCAGAAGAACTAGCTGATTTATTGAAAGGAATCAAATGTCATGTGAACTTGATTCCGGTTAACTATGTACCAGAGAGAGACTATGTTAGAACACCAAGAGAACAAATCTTCCTATTTGAAAAAACGCTAAAAGAACGAGGCGTGAACGTAACGATTAGACGAGAGCAAGGCCATGATATTGATGCTGCTTGCGGTCAGCTTAGAGCGAAGGAGCGTCAGGAAGAGACGAGGTGACGAATGTTGATTAGGACAGCTTTTCAAACTGATACAGGAAAAGTCCGTCAGCATAATGAAGATGACGCGGGTATATTTGAAACAAAAGAAGACACACTTCTAGCTGTTGTAGCAGATGGAATGGGCGGTCATCTTGCTGGCGATGTGGCCAGTAAGATGGCTGTCTCCTCTTTAAAAGAATACTGGGAACAAACATCTTCTATCCCAAATAAACCAGCCGATCAAGAAAGCTGGTTAATCTCTAAAATCGGTGAAATTAATACGCAAGTATATCACCATGCAAGCGAGAATAAAGAGTGCCAAGGAATGGGGACGACCATTGTTTGTGCGCTCGTTCATTTGCAAACGGTCACAATTGCCCATATCGGTGACAGTCGTTGTTATTTGCTAAGAGAGGGCGCTTTAACCCAATTAACAGACGATCACTCTCTTGTAAATGAGCTTGTGAAAACGGGTGAGATCTCAAAGGCAGATGCAGAATATCATCCGAGGAAAAATGTCCTGACAAAAGCATTAGGAACAGACAAATACGTTCAAATTGATGCGCGTACGTTTGAAGTGGATCCAGGAGATCAAATTCTACTTTGTTCAGATGGATTGTCCAATAAAGTAGAAGAAGAGAAGATGATTCAAATTTTAATGCAAACAACCGCACCAGAGGAAAAAGTGACAGAGTTAATCGAAGCAGCGAATGACAATGGCGGTGAAGATAACATTACAGCAGTACTGTTAGAAATCTCCTCCCAAACAGAGGCGGGTGACAGCAAGTGTTGATCGGAAAAAGGATCAGCGGCCGCTATCAAATTCTCCGTGTGATCGGCGGAGGCGGAATGGCAAACGTCTATTTAGCGGAGGATATGATCTTAGATCGCGAAGTCGCGATTAAAATTTTGCGGTTTGATTTTGCAAGTGATGATGATTTTATTAGGCGGTTCAGGCGAGAAGCCCAATCAGCTGCAAGTTTAGATCACCCGAATATTGTCAGTATTTACGATGTCGGGGAAGAAGATGATATTTATTATATTGTCATGGAATATGTCGAGGGGATGACACTAAAGGAATACATACACGCCAATGGTCCGCTCCATCCAAAGGAAGCCGTTCGCATTATGGAGCAAGTCGTTGCGGCAATGGAAGAAGCCCATGCCAAACAGCTCGTTCACCGGGACATTAAGCCACACAATATATTAATAGACCATATGGGGAATATTAAAGTCACGGATTTTGGGATTGCGATTGCACTTAGTTCAGCCACCATTACCCATACAAACTCTGTGCTAGGCTCCGTCCATTACTTGTCTCCAGAACAAGCACGTGGTGGTCTTGCAACGAAAAAATCAGACATTTACTCACTTGGTATCGTGCTATATGAACTCATTTCAGGACGTATGCCATTTGAGGGAGAATCGGCGGTCAGTGTAGCGCTAAAGCATTTGCAATCAGAGCCACCATCTGTGAGAAGATGGAACCCCTCTGTTCCCCAAAGTGTGGAGAACATCATTTTAAAGGCGATGGCGAAAGATCCTTTTTATCGATATGAAGATGCATCTGAAATGCAAAAGGAGCTCAAAACGGCTTTTGACCCTGACAGAATGAAAGAAAAGCGGTTTGTGATTGAAGAAGATCATGAAGCAACGAAAGCTATTCCGATTATTCAAGATGATCAAGTAAGTCAAGACGATCAAAAGACAGTCGTCCAATCGGCTAAAAAACCAAAGAAAAAAGACAAACAAAAGCAGAAAAAGAAACGGAAAAAATGGCCTTGGATCATCGTCACCATCTTGTGTATGATGACAGTCGCAGGGGTTTTAGCGATCACTGTGTTTCCAGGTTTCCTTTTCCCGAAGGATGTCGAAGTCGCCGATGTGTCTGGAATGACCATTGAAGAGGCAGAGGACACCTTGAAAAATGCCGGATTTACTGTCGCTCCGGATCCGATTGACATTGCCGATGAAAACATCGAAAAAGGACTTATTGTGAAAACAGATCCCAAAATCGGCACGAAGGTAAAGGAAGGCACAGAAATTCAGCTTTACCAAAGCACAGGGAAAGAAAAAACCGAATTACCTGATGTAACAGGTGAAAAGGTTGATCAAGCAAAAGAAATATTAGCGGAAAAAGGGTTTGAACAAGTTGTCGTAGAGGAAGTAAATGATAATGACACCGAATCAGGGATTGTCATGGAGCAAAAACCATCAGCAACCACAGAACTTGTCGCAGCCGATGAAGAAGTGACATTGACAGTCAGCATAGGCCCTGCAGACATCACATTGCGTGATTTGACGACTTATAGTAAACAAGCGGCATCCAATTATTTAGAAGATAATGGACTCAAGCTTGATGAAAAAGAAGCGCACTCAGACGATGTGCCAAAAGGCGAAGTGATGAAGCAAGAACCGGGTGCGGGTACTGCTGTGAAACCGGGTGATACGGTAAAAATCACGTTTTCTCTTGGTCCAAAGGAAAAACCGACAAAAACGGTGACTGAAAAGATCACGATTCCATACGAACCAGCGACAGAAGGACAGGAAATGAATGTGCAAATCTCGATCGACGATGCAGAGCATAGCATCTCCGATATGTATGAGACATTCAAGATTACTGCACCGACAGAGCGAACCATTCAATTTAAAATAGAACCGGGTCAAAAAGGGTACTATCAGGTGACAGTGGATGACAAAGTCGTTAGCTCCAAAACGATCGAATACCCTGATGAATAAAGGAGGGACTTTATGCCTGAGGGCAAAATTATCAAAGCGTTAAGCGGATTTTACTATGTGTTAGACGAGTCTAAAGAAAGCGGAAAAGTCATTCAATGCAGAGCGAGAGGCATTTTCCGAAAGAACAAAGTGACACCACTTGTAGGTGACTATGTCGTCTATCAAGCAGAACATGATAAAGAAGGTTACTTATTAGAAGTGAAAGAACGGACAAACGAACTTGTCCGCCCGCCGATTAGTAATGTAGATCAAGCGGTCCTTGTCTTCTCAGCCACAGAGCCAACCTTTAGTACATCGCTTTTAGACAGATTTCTAGTGCTAGTTGAAGCCAACCATATAAAGCCCATTATTTGTATAACGAAAATAGATTTACTCAAAACAGAAGAAGCGCGTGAAACGATCCAAGCCTATGCCGATGACTATCGTCAAATGGGATACGATGTTCACTTAACTTCTACAATAGAGCGTGACGGTATTGAACAACTAACGCCTCATTTTCACAACAAAATCACCGTGTTTGCAGGTCAATCAGGTGTAGGGAAATCCTCATTATTAAATGCCATGAGTCCTGATTTGGCACTGAAAACAAATGATATCTCAACCCATCTTGGCCGTGGGAAACATACAACAAGACATGTTGAGCTCATTCATACAGCAGAAGGACTTATTGCCGATACACCTGGCTTTAGCTCACTTGAATTTACGGGAATCGAAGCAGAAGATTTAGATCTATACTTTTTAGACATAAAAGAAAAGAGTCGCGCGTGTAAATTTAGAGGGTGTTTGCATGTAAAAGAGCCTGGCTGTGCGGTAAAAGAAGCGGTAGAGAATGAGGAAATAAGAGAATATCGTTATCAGCATTACCTAGAGTTTTTAACTGAAATCAAAGACAGAAAGCCGAGGTACTAAATCATGTTTTATATAGCCCCTTCCATTTTATCTGCGGATTTTTCGAACTTGGAAAAAGACATTCGTGATGTCGATCAAGGTGGAGCAGATTATATTCACATTGATGTAATGGACGGTCATTTTGTTCCAAATATCACATTTGGACCCAATGTCGTAGAAGCGATTAGACCTCATACGCGTCTACCGCTTGATGTTCATTTAATGATCGAGGAGCCAGACAGGTACATCCCTGCATTCGCCAAAGCAGGCGCTGATATTATCTCTGTTCATGTGGAAGCATGTCCGCATTTACACCGCACCATTCAGTTGATAAAAGAACAAGGCGTAAAAGCGGGAGTTGTCTTAAATCCGCATACACCTGTTTCGCAAATTGTACATGTATTAGAGGAGATCGATCTTGTCCTATTCATGACAGTGAACCCCGGATTTGGCGGACAGTCATTTATTCCATCTGTCCTCAAAAAAGTAAAAGAAGTAAAAGCCTTGAGCGAACAAAAAGGCTTAACGGACTTACTCATTGAAATAGATGGCGGGGTCAATGTAGAAACAGCGAAAAGCTGTAAAGAAGCAGGCGCTAATTTACTTGTAGCCGGTTCAGCTGTCTATGGGAAAGAAAACCGTGCAGCAGCCATCCAGGCGATTCGAGAAGCATAAGATAAAAGAACCAAAGTCATTGTTGATCTTTGGTTCTTTTTCAATGAAAAGGAGCGTAAATCATGCACATACATATCGTAGCCGGCGGTCCTTTTGAATACATTCCACCCCTTACACAGGCAACAAATGAGGATGTCTGCTGGGTGGGGGTTGACCGCGGAACCGTTTACTTGTTGGAAAATGGGATAGTACCGGATAGGGCATTCGGAGATTTTGATAGTGTGACAGACGAGGAGCTTGAGGATTTAAAGAAGAAATTGCCTGCCCTCAACATCTTTCAAGCGGAAAAAGATGAGACCGACCTAGAGCTTGCACTTCAATGGGCTTTGCGTCAGCGACCAGAGCAAATTCAGATATACGGCATCACAGGAGGAAGAGCCGATCATTTTTTAGGGAATATCCAGCTCCTATACAAAGGCATTCAGCATGAGCAGAACATCACACTCATTGACCGCCAAAATACCATTCAAATGTATCGGCCTGGTACATACGAAGTGACGCAGGATGTAGATAAAAAATATGTGTCGTTTCTGCCATTTGGTTCACCTGTTGAAAAGCTTACATTAACAGGTTTTAAATATCCTTTAGAAAATTGTCATATTGAGCCTGGTTCCACACTATGTATTAGTAACGAACTCATCCACTCAAATGGTACTTTTTCTTTTCATGAAGGCATATTAATAATGGTGAGAAGCAATGATTGACCAACCCATCAATGTGGATGGCTGATTAAGCTCAATTGTGCTGCAAGCGGTACTTTTAGGAGGGGGACAAAATGAAATTTTATACAATTAAACTGCCTAGATTTCTTGGCGGCATTGTCCGTGCGATGCTTGGTTCATTTAAGAAAGATTCATGAGATCTCCTTTATTTCCACATAAAAACGCCTGCTACAGTTTCATTGTAGCAGGCGTTTACTCTTGCTTATACACGCTCAACTTTACCAGATTTCAAAGCTCGAGCTGATACATATACTCTTTTAGGTTTACCGTCCACTAGAATACGAACTTTTTGAAGGTTCGCGCCCCATGTACGTTTTGAAGAGTTCATTGCGTGAGAACGAGTGTTCCCAGCTTTTGTTTTTCTGCCTGTAATTACGCATTTACGTGCCATTTGTTTCCCTCCTAACTGCGAAAACATCATCTTACTTATCATATACGTTCTTAGAGATGCCTCAAGATACTTTAATAATTTACCACAGCTTCAAAGGGTTTGCAAGGATTGTTTACTCCTCTTTCAAGAAAAATACCTTGACATCTTGATAAAAAAACCAGCCTATAGTATAAGTAGGAATGGGTCGGATTGAATGAATTCTTTTAAAAAGAAGGGTCTTATAGTAAAATAGTGATAACTCATGGCAATTTCTCAAAAAGGGGGAACCAATGTGTCCATTGAACTTAGAACGAAATACGGACAAATTGATATATCAAATGAAGTCATTGCAATGGTGGCAGGAGGCGCTGCAATCGATTGCTATGGTATTGTTGGCATGGCGTCCAAAAATCAAATTAAGGACGGCTTGACGGATATTCTCCGCAAAGAGAACTTCAGCCGGGGTGTTCTTGTGCGTCAAAAAGAAGACCGAATTCATATTGATATGTACATCATTGTTAGCTACGGTACAAAAATATCTGAAGTCGCACATAATGTTCAAACGAAAGTCAAATATACCATTCATCACACAATTGGACTTTCCGTTGACTCAGTCAACATTTATGTACAAGGAGTAAAAGTTACGAACCCGTAGTAAGGAGGAAATATATTGTCTATTAGAAATCTTGATGGCCACTCATTTGCAAAAATGATTCTTGCAGGTGCACACCATCTTTCTCAAAACGCACAAATTGTTGATGCGTTGAATGTTTTTCCAGTGCCAGACGGAGACACGGGGACAAATATGAATTTGTCGATGACTTCAGGTGCCAAAGCAGTTGAAGAAACAAATACCGATCATATTGGTAAAGTCGGAGTGGCTCTCTCAAAGGGACTATTGATGGGTGCACGAGGAAACTCAGGCGTCATCCTGTCACAGTTGTTTAGAGGCTTCAGTAAACATATTGAACAAAAAGCAACCATTGATGCAAAAGAATTTGCTCTTGCCTTACAAGCAGGTGTTGATACAGCATATAAAGCGGTGATGAAGCCGATTGAAGGAACCATTTTAACGGTGGCAAAGGATGCAGCAAAGAAAGCGGTTGCTGTTTCAGCCACTGAAGATCAAATTGATCGCGTGCTTGAATTAACCATTGAAGAAGCAAGAGCATCCCTTGACAGGACGCCTGATTTACTTCCTGTTTTAAAAGAAGTGGGTGTTGTAGATAGTGGAGGAAAAGGACTTCTTTACGTGTATGAAGGCTTCCTAGCTTCTTTAAAAGGTGAGGAACTACCGTCCAAAACAGCTTCTTTGCCAACATTAAAAGAACTTGTCAGTGCAGAGCATCATAAAAGTGCACAAAGCCATATGAACACAGAAGATATTGAATTTGGTTACTGTACTGAATTTATGGTGAAATTCGAAGATGACAAACAGGCCTTTGAGGAAAATGCATTTAGAGAAGAACTGAGTGAATTTGGGGATTCTTTACTTGTCGTTTCTGATGAGACGTTAGCGAAAGTTCATATCCATGCAGAAGAGCCAGGGGAAGTATTATCATATGCACAGCGTTATGGCAGCTTGATCAATATGAAAATAGAAAATATGAGAGAGCAACACAGCTCAATCGTTAATGAAGAAACAAATCATTCGCCTGCACCAATAGCAGCTTCTGAGAAACAACGTTTTGGTGTAGTCAGTGTCGCAATGGGAGAAGGAATTGCTGACTTGTTTAAAAGTATCGGGGCTTCCGTCGTGATTGAAGGTGGACAAACGATGAATCCAAGTACTGAAGACATTGTCAAAGCGATCGATAGCATACATGCCGAAACCGTCTTTATCTTACCTAATAATTCTAATATTGTCATGGCAGCTAAACAGGCGGCAACTGTCTCTAGTCGTGAAGTCGTTGTGATTCCGACGAAGACCGTACCACAAGGAATGTCGGCACTTCTTTCTCTTAATGAAACAGCATCAAATGAAGAAAATGAAGCAGCTATGCTAGAAGCGATAGATCATGTGAAAAGCGGACAAATCACTTATGCAGTGAGAGATACACAAATCGATGGAATCGACATTGCCAAAGGCGATTATATGGGTCTTCTCAATGGGAAAATCACATTAACGGCTAAAAACCAATTGGATGCAGCGAAAGAACTGCTCAGCCAGATGGTGACAGAAGATGATGAGATTGTGACCATTATCAAAGGGGAAGACGCATCATCTGAAGAGATGGACGCGTTAGAAGCATTTATTGAGAAGTCATTTGAAGATGTCGAACTCGAAATCCACGACGGAAAACAGCCGCTTTATTCATATATTTTGGCTGTTGAATGATGAAAGAAGGGCAGAACACGCCCTTCTTCTTCTTTTGCATTTTTTTACAACATGTCCATCAGTGAAATGAGTTGCGGGAAACGCGTCAATCCATTAGTCTAAAGGAAGAAACAAACCAATACGTAAGTGGTTATGAGAGGGGAAGACCTATGAAATTTAGAAGTGTGTTTGATATTATTGGGCCTGTCATGATCGGTCCATCTAGTTCGCACACAGCGGGTGCTGCTCGAATTGGAAGAGTGGCTCGTAGCTTATTTGGAAGAGAACCAAAACGAATTGTTGTTTCATTCTATGGTTCTTTTAAGGATACGTATAAAGGACACGGAACAGATGTCGCCATCATCGGCGGTGTTCTTGACTTTGATACATTTGATGAGCGAATCAAAACAGCGATTGATATCGCGAAAAGTAAAGGAATAGACATTGAATTTATAGAAGAAGATGCAGTGCCAGCGCATCCCAATACAGCAAAAGTAGAGATCTCTGATGAGAACGGTCAGCTTGAACTCGTTGGGATTTCTATTGGTGGAGGTAAGATTGAAATCACAGAACTGAATGGGTTTGAACTTAGACTTTCAGGAAATCATCCGGCCATTCTTGTGGTTCATAACGATCGCTATGGGGCGATTGCAGCAGTTGCAAATGTACTAGCGAAATTCGCTATCAACATCGGTCATATGGAAGTGGCGCGTAAAGATGTCGGGCAACAAGCACTGATGACAATTGAAGTCGATCAAAATATTGATCCAGCGGTATTAACAGAGCTTGAAACACTGCCGAACATTATTCAAGTCACTCAAATTGCAGAGTAACAACAAGGAGGTTATGTATGATGTTTAAAAACGTCAAAGAACTCGTGCAACTAACAGAAGAACGGAATACCTCCATTTCAGAAATTATGATTACACAAGAAATGGAAGTGACAGGTAAGTCACGTGAAGACATTTTCGCGCAAATGTATCGCAACCTAGAAGTGATGGAGCAAGCGGTTGAAAATGGATTAAAAGGCGTCAAATCATTATCTGGTTTAACAGGCGGAGATGCTGTTAAACTTCAAGCATATATCGCATCAGGCAAAACATTGTCAGGACATACCATTTTAGATGCTGTCAGTAAGGCAGTTGCGACGAATGAAGTCAATGCCGCGATGGGGACAATCTGTGCGACACCAACGGCAGGCTCAGCAGGAGTTGTGCCAGGTACGTTATTTGCAATAAAAGATACGTTAAAACCGACAAAAGAACAAATGGTCAGATTCCTATTCACTTCTGGCGCGTTTGGTTTTGTTGTGGCGAATAATGCCAGTATCTCTGGTGCAGCAGGCGGGTGTCAGGCAGAAGTTGGTTCGGCATCTGGCATGGCGGCAGCTGCTATTGTCGAAATGGCTGGCGGTACACCGCAGCAATCGGCAGAAGCGATGGCCATTACACTGAAAAATATGCTTGGACTAGTGTGTGATCCGGTTGCTGGACTTGTTGAAGTGCCATGCGTGAAACGAAACGCAATGGGCGCTTCTAATGCAATGATTGCAGCAGATATGGCACTTGCCGGCATCACTAGTCGTATTCCGTGTGATGAAGTCATTGATGCGATGTATAAAATCGGTCAAACGATGCCAACTGCACTTCGTGAGACAGCGCAAGGCGGACTGGCCGCAACACCGACCGCTAGAGAGCTTGAAAAGAAGATTTTCGGAGGTGTGACCTCATCTCGTGATACAGAACCTGCAAGATAATGTGTCCGTCCTTAAGGGGATTGGAACTGAAACCGAAAAGACACTCCATGAACTTGGGATCCATACAGTAGCCGATTTGCTCGGCTACTTTCCTTATCGATATGATGATTATGAGCTTCGTAACTTAGAAGAAGTGAAGCATGACGAACGCGTCACAGTTGAAGGAAAAGTGCACAGTGAGCCCGTTCTCACCTACTATGGAAAGAAACGAAGCAGGCTGACATTCAGGCTGCTTGTTGGGCGTTTTCTCATTACAGCCATTTGTTTCAATCGGCCATACTTAAAGCGAAGCCTCACATTAGGTGATACGGTTTCTGTCACAGGGAAATGGGATAAAAACCGTCAATCCATCATGGTACAGGAGTTTAAAAAAGGCACGCACGAACAAGATGGCAGCATTGAACCGGTCTATTCTGTCAAAGAAAATGTGACGGTGAAGATGATGAGGAAATTTGTCAAACAAGCCCTCACACTTTATGCTGACAAAGCGCAAGATCCATTGCCAAAACAACTTGTCTCGGCTTATAAACTCATGACGTATGAGGAGGCGCTGAAAACCATTCACCTTCCTGAAACGAGAGAAGCCTTGAAGCAAGCGAGACGACGTTTTGTATACGAAGAATTTTTGCTCTTTCAATTAAAGATGCAAGCCATTCGAAAAAAAGAGCGGGAAAGAACATCAGGCATTTACCACGCATTTAAAAAAGAGTCGGTATTTGAATTTGTTCAAAGCCTGCCTTTTCCGCTGACAAAAGCGCAATCAAGGGTCCTAGATGAAATCATGACAGATATGGCGTCCCCGTATCGTATGAACCGTCTGCTTCAAGGGGATGTTGGGTCTGGTAAAACGGCCGTTGCAGCGATTGCTCTTTATGCAGCCCATTTATCGGGCTTCCAAGGTGCACTCATGGTGCCGACCGAAATACTGGCAGAGCAACATGCTGACTCATTGTACCAGCTCTTCGAAAAATGGAATTTGAACATTGCCTTATTAACGAGTTCAGTCAAAGGGAAACGACGCAGAGAATTGTTAGAGCGTCTCAAACAAGGTGAAATTGATGTCCTCGTTGGCACGCATGCCCTCATCCAAGATGAAGTTGAATTCAAGCAGCTTGGCCTTGTGATCACAGATGAACAACATCGCTTTGGCGTAGAACAACGGAAAAAACTAAGAAGTAAAGGACAAGATCCAGATGTCCTCTTTATGACAGCAACCCCTATCCCGCGAACACTAGCGATCACTGTGTTTGGAGAAATGGACGTATCTGTCATTGATGAATTACCAGCTGGCCGAAAGCAAATCGAAACATATTGGGTAAAGCATGACATGCTTGAGAGAATCCTAGCTTTTGTGGATAAAGAACTTAGAAAAGGACGGCAAGCATATATTATTTGTCCGCTCATAGAGGAATCAGACAAGCTAGATGTCCAAAATGCGATCGATGTTCACAGCATGCTAACTGAAGCGTATCGCGGTAAATGGTCAATTGGCTTAATGCACGGGAAGCTCAGTAGTGATGAAAAAGACCAAGTGATGAGAGATTTTACAGCAAATGACGTGCAAATCCTTGTCTCAACGACGGTCGTGGAAGTAGGAGTGAACGTGCCGAACGCCACCATTATGGTCATATATGATGCGGACCGGTTTGGGTTATCTCAACTTCACCAGCTGAGAGGCCGTGTAGGACGAGGAGAGCATCAGTCGTTCTGTATATTAATGGCAGATCCGAAATCAGAAACTGGTAAAGAGCGAATGAGAATTATGTCTGAGACAACCGATGGATTTGAACTGTCTGAAAAAGACTTAGAATTAAGAGGACCAGGAGACTTCTTTGGAAAAAAACAAAGTGGTATGCCTGAATTTAAAGTAGCAGATATGGTTCATGATTATAGAGCGCTTGAAACCGCAAGGAAAGACGCAGCAGACCTTGTGCAATCAGAAGCTTTTTGGACTGAACCGGAATACAAAGCGTTAAGACAATCGCTAGAAGACAGCGGTGTGCTTGGCGGGGAAAAACTAAGCTGATTAGAACTGGGGAATTTTTCTTGTCTTTTTGAAACAAGGATTGATTTATCACGAATGAGATTATATACTACTATTAGTACCTAGTCATAAATGTACGGATGGTGTCTGCAAATGAAACTAAATAAAAAAGAACGTCAAAGGCTTCTCCAGCAAACGATCAGCTCGACTCCGTTCATTACTGATGAAGAATTGGCAGGTAAATTCGGTGTAAGCATTCAAACGGTTCGTCTCGACCGTTTAGAGCTTTCTATTCCTGAATTGCGCGAAAGAATTAAGCACGTTGCCGAAAAGACATTAGAGGATGAGGTGAAATCACTTCCGCTTGATGAAGTGATTGGAGAAATGATTGATGTAGAGCTTGATGATCAAGCCATTTCTATTTTTGAAGTGAGAAAAGAACATGTATTTAGCCGTAACCAAATTGCCCGTGGGCATCATCTTTTTGCCCAGGCCAATTCGCTGGCAGTTGCTGTCATCGATGATGAGCTTGCACTGACAGCAAAAGCGAATATCAAATTTACTAGACAGGTGAAACAAGGCGAAAGAGTCGTCTCAAAAGCCAAAGTAACCACACATGATAAAGAAAAAGGACGTACCGTAGTGGAAGTCAATAGCTATGTAGGTGAGGAAGTTGTCTTTTCTGGCGACTTCGTCATGTATCGCTCAAAACAAAAGTAAAAGGTGGCACATAACATGAGAATTGCAGTCGATGCAATGGGGGGAGATCATGCTCCTAAAGCCATTATTGATGGAGTACAAAAGAGTATCACGGCATTTCCAGATATCCACATCACCCTTGTCGGTGATGAAGATAAAATTAAACCATACATAACAAATGATGAGCGCATCACCATTTTAGATGCAAAAGAAATCATTGAACCGACCGATGAGCCAGTCCGTGCAGTGCGGCGTAAAAAGGACTCATCTATGGTGAAAATGGCCCAGGAAGTATCCGAAGGAAGAGCGGATGCCTGCATTTCAGCTGGGAATACAGGAGCACTCATGACAGCAGGACTGTTCATCGTTGGAAGAATCGATGGAATTGACAGACCGGCACTTGCCCCAACTTTGCCAACACTTGATGGGAGCGGGTTTTTATTATTAGATGTCGGTGCAAACGTCGATGCCAAACCAGAACACCTTTTGCAATATGCCATGATGGGTTCTATTTATGCAGAGCGTGTTTTCCCGAAGAATAACCCGCGAATTGGACTTTTAAATGTAGGAACAGAAGATAAAAAAGGCAATGATTTAACGAAAAAAACGTTTGAGCTATTAAAAGCATCAGACCTCAATTTCATCGGAAATGTAGAGTCTCGTGACTTACTTGAAGGTGTAGCTGATGTTGTTGTGACAGATGGATTTACAGGGAATATTGCCTTGAAAACCATCGAGGGCACAGCACTTTCTGTCTTTAAAATGCTGAAAGAAACGTTAACTTCTAGCTTTACAGCAAAAATCGCTGCAGGCATGATGAAACCAAAATTGATGCAGATGAAAGCAAAGATGGACTACTCCGAATATGGCGGAGCCGCTTTATTTGGTTTAAAAGCACCTGTCATTAAAGCGCACGGCTCATCTGATGAAAATGCCATTTTCCACGCAGTTCGTCAAGCGCGCGATATCGTTGGAAAAGATGTTTCAGCCATCATTCAAAAAGAAGTTCAAAAAGAAAATACGAACGACGAGTCTTAATGGAGGTAAACAGCATGAGTAAAATTGCATTTTTATTCCCTGGCCAAGGTTCTCAAAAAATTGGCATGGGGAAAGATTTATTTGACCAAGAAGCCGTATCGAAAGCTGTTTTTGAAGAAGCAGACCAGACGCTAGGTGCTGACCTATCTTCTATGATATTTGAGGGAGATGCAGCAGAATTAACGTTGACATATAATGCACAACCAGCCCTTTTAACAACAAGTATTGCCATCTTAAGAAAGTTTGAAGAGAGTGGAATCAAAGCAGATTATGCCGCAGGACATAGCCTTGGCGAATACACAGCCCTTGTTGCTGCTGGCGCTCTTTCATTTAAAGATGCCGTATATGCAGTAAGAAAACGCGGCGAATTAATGAATGAAGCCGTTCCCGCAGGAGAAGGCGCAATGGCAGCGATCCTTGGGCTAGATCAAGAAGCCCTGCTAGAAGTGACACAAGAGGTAACAGAGAGCGGTCACCTTGTCCAATTAGCGAACTTAAACTGTCCTGGTCAAATCGTGATCTCGGGTACAGCAAAGGGTGTCGAGCTGGCATCTGAAAAAGCAAAAGAAAAAGGCGCAAAACGTGCAATCGCACTTGAAGTAAGTGGTCCATTCCATTCAGCCTTGATGAAACCAGCAGCAGACAAATTCACAGATGTTCTATCCAAATTAGACATTGCAGATGCGAAAACACCAGTCATCTCAAATGTTACAGCTGATATCGTCACATCTCGTGAAGAAATTGAAACAAAGTTAATTGAACAATTATATTCACCAGTTCGTTTTGAAGAAAGTGTGGAACGCCTCATTGATTTAGGTGTGACCACATTTATTGAAATTGGTCCTGGCAAAGTGCTTTCAGGCCTTGTGAAAAAGGTCAATCGCCGCCTGACGACGATTGCCGTATCAGATCAAGAAACAATTGAAGCTGCAATTCAAACATTGAAGGGGGATTCTTGATGCTTACAAATAAAACAGCCGTTGTCACAGGTGCATCACGCGGAATTGGTCGTTCTATTGCGATTGATTTAGCGAAAAGTGGTGCAAATGTTGTGGTGAACTATTCAGGAAACGAAGCGAAAGCGAACGAAGTCGTCGATGAAATCAAAGCACTTGGTCAGCAAGCCTTTGCTGTCAAAGCAGATGTCTCCAATGCGGAAGAAGTACAAGCGTTAATGAAACAAGCCATTGATACTTTTGGTTCAATCGACATTCTCGTCAATAATGCTGGTATCACAAAGGACAACCTACTCATGAGAATGAAAGAAAATGAATGGGATGATGTCATTAACATAAACTTAAAAGGGGTCTTTAACTGTACAAAAGCCGTGACACGTCAAATGATGAAGCAGCGAAGCGGAAGAATCATCAACTTGGCTTCTGTTGTCGGTGTTTCCGGGAACCCTGGACAAGCGAACTATGTGGCAGCCAAGGCTGGCGTTATCGGGTTAACGAAAACAACAGCGAAAGAGCTGGCAAGCCGTCATATTACAGTCAACGCAGTAGCACCGGGCTTTATTTCTACTGATATGACAGACAAGCTTGATGACAATGTCCAAACTGAAATGTTGAAGCAAATCCCGCTCGCACGTTTTGGTGCACCTGAAGATATAAGCAACGTCGTTGTGTTTTTAGCTTCAGAAGGAGCAAGCTATATTACAGGGCAAACCATCCAAGTCGATGGCGGAATGGTCATGTCCTAAGAAATATCAAAATTTCGTCATGTTTTCTCTAGTTTTTTAAAAACGAATCAACTATAATACTTTGAGGGGAGGTGAAAGGCAATGGCAGACGTATTAGAGCGTGTAACAAAAATTATTGTAGACCGCCTTGGCGTTGATGAGGCTGACGTGAAAATGGAAGCTTCATTTAAAGAAGATTTAGGCGCTGATTCCCTTGATGTAGTTGAGCTAGTTATGGAACTTGAAGATGAGTTCGATATGGAAATTTCTGACGAAGATGCTGAAAAAATTGCAACAGTCGGTGACGCTGTGAACTACATAAATAGCCAGCAATAAGCGTAACAAAGTCCCGTCTATTTTCATGACGGGACTTTGAAAATTTATGTTAGTTTTACACATTCAGCTGATCAATTGTCAGCCTTTTTCAGATGCTGGGAGCAATGTTTCCTTGCATGTAGAAAGAGAGACTCCATACAATCAGTATCCTTAAAGGCGAGAATGCCTACCTGGAGGTTGCTATGCCAAAACACTATAAAGAAAAACAGAAACAGAACAAAAAACTAGAGCAATTTAGAGAATTTCAGCAGCGTATTTCAGTTCACTTTAAAAATGAAAAACTGTTGTATCAAGCGTTTACACATTCCTCTTATGTGAACGAGCATCGGAAAAAGCCATATGAGGACAATGAAAGACTTGAATTTTTAGGAGATGCGGTTTTAGAATTGACCATCTCTCAATTTTTATTTGCGAAATACCCAGCGATGAGCGAAGGAGACTTAACCAAGTTAAGAGCGGCGATTGTGTGTGAACCGTCACTTGTGTCTCTCGCACATGAGCTATCGTTCGGAGACCTTGTATTGTTAGGAAAAGGCGAAGAAATGACCGGTGGCAGAAAGCGTCCAGCCTTACTAGCAGACGTGTTTGAAGCGTTTATCGGTGCGCTTTATCTAGATCAAGGACTAGCGCCTGTCGAAACATTTCTAGAAGCATTTGTGTATCCAAAAATCAATGACGGTGCATTCTCTCATGTCATGGATTTTAAAAGTCAACTTCAAGAATTTGTCCAGCGCGATGGGAAAGGTGTCCTCGAATACCGAATCCTGCATGAAAAAGGACCTGCACATAACCGTGAATTTGAAGCAAATGTGTCACTTCGGGGAGAAGTGCTCGGGGTTGGGAATGGTCGTTCGAAAAAAGAAGCCGAACAACATGCCGCACAGGAAGCGCTTGCCAAATTACAGAAACATCATATGAACCAATAAAATCCCCCTGAACGACTAGGGGGATTTCATCATCTTTTTTTATGATAAAATGATAGTACTTTAAACACATAAGGAGGATCACTCTCATGTTCCTCAAACGCTTAGACGTGATAGGATTCAAATCGTTTGCACAGCGAGTGACCGTGGACTTTGTCAAAGGTGTCACTGCTGTTGTCGGACCAAATGGAAGTGGCAAAAGTAACATTACCGATGCCATCCGCTGGGTACTTGGAGAACAATCAGCCAAAAGCCTCCGCGGAGGAAAAATGGAAGACATCATTTTTGCAGGCAGTGACTCAAGAAAAAGAGTCAACTTGGCAGAAGTGACTTTAACATTAGATAACGAAGATCACTTTTTACCGATCGATTTTCACGAAGTCAGTGTGACAAGAAGAGTATATCGATCAGGTGAAAGTGAATTTCTCATCAATAATCAATCTGTCCGCTTAAAAGACATTATAGATCTTTTTATGGATTCTGGACTCGGGAAAGAAGCTTTTTCTATCATTAGCCAAGGCAAGGTAGAAGAAATTCTTTCAAGTAAAGCAGAAGAGAGAAGAAGTATCTTTGAAGAAGCGGCAGGTGTCTTGAAATATAAAACAAGAAAGAAAAAAGCCGAAAATAAACTATTCGAAACACAAGATAATCTCAATCGCGTGGAAGACATTTTGCACGAATTAGAAGGTCAAGTAGAACCATTAAGAATGCAAGCATCCATCGCAAAGGATTATTTGCAAAAGAAAGAAGAGCTTGAACATGTTGAAATCGCTTTAACCGTTCATGATATTGAAGAGTTACACAAAAAGTGGACAACACTTGGTGAAGCCGTAGAACGTCTGAAGCAGGATGAAATCAAACAATCAACTGACATTCAAGCAAAAGAAGCAAAAATCGAACAGGCAAGAGACCAGATTGAAGCACTTGACGAATCGATTCAGGACCTGCAAGAAGTCCTTCTGTTTACAAGCGAAGAGTTAGAAAAGCTTGAAGGTAAAAAAGAAGTGCTAAAAGAACGGAAAAAAAATGCGGCGGCTAACCAAGGGCAACTGGAAGAGACACTTGTACGCCTCACCGAAAAGCAAGCCTTATTAACGGAAAAGGTTGCAGAGCAGAAAATCATACGCGATCAACTGCAAGCGGAAGTGAAGCAGCTAAAAGATGAAGTGAAAACAAAACAGCATGATCTGTCTCTTCATAGTGAAGATGTCGAAGGTCAAATTGAACAGCGCAAGAGCGATTATTTTGATTTATTAAACGAACAAGCCTCTATCCGAAATGAGCGCAAATTACTAGAAGAACAGCAGCGACAAGTGACTGTGCAATTAGAGCGTCTGACGCAAAATAACCAAAAGCATATTGAAGAGCGTGTGGCAGTCAAGGATCAAAAAACACACGTTGAACAGCAGCTATCTGATATAGAAGAAGACATACTGGCGCAAGTGAAACGCTTTAGAGAGGCTGAACAAAAGCTTGCCCAAATAAAAAGGCAATATGAGAAGAAAGAATCTGCTTTATATCAAGCTTATCAATATGTGCAACAAGCCAAATCAAAAAAAGAAATGCTTGAATCAATGCAGGAAGACTTTGCAGGCTTTTTCCAAGGAGTCAAAGAGATTTTAAAGGCAAAAGATCGACTTGGCGGTATTCATGGCGCGATTGCAGAGCTGATTCAAACAGAGCAGCAGCACGAGACCGCGATTGAGATTGCACTAGGGGCAGCGGCGCAGCACGTTGTGACAGAAAATGAAGCAGCGGCACGACAGGCCATTGGTTACTTGAAGCAGCATTCTTATGGACGCGCAACCTTTTTGCCAATGAACGTGATCAAGGAAAGGTCCATCCAGTTCAGAGACGTCCAAACGGCAGCGCAGCATGGGTCATTTATCGGGGTAGCAAGCGATCTCGTTTCTTTTGATTCGAAGTATCAAAAGGTCATTCAAAACCTGCTTGGAACAGTGCTCATTGTGACAGACTTAAAAGGTGCCAATGAGCTTGCGAAATTGCTTGGACATCGGTATCGCATCGTGACCCTTGATGGAGATGTCGTCAACCCGGGCGGCTCAATGACAGGAGGCGGCGTAAAGAAAAAGAATAACTCCCTCCTTTCAAGGAATCGAGAGATTGACACATTAACAAAACAGCTCGCCGAAATGGAAGACAAAACGACCATTCTTGAAAAAGAAACAAAAGAGACGAAACAGTTGATTGCAGATGGCGAATCACAATTGAATGAACTACGCCAACGCGGCGAAACGTTGAGAGAAAAACAGCAAGAAGTCAAAGGGAAGCTTTATGAACTAAAAGTGGCAGAGAAAAATATCAACTCCCACTTAGAGCTCTATGATCAAGAAAAAGAAGAATTACAACACCGCACCATTGAACTAGTAAGCAAAGACAAAGAGCAGTCAACCCTTGAAGCGTCAATCGGTGAAAAGCTCACATCCCTTGATCAAGAAATCGATGCATTAACAAAACGTAAACAGACCCAGAACTCAACAAAAGAAGCCATTTCTGAAGAACTGACAGAGCTGAAGATCTTACTTGCGAAAAAAGAAGAAACGTTTGCGAATGAACAAGACAAACTGAAACGTCTAACGGCTGAATTAGAAGAAGCTGAAAGTACATTGGCTGATACGAAAGAAGATCTCTCTCTTTTAACAAGTGAAATGAGCTCTAGTTCAACTGGAGCAGAGCAGCTGGAAGAAGCAGCAAAAGAAAAATTAGACAATAAAAATAAAACAACAGCCCTTATTTCAGAGCGGCGTAAACAACGTTTATCCCTCTCCGAGACAATGGAATTTGCTGAACGAGAACTAAAAGAGCAAAAACGTCTATATAAGCAGCTAACGACAAGCTTAAAAGATGAAGAAATTAAGCTAGGCAAAATGGAGGTTGAACTTGATAACCTCATTGCTTATCTGAACGAAGAATATGCCCTCTCATTTGAGGGAGCAAAAGATATGTATCATCTTACATTAACGCCAGATGAAGCACGAAAAAGAGTGAAACTCATCAAACTTGCGATTGAAGAGCTTGGAACAGTGAACATAGGCAGTATTGATGAATATGAGCGAGTGAATGAACGCTTCATCTTCTTGACGGAGCAGCGAAATGATCTGACAGAAGCGAAAAACACATTATTCCAAGTGATCGAAGAAATGGATCAAGAGATGACAAAGCGTTTCTCTGATACATTCTCGCAAATTCGTACACACTTTGAATCTGTCTTTCAAGCATTGTTCGGCGGAGGAAGAGCAGACCTCAAGCTGACAGATCCAAACGATTTGCTCAACTCTGGCGTAGATATTGTCGCGCAGCCACCAGGGAAAAAACTACAAAATCTTAGTTTGCTTTCCGGCGGAGAGAGAGCATTAACGGCAATTGCATTATTGTTTTCTATATTAAAAGTCAGACCTGTTCCGTTTTGTGTGTTAGATGAAGTAGAAGCGGCACTTGATGAAGCCAATGTGTTCAGATTTGCCCAATATTTAAAGAAATATAGCAAAGAAACACAATTCATTGTCATCACGCACCGAAAAGGAACAATGGAAGAAGCGGATGTCCTTTACGGCGTCACGATGCAGGAATCAGGTGTATCCAAGCTCGTATCTGTGAAATTAGAAGAAACAAAAGAGCTTGTCCAGTAATTAAAGGAGGTTTAACAACCAGTGAGCTTTTTTAAGAAGTTAAAAGAGAAATTGACGCAACAAACAGATTCAGTATCAGAAAAGTTTAAAGATGGACTTGAAAAAACGAGGAATTCCTTCCAAGGAAGAGTGAATGAGCTGATTTCTCGTTATCGTAAAGTAGATGAGGACTTTTTTGAAGAACTAGAAGAAGTATTAATTGGCGCAGATGTTGGTTTCACGACGGTGATGGAGCTCATTGATGAGCTGAAAAAAGAAGTGAAGCTTAGAAATATTCAAGATCCTAGCGAAGTGCAGGCTGTGATCTCTGAAAAGCTTGTTGACATTTACCAAAGCGGGGAAGAGCAAATGTCTGAGCTTGATATCCAAGATGGACGTTTAAATGTCATCCTGCTTGTAGGTGTAAATGGTGTAGGTAAAACGACGACAATTGGGAAGCTTGCACATAAGCTGAAAAACGAAGGGAAATCCGTTGTTTTAGCTGCAGGTGATACGTTCCGTGCTGGTGCCATTGAGCAGCTAGAAGTGTGGGGAGAGCGAACGGGTGTACCTGTCGTCAAACAGACGGCTGGTTCTGATCCAGCGGCAGTTATTTATGATGCCGTCCAATCAGCCAAAGCGAAAAATGCGGATGTTCTCATCTGTGATACAGCAGGTCGACTTCAAAACAAAGTCAACTTGATGAATGAACTGGAAAAAGTCAAGAGAGTCATTGAAAGAGAAATTCCGGATGCCCCGCACGAAGTGCTTCTGGCCCTTGATGCAACAACAGGACAAAACGCTATGGCGCAGGCGAGAGAATTTTCAAAAGCAACCAATGTGACAGGAATCGCATTAACCAAACTTGACGGTACCGCAAAAGGTGGTATTGTACTAGCGATTCGCAATGAACTGAACATTCCGGTAAAGCTTGTCGGTTTAGGTGAAAAAGTCGATGATCTTCAGCAATTCGATGCTGAATCGTATGTGTACGGTTTATTCTCAGATGTCATTGATAAAGAAGACTAACAAAAATGCCAGCCGAGTTGCTGGCATTTTTATGTGAAATACCGCAAGAAGAACTGACAAGATAAAAACTTGACACACAGCTAAGAACCGTGTAAACTTAGTTGATGTAAAGGGAATAAACTTAACAAAGGGGAGAGAGCTCATGACGCTTGAAAAAACGACGAGAATGAACTACTTGTTTGACTTCTACCAATCGTTGTTGACCGCAAAACAAAAAAGCTACATGTCGCTTTACTACCTGGACGATTTTTCCCTCGGTGAAATTGCGGATGAATATGAAGTATCAAGACAGGCTGTTTATGATAATATTAAACGGACTGAAGCGATGCTTGAACAATATGAAGAAAAGCTGCTCTTGTTTAAGAAATTTAAAGAGCGTAAAGACATTCTCAAAAAAATGAGAGAGCTTTTTGCAGATTTCGAGAAAAAGGATGAAGCAGAAGCTTTAATTGAATCGCTTGAGAAATTAGATTAGGAGGCGGCACAGTATGGCATTTGAAGGATTAGCCGACCGACTGCAGCAGACGATTTCAAAAATCCGCGGCAAAGGAAAAGTGTCAGAGCAAGATGTGAAAGAAATGATGCGCGAGGTACGCCTTGCCCTTCTTGAAGCTGACGTCAATTTTAAAGTGGTCAAAGACTTTGTGAAAAAGGTAAGCGAGCGTGCAGTTGGACAAGAGGTTATGAAAAGCCTTACCCCTGGACAACAAGTCATTAAAGTTGTAAAAGAAGAATTAACTGAATTAATGGGTGGAGAAGAAAGTAAGATCGCTGTGGCGAAGAAATCTCCTACGGTCATTATGATGGTTGGTCTTCAAGGGGCGGGTAAAACAACCACCACTGGGAAACTTGCTAATTTACTTCGCAAAAAACATAATCGCCAGCCGATGATGGCTGCTGCGGATATTTACAGACCAGCTGCAATTCAGCAGCTTCAAACACTCGGGAAACAGCTTGATATGCCCGTGTTCTCATTAGGTGATCAAGTAAGCCCAGTTGAGATCGCTAAACAAGCGATTGAAAAAGCAAAAGAAGAACATTGTGATTATGTCATTTTAGATACAGCAGGACGTCTTCATATCGATCATGAATTGATGGATGAGCTTCAGAAAGTAAAAGAAGTAGCAAATCCAGAAGAAATTTTCCTAGTTGTGGACTCGATGACAGGTCAAGATGCTGTCAATGTAGCCAAAAGCTTTAACGAACAGCTTGGCTTGACAGGTGTTGTGTTAACAAAACTAGATGGTGATACACGAGGCGGTGCAGCGCTTTCTATTCGAGCTGTCACAAATACGCCGATTAAATTCGCTGGTCTAGGTGAAAAGCTTGATGCCCTTGAACCATTCCACCCAGAGCGGATGGCGTCAAGAATTCTTGGCATGGGAGATGTGCTCACGCTTATTGAAAAAGCACAGGCAAACGTTGACCAAGATAAGGCAAAAGAGCTTGAACAAAAAATGCGAACAATGAGCTTTACCCTCGATGATTTCCTCGAGCAGCTCGGCCAAGTTCGTAACATGGGCCCACTTGATGAACTGATCCAAATGATGCCGGGTGCCGGTAAAATGAAAGGGCTCAAAAACGTCCAAGTGGACGAAAAGCAGCTCAATCATATCGAAGCGATCATTAAATCCATGACCACCCAAGAAAAAGAACAACCAGAGGTCATCAATGCAAGCCGAAGAAAAAGGATTGCCAAAGGAAGCGGAACATCTGTACAAGAAGTCAATCGCCTTTTAAAGCAATTTGACGAAATGAAAAAGATGATGAAGCAAATGACCAATATGTCAAAAGGAAAGAAAAAAGGCTTTAAATTACCATTTATGTAATTGGTTATACATGATAAAACCGTTGTTAAGAAAAAACACTTTACAAACCCTTTTATCATTGTTAATATACTATCTTGTTGAAATATTTTCGGAGGTGCTAGTAAAATGGCAGTAAAAATTCGTTTAAAACGTATGGGATCAAAAAGATCACCTTTCTATCGTATTGTAGTAGCAGATTCTCGTTCACCACGTGACGGTCGTTACATCGAAGTAGTTGGAACATACAACCCAGTGGTATCACCAGCTGAGGTGAAAATCAACGAAGAGTTAGCGCTTAAATGGCTTCAAGATGGTGCGAAACCATCTGATACAGTTCGCAACCTTTTCTCAAGCCAAGGAATTCTTGAAAAATTTCATAACGCGAAAAACAGCAAATAATGAATGAGCTGTCCTTGGAAGAGTTGATTGTGTCCATCGTCGAGCCGCTTGTTGATTTCCCTGAAGATATTCACGTATCTTCATTAGAAAAAGAGGAGCAGGTGATTTATACACTGTCTGTCCATGCCGAAGATACAGGAAAAGTGATCGGAAAGCAGGGACGAACAGCAAAAGCGATACGAACAGTCATTTTTGCAGCAGGTGCAGAGTCTTCTAAGAAAGTTCTACTTGAGATTGCTGATTAAAAAAGGGAGAGGGCTTAGGACCTCCCCTTTTTTTACACGTTTAAACCTATTTTTCGTTATACTGTAGAGGACAAATGCGTTCGAATAGGGGGACAAAAAGGAAGATGCAGATCATTCAACATGTCACCGTCATGCAAGTATTAACTGAAAGTAGTAAGGACAAACTGTTAACGACTTTTTTAGAAAAAAAAGAAAGACTAGAACGTGAATGCAATCAATTATATTTTCAATTAAAGAAACATGAAAAAGAACCAAATCATCAAGAAGCCATCCCTCAATTCCAAAAAGCCATTGATAAAAGGCAAGACAAAATCAAGCAAATTGACTTTCAAATGGAGCAGCTACATATTTTGCCGCTTGGAAGTGAAATGAAAGAAACCGAAGTCGATGCTCTGGTTGAAGTTGGAATTGGTGACCAGTGGGATGAGAAAATGCAAGAGAATGTGATCGTCGTCAAAGACGGCGTGATTGTTGAAATACGTCAGGGGTGATCATTCATATGGAGCTAGATTGGTTGAATGTTGGAAAGATCGTCAACACACACGGAGTGCGCGGTGAGGTGCGGGTCGTGTCTAAAACCGATTTCCCAGAAGAACGCTACAAAAAAGGGAACGTCCTCTATATTTTTAAAAAGGGGCACACAGAGCCGCTAAAAGTCACTATAGCATCGCACAGACAGCACAAACAATTTGATTTGCTCACATTTGAAGAAGTGGGTTCATTAAATGAAGCAGAGCTATTAAAAGAATCAATTTTAAAAGTAGAAAAAGAACAACTCACTTCACTAGATGAAGGTGAATTTTACTTTCATGAAATCATCGGATGTGACGTGTATGATGAACAAGAAAAACTGATTGGTCGCATTAAAGAGATTTTAACGCCAGGGGCAAATGATGTCTGGGTCGTTGAACGAAAAGGCAAAAAAGACGTACTCATTCCTTATATTCCATCTGTCGTCAAAATGATCGATATCCCGTCCAAAACAGTCCGTATTGAAGTGATGGAAGGACTCATTGACGAATGAAAATTGACTTTTTGACCCTTTTTCCTGAAATGTTTGAAGGTGTCCTTCATTCATCGATTTTAAAAAAGGCACAGGAGAAAGAAGCCGTTTCATTTCACGTTGTCAACTTTAGGGAGTATTCGGATCATAAGCATAAAACAGTGGATGACTATCCGTATGGTGGCGGTGCTGGAATGGTGCTAAAAGCGCAGCCTGTATTTGATGCAGTAGAAGACTTGACGAAAAATGCCAAAAAGAAGCCCCGCATCATTCTTGTCTGTCCTCAAGGTGAAAGATATACACAAAAGAAAGCAGAAGAGCTTGCAAAAGAAGAACATCTGATGTTCATTTGCGGCCACTATGAAGGCTATGATGAGCGCATCAGGGAGCATCTTGTCACAGATGAAATCTCGATTGGGGATTTCGTTCTCACAGGCGGAGAGCTGCCAGCGATGATGATTGCAGACAGTGTGGTCAGGCTTTTGCCTCATGTGCTTGGAAAAGAAGAGTCTCATATTGAAGATTCATTTAGTACAGGTTTGCTTGAACACCCGCATTATACAAGACCCGCTGATTACAAAGGAATGAAAGTACCAGATGTCTTGCTGTCTGGGAATCACGCCAAAATTGAAGAATGGCGGCGTAAAGAATCATTGAAGCGAACGTATACAAGAAGGCCAGATTTGATTGACTCATGTAAAACATTAACGGATGAAGAAAAAAGATGGCTATGGCAGCTTCATAATGACTAGATTGTATTGCACACAGCATTGAGGTGTGGTATGATACTACTTGTGACTTGGACGGCTTGCCGATTCAAGTTGGAAAACGATGTTCCGCTGTATGAAGAAAGAGGACATGAGCATCTGTTGGAAGGAGTTGAAAACGATGCAACATTTGATTGAAGAAATCACAAAAGAACAACTACGCACTGATCTTCCTGCGTTCCGTCCTGGTGACACTTTACGTGTACACGTGAAAGTTGTCGAGGGTACTCGTGAGCGTATCCAGATCTTTGAAGGTGTTGTTATTAAGCGTCGTGGTGGTGGAATCAGCGAAACTTTCACAGTTCGTAAGATTTCTTACGGTGTAGGCGTTGAGCGTACATTCCCTGTACACACACCAAAAATCGCTAAGATCGAAGTTGTACGTCACGGTAAGGTACGTCGTGCGAAACTGTACTACTTACGTGAACTTCGCGGTAAAGCGGCTCGTATCAAAGAAATCAAACGATAATGATATCAAAAGGAAAGAGCTTGTTACCAGTAACAGGCTCTTTTTTTGTACTGTATATAGACAACCGAAAGAGAGAAGGTGCACATATGACTATTCAATGGTTCCCAGGCCATATGGCAAAAGCAAGAAGAGAAGTCACAGAAAAATTAAAGCTCATTGACATTGTTTTTGAATTAACAGATGCCAGAATACCGATGTCCTCAAGAAACCCTATGATTGAAGAAATCCTTCAAAACAAACCCAAAATCATGCTGTTAAATAAAGCAGATAAAGCAGATCCTCGTATGACAAAGGAGTGGCAAGCGCATTTAGAAGAACAAGGCGTTCGCTCACTTGCGATCAACTCTGTCGATGGACAAGGATTAAATCAAATCATCACAACCTCGAAAGACATATTAAAAGAAAAATTCGATCGCATGAAAGCAAAAGGCGTTAAGCCGCGTGCCATTCGAGCACTTATTATCGGAATTCCGAATGTCGGGAAATCGACCCTAATCAATCGTTTAGCGAAGAAAAACATTGCCAAAACTGGAGATCGCCCTGGTATAACGACTTCACAACAATGGGTCAAAGTAGGGAAAGAGCTTGAACTGCTCGATACCCCAGGAATCCTATGGCCAAAATTTGAAGATGTCGAAGTGGGACTTAGACTAGCCGTCACAGGTGCAATAAAAGATTCGATTATCAATTTACAGGATGTAGCTGTCTATGCGCTGCGTTTTCTAGAAAAGAATTACCCAGAACGATTAATGAAACGCTACGATCTCACAGAGATCCCTGAAGATACGGTGGAGCTGTTTGATGCAATTGGAACAAAGAGAGGCTGTCTGATGAGCGGTGGGCTGATTAATTACGATAAAACCACTGAAATCATTATCCGAGATATTCGAACTGAGAAATTCGGTCCTATTACCTTTGAGAAGCCTGAAAGCTAAAAGACACGCAGCTCATGCGGGTCTTTATTTTTTCTGGAAAATGGCCGATATAAAAAAGGAGGCTACGGAAAGCCTGATGTTCACTGTAAAACAAATAAAAGAACTGATAGAAGAGCACGCGGATGATGAAGCGTATATTCGCAACCTAGTACAAGATGATCAGAGAAAAAGTGTCAAGCAACTGGTAGAAAAGTGGCAGAAAGATAGAGAAAGAACCTTAGAACAAAAAGCAGCGTGGAATCAAATGCTCCAATTCGAAAACGAAGCAAAGGCACAGGGATATACATGTATTGCCGGTATAGATGAAGCAGGGAGAGGCCCGCTAGCTGGTCCGGTTGTAGCTGCTGCTGTGATATTAAAAGAGGACACCGAGCTTCTAGGCTTAAATGATTCAAAACAATTATCTGAGAAAAAAAGATTGGCATATTATGATCTGATACAAGAAGAAGCGCTTGATATCGGAATCGGCATTGTTGATGCGGCAACCATTGATGAAATCAATATTTACGAAGCATCAAGACTGGCGATGGTAAGGGCTGTCGAGCAGCTAACACACACACCTGATTATCTTCTCATTGATGCGATGACACTTCCGCTTCCCACTAATCAGGAGAATATCATCAAAGGAGATGCAAAAAGTGCATCCATCGCAGCAGGTGCATGTATTGCAAAAGTGACAAGAGATCGAATGATGGAAGAATACGGGCGTTTGTATCCTGAATATCATTTTGAAGAGCATAAAGGATATGGAACGAAAGAGCACTTAGCCGCCATTCGAGCATATGGGGCTACACCTATCCATCGAGTGTCATTTGCACCAATTCGAGCCGTAATTTCTTAAATATGAACACAAGGAGGCAGCTTGTGATGACAAGAGTTGAAGACATACATACAGCATTGAATAGCCGGTTAAATACGGCAGAAACTGTTCCTTTAAACACGGAAGGAAAGGAAAATGTTCAGCGGCTGATCCTCGGAAAAGTGTTAAAAATGCTAGGAGATGATACAGCACTTGTTCAAATAGGATCGACCAAAATAAAAGCACAGCTTGCTGCACAGCTAAAAGCAGATTCATTCTATTGGTTCCAATTTGAACAAGCGACTGCCGGCCATCTCAATAAGCTAAAACCTGTTCAACAGTTTGATCAAGATCCTAAGACGTTAAAGGATGCAGCGGTTAAACTCATCGAAGGCTTAGCGCTAAAAAATGGGCTTGAAACGATGTTGACCGCTACCGCCTTTTTAAAAGAAAAATCGATCATCAATGAAACAGAGTTAAAGACGGCAGTGAAGTGGATCGATCAACTTCAAGGAGCAGATATCAAAAAAGGGTTACAAGCCCTACTATTTGCTTTGAAAAAAGATTTACCGATTCAGCAAGGTGTGCTTCAGTCTATTTTAGCAGTGAAATCATCTACTGCGCTTCATCAAGACATCACAGCGCTCTTGGATCGATTAACACAGCTACCTAAGCAATCAGATGCTACACAAGCCCTCACACAAGCTGTTCGAGCGGTTGTAGATGCCGAGACTACTGTCCATGCAGAAAAGCTCTTAACAGTGCTTCTAGCAGCGAAGGAAGGCCAAGCGAAGCAAGGGGGGAGTGTGCAAATACCGACGAACAATCTTTCACAGCCAACAGGGCATCAACAATCTTCACTTCAACAAGGGCGGCAAACGGACCAAGTCAATCAGCCAAGCATACAGCAGCAATCAGCGGCACAAAAGCAAGTTCCAATCACTACACAACAAATAGAACACATATTGACAAGTGTTACGAAGAAAGGACCGGAGGGAAGCCAACAGCCAGATGCGAAACAGTTCACCACACTGCTTCAAGCTCTTCAGCAGACAGGGCCACAGGCTGACGCAAAGGCAACTGTCATTCAAAGAGAATTCCCATTCCTTTCAAAAAACGAGGCAGAAGCATTTGCACGTGTGATTCAACAAACAGAGCCAACTTTAAGCAATAAAGGCGATGTGCTGGATTTACTTTTGACGATGAAAAAAGCGATCGGTGTACGTGATGAAATCGGTATGCTAAAGCTACTTGAAAAAGGAAGCCAAGAGGTGAAAAATCAGGAGCTTCATCAATTAAAGCTCGTCCTCAATGATGTCAGACAGGCTGATTTACCTGAGCACTTAAAGAAAGAAGTCGACCAATTGTTTCATCGGTTAAATGGGCAGTTATTTGTGCAACAGGAAAACCAGACAGTCAGTCAAATGATGGTGTCCTATCCTCTTTTCTCTAAACATAGTGTGCAAGATTTAACCTTTATTTTAAAAGGTCATAAGAAAAAAGATGGCTCCATTGATATTTCTCAATGTCGCCTAATGTTTTACTTAAATATGGAACACCTTGAAGAAACCTTGATTGACTGTACGATTCAGCAAAAGGTCATGTCCATTACAGTTGAGACGAACTATGAGCTTCAAGGAACCATTAATCCAATGATTCCAGCTGTTCGAGAGAATTTAAATGCCTTAGGCTATAGTTTAACGGGTATTACAGCAAAGAAGAGACAAGAGCCAGTTGATCCGTCTCACTTTCTAGAAGAACACTTTCATAAAATCAGCGAGAAAGGGCTGGACTTACGAGTATGAAGGATTCAAAACCGCTTAGAAGGGCGGTCGCTTTACATTACGATGAAGAGAAGCAAAAAGCACCAAAAGTCATCGCCACTGGAAGCGGCTACGTTGCGGATCAAATTATTGAAGAAGCAAAAAAATCAGGGGTTCCGATCCAAGAAGACCATAATTTAGTTGAACTGATGCGTCACTTAACGCTTGATGAGGAGATCCCTGAAGCGTTATACGATACAGTAGCAGAAATTTTTTCATTTATCTATAGATTAGATCAAAAAATGAAAAAATAAGGTAAAATAAGTGATTTGACTGAAAAATTTATATTTTTAATAAAATAAAAGTTTGAATGTTTAGAAGGATTTTACGATTTTACATAGAACCCTAGACATTCTCTTTTTTATTCTTTAAAATGAAAGCGCAGTCTATTTTATAATTCTTGTTTCTACATATGTTGGGAGGATGGGAAATGAATATCCATGAGTACCAAGGAAAAGAAATCCTAAGAAAATATGGGGTTTCAGTTCCAAATGGTAAAGTAGCATTTACACCTGATGAAGCAGTAAAAGCATCAGAAGAGCTAGAAAGTTCTGTTTATGTCGTAAAAGCACAGATTCATGCAGGCGGTCGTGGTAAAGCAGGTGGGGTAAAAATCGCAAAAACAAAAGATGAAGTGAAAGGGTTTGCAGAGGAATTGCTCGGCAAGACACTTGTCACACATCAAACTGGTCCTGAAGGGCGCGAAATAAAACGCTTACTTATTGAAGAAGGCTGCGATATTCAAAAAGAATACTATGTTGGACTTGTTCTAGATAGAGCCACATCAAGAATTGTGTTGATGGCTTCTGAAGAAGGCGGTACCGAAATTGAAGAAGTAGCAGAAAAAACGCCAGAAAAAATCGTCAAAGTCGTCATTGACCCAGCGATTGGTCTTCAAGGGTATCAAGCAAGAGAAGTAGCCTTTAAAATCAATATCCCAACAAAACTTGTTGGACAAGCAGTTAAGTTTATGACGAGCCTTTACAATGCATTTATCGAAAAAGATTGTTCAATCGCTGAGATTAATCCCCTTGTTGTCACAGGTGATGGAAAAGTCATGGCGCTTGATGCAAAATTAAATTTTGATAGCAATGCATTATATAGACAAAAAGATATATTAGAATACCGTGATCTTGATGAAGAGGATCCAAAGGAAATTGAAGCATCTAAATATGATTTAAGCTACATTTCACTAGACGGCAATATCGGCTGTATGGTGAATGGAGCAGGTCTTGCGATGTCTACAATGGATATCATCAAGCATTACGGCGGGGACCCTGCAAACTTCCTTGATGTTGGGGGCGGTGCAACAGCTGAAAAAGTAACGGAAGCATTTAAAATCATCTTATCTGATCAAAATGTCAAAGGGATTTTCGTGAACATTTTCGGCGGCATCATGAAATGTGATGTCATTGCAGAAGGTGTCGTTGAAGCAACGAAGCAAGTTGGTTTAACATTACCGCTCGTTGTCCGTCTAGAAGGAACAAATGTTGAATTAGGGAAGAAAATTCTGAGTGATTCAGGTTTAAATATCACATCTGCTGAGTCTATGGCTGACGGGGCAGAAAAGATTGTATCTTTAGTCAAGTAGAGCAGAAAGGCAGGGAACCTAAATGAGTGTATTTATTAATAAAAATACGAGAGTAATTGTTCAGGGGATTACCGGTTCAACCGCATTGTTCCACACAAAGCAAATGATTGAATATGGAACAAATATCGTGGGTGGTGTCACGCCTGGTAAGGGTGGCACTGAAGTAGAAGGAGTTCCTGTATTTAATACTGTTTCTGAAGCTGTACAAACGACAGGTGCCGATGCTTCTGTCATCTATGTACCTGCACCATTTGCGGCAGATGCGATTTTAGAGGCAGTCGATGCGGAAGTTGATCTTGTTATCTGTATTACTGAGCATATTCCAGTTCTTGATATGGTAAAAGTCAAACGATATATGGAAGGCAAGAAAACAAGACTTGTTGGACCAAACTGTCCTGGTGTCATTACACCGGAAGAATGTAAGATTGGTATTATGCCAGGTTACATCCATAAAAAAGGCCATGTTGGTGTTGTTTCTCGATCTGGGACGCTTACATATGAAGCGGTTCATCAGCTTTCTGAAGCTGGTGTTGGTCAATCGACAGCTGTTGGAATCGGCGGTGACCCGGTCAACGGTACCAACTTTATTGATGTATTAAAAGCCTTCAATGAAGATCCTGATACACATGCTGTCATTATGATCGGTGAGATCGGTGGTACAGCAGAAGAAGAAGCGGCTGAATGGGTAAAAGCAAATATGACAAAACCAGTCGTTGGCTTTATTGGCGGTAAAACTGCACCTCCAGGAAAACGCATGGGACATGCTGGTGCCATTATTTCTGGTGGTAAAGGAACAGCTGACGAAAAAGTCAAAACAATGCGCGCGTGTGGCATTGAAGTGGCAGAAACACCATCTGTCATGGGAGAAACATTAATTAAAGTATTAAAAGAGAAGAATCTTTTCGAAGCTTGTAAAACGCATTAATGACGCAAGAAGACTTGCTCTTTGGCAAGTCTTCTTCTTTCTATCTAAAATTGGAGGAATGGTATGTTCAACGTGTCCGAAAGAATGGTTTTTCACCGCTTAAAAGGCCTCATCTCACCCTCTTTGTTAATGAAATGGTGGAAAGTGGATCCCGCATTATATATAAATGAAGAAACACATCATTTCAAACAGGATCGATCTCTACAAACAATCGATTTTGCCCGCTTAAAACAAGCTGAAGAAAATGACTTCCCCATGTTTCAACACATCGTTCAATCCTATGTAAAACAAAACATCCACATGATTCCCATCACATCAACATTATATCCCGAGTCGTTAAAAAACATCTATGATCCTCCCCCTGTATTATTTCTTAAAGGAAACGTATCTTATTTAAATGTAGAAAAAAGTTTAGGTGTAGTGGGCACGCGTGTGCCATCGTCATATGGAGAAGAATGTGTGAAGAAAATTGTTGGTGAACTGGTAAAGGAAGATTGGATGATTGTCAGTGGTTTGGCAAAAGGAATCGATGGACTGTCACATAGGGAGTGTATCAGAAGGAATGGTAAAACCATTGGCGTTGTGGCAGGTGGCTTTCAGCATTTGTATCCAAAAGAACATGTGCAGATGGCGCAATATATGGGAAAGCATCATTTGCTTTTGTCAGAACACCCGCCCTATATGAAACCCGAGAAGTGGCACTTTCCAATGAGGAATCGCATCATTAGTGGTCTGACAAAAGGAACCATTGTGATTCAGTGTAAAGAAAAAAGCGGTTCACTGATTACTGCCTACCAAGCACTTGAGCAAGGAAAAGAGGTGTTTGCTGTGGCTGGTTCAATCTTTGATCCGAACTCGACCGGACCGGCGAAACTCATTCAACAAGGAGCGAAACTCGTCCATTCAACAAATGATATTTTAGAGGAATTCACCACTCATGGCGTTCAATATACTGAACTCTCTTAAAAATATCGTTTGACAAAAGACATAGGAATATTTAATAATAGTGAGGATTTAAGTTTACACTTTGATTTTCGTGTTTATAATAGTGTTCATCATAAAGAATTTCTAACGATTGCCTTTTCAATAGGTGCAATTCATATAAATATGTAAGAAGTAATGTATAAAGAGAGAACACCTCTTAAGGGGGATTTTGAGTATGGCTGATTATTTAGTTATCGTTGAGTCGCCAGCTAAGGCGAAAACGATTGAGCGTTATTTAGGAAAAAAGTATAAAGTAAAGGCTTCAATGGGGCATGTGAGGGATTTACCGAAGAGTCAGCTAGGTGTCGACACGGAGCATGACTTCGAACCGAGATATATTACGATTCGAGGCAAAGGCCCAGTTTTAAAAGAATTGAAAACAGCGGCGAAAAAAGCGAAGAAAGTCTATCTCGCAGCTGACCCCGACAGAGAGGGAGAAGCGATTGCTTGGCATTTGGCCCACAGTCTTGACCTTGACCTCTCTTCAGATTGCCGTGTTGTCTTTAACGAGATTACAAAAGATGCAATTAAAGACTCCTTTAAACATCCGCGTATGATCAACATGGACTTGGTCGATGCACAACAAGCAAGACGAATCTTAGATCGGCTTGTTGGGTATAAAATCAGTCCGATTTTGTGGAAAAAGGTCAAAAAAGGGTTGAGTGCTGGTCGCGTTCAATCTGTTGCACTCAGACTGATTATTGACCGAGAAAATGAAATTAACGAGTTTAAACCAGAAGAATATTGGACGATCGATGGCACGTTCTTAAAAGGAAAAGAAACGTTCGAAGCGAGCTTCTTTGGTGTGAATGGGAAAAAACAACCTTTGAAAACAAAAGAGGATGTAAAAGAAATCCTTTCGAAACTAAAAGGAAGCAAATTCTCAGTAGAAAAAGTCACAAAGAAAGAACGTAAACGAAATCCAGCTGTTCCGTTTACAACATCCACCTTGCAACAAGAAGCTGCAAGAAAATTAAATTTCCGTGCGAAAAAAACCATGATGATTGCACAGCAATTATATGAAGGAATTGATCTTGGAAAAGAAGGTACTGTCGGTCTCATCACTTATATGAGAACAGACTCAACGCGTATTTCAAATACAGCGATTGAAGAAGTATCAGCTTTCATTGATCAAACGTATGGCAAGGATTTCTTGAATACGACGAAACGTCCTGCTAAAAAGAATGACAATTCACAAGATGCACACGAAGCCATTCGACCAACTTCTACATTAAGAAAACCAGCAGATCTCAAGCATGTGCTAAGCAGAGATCAGCTTCGTCTTTATAAACTGATTTGGGAACGATTTGTTGCAAGCCAAATGGCACCGGCAGTTCTCGATACAATGAGTGTAGATCTAGACAATAACGGTTTAACATTCCGTGCAAATGGGAGCAAAGTAAAATTCCCAGGGTTTATGAAAGTGTACGTAGAAGGAAAAGACGATCAGCTAGAAGAAAAGGACAAAATGCTTCCTGATCTAAATGAAGGCGATGTCGTTCTGTCAAAAGATATTGAACCTGAACAACACTTCACACAGCCACCACCGCGCTATACAGAGGCAAGACTTGTTAAAACGCTTGAAGAGTTAGGGATAGGCCGTCCATCTACGTATGCACCAACTTTGGATACGATTCAAAAGCGTGGCTATGTCGCTTTGGACAACAAACGATTTATTCCAACAGAGCTTGGTGGAATTGTACTCAACCTCATTATGGAATTCTTCCCAGAAATCATTAATGTTGAGTTCACAGCTCAGATGGAAAAAGAACTTGATAGTGTTGAAGAAGGAACGATTGAATGGGTACGGATCATCGACAGTTTCTATCAAGACTTTGCAAAACGCGTAGAAAAGGCAGAAGCAGAGATGCAAGAAGTTGAGATTGAGCCGGAATACGCAGGCATCGACTGTGAAGAATGTGGACATCCGATGGTGTACAAAATGGGTCGGTACGGTAAATTCATGGCATGTTCTAATTTCCCTGATTGCCGTAACACAAAACCAATCGTCAAAGATATCGGTGTGAAGTGCCCGTCATGTCACGAAGGAAACATTGTTGAAAGAAAATCTAAAAAGCGCCGCATTTTTTATGGCTGCGATCGTTTTCCAGAATGTGAATTCGTTTCTTGGGACAAACCAATTGAAAGAAAATGTCCAAAATGCGAAAATATGCTTGTAGAGAAAAAGCTGAAAAAAGGCATTCAAGTTCAATGTGTGAATTGTGATTATAAAGAGGAGCAACAAAAATAGCGGTGAGCAGCCTTGTTCACCTGCTTTTTTATGTCATCAAATAGAATCTTACGAAATAGGAGAGTTGTCCAATGAGTCAATTTATCAATGTGATTGGAGCAGGTTTAGCAGGAAGTGAAGCTGCCTGGCAAATCGCCAAACGTGGCATTAAAGTGAATCTATATGAAATGAGACCTGTGAAACAAACACCCGCTCACCATACCGATAAATTTGCTGAGCTAGTGTGCAGTAACTCACTGCGCGGTAACGCTTTGACAAATGCAGTAGGTGTGTTAAAAGAAGAAATGCGTTACTTAGATTCTGCCATTATTGCAGCAGCAGATGAAAGTTCTGTTCCTGCTGGCGGAGCACTTGCAGTAGACCGTCATGAATTTGCAGCGAATGTGACAGACCGTGTAAAGAACCATCCCAATGTGACAGTTTTTCAAGAAGAAGTGACAAGTATTCCAGAAGGTCCAACCATTATTGCAACGGGTCCTCTGACATCAGAGGCTCTTTCAAATGAATTAAAGTCTTTAACGGGTGAAGAGTATCTTTACTTCTACGATGCAGCTGCGCCAATTTTAGAAAAAGACAGCATTGACATGGACAAAGTATACTTGAAATCACGCTACGATAAAGGCGAAGCCGCCTATTTAAACTGTCCAATGACAGAAGAGGAATTCGATCGTTTCTATGAAGCACTAATCTCCGCTGAAACTGTACCGCTAAAAGAATTTGAGAAAGAAATCTTCTTCGAAGGCTGTATGCCAATTGAAGTCATGGCGAAAAGAGGAAAGAAAACCATGTTGTTTGGCCCGATGAAGCCAGTAGGACTAGAAGATCCGAAAACGGGAAAAAGACCTTATGCCGTTGTTCAATTAAGACAAGACGATGCAGCTGGTACGTTATATAACATCGTTGGTTTCCAAACACATATGAAGTGGGGCGATCAAAAAGAAGTATTCCGTCTCATTCCTGGTCTTGAACAAGCAGAAATTGTTCGCTATGGCGTCATGCACCGTAACACATTTATTAACTCACCAAGTCTTTTAAGACCGACTTATCAATTTAAAAATAGAGATGACCTATTCTTCGCAGGACAAATGACAGGCGTTGAAGGCTATGTTGAGTCTGCAGCTTCAGGTTTAGTAGCTGGGATCAATGCGGCTCGTTTTGTCAAAGGAGAAGAACTTGTCGTCCTTCCAGAGGAAACGGCCATTGGTAGTATGGCACACTACATCACAGCAACAAACAAAAAAAGCTTCCAGCCAATGAATGCTAACTTCGGTTTATTGAAAGATCTCGGCGTCAAAATCAAAAACAAACAAGATCGTTATGCAGAATACGCTAAGCGCGCAATCGAGACTATTCAAACTATTTCGAAATCTCTATAGGTAAAACATTGCACGTCAAGCGGGATGTATGATACCATTTAAAAGCCTTAAAGAGGTGTAAAAATGACGGATAAACAGCATCTTGTTCACATGTTCATTGAATATTTGCAAATTGAAAAAAACTATTCAGCATTGACCATTTCCGGTTATACAGAAGCCATTGAAGAGTTTGTCAGATTTATGAACATTCAAGGAATAAACGGTTTTGAAGAGGTATCCTATCAAGATACGAGAATTTATTTAACAGAAGCTTATGAAAAAGGCCTTTCAAGAAGAACGATTAGTAAGAAAGTCTCTGCACTTCGCAGCTTTTATAAATTTTTATTAAGAGAACAGCTTGCGTTAGAAAATCCTTTTTTACTCGTGAGCTTACCAAAACAGGATAAGCGAATTCCTTCATTTTTGTATGAAGAGGAACTAAAAGAGCTTTTCTCCGTTTCTGATGTCAGCACACCGCTTGGACAAAGGAATCAGGCCATTTTAGAACTTCTTTATGCAACAGGTATGAGGGTGAGTGAGTTATGCACATTAAAAGTATCTGATTTAGATGTATCGATGGGGACAGTGCTTGTTCATGGGAAAGGTAGCAAACAGCGGTATGTTCCGTTCGGATCATACGCCCATGAAGCACTGACCACATATTTAGAGGATGGCCGTAAAAAGCTACAAGCTAAGAGAAAAGACCGTGCTGAAGAACATGTGTTTTTGAATCAGCGCGGATCCACTCTTACAGATCGTGGTGTTCGTTTCATCCTAACTGAATTAATGAAAAAAGCGTCAGGCACATTACATATCCATCCTCACATGTTAAGGCATACATTTGCTACACACCTCTTGAACGAGGGGGCGGATTTGAGAAGTGTGCAAGAACTTCTCGGTCACTCAAATTTATCATCCACACAGGTGTACACACATGTATCAAAAGATTCTTTAAGAAAAATATACATGTCTCATCACCCAAGAGCGTTTAAACGATCCTAATAGGAGGTTTTTTCATGTCATCATTTCATGCAACAACGATCTTTGCCGTTCAACATAAAGGAAAAAGTGCAATGGCCGGTGATGGTCAAGTCACTTTCGGTCAGGCTGTCGTTATGAAACACACAGCGAAAAAAGTGCGCCGTCTTTTTGGAGGCAAGGTGCTGGCAGGATTTGCAGGATCAGTGGCAGATGCGTTTACACTCTTTGAAAAGTTTGAAACGAAGCTTGAAGAATACGGTGGAAACCTAAAGAGAGCGGCTGTTGAACTAGCAAAAGAGTGGAGAAGTGACAAGATGCTCAGACAGCTTGAAGCCATGCTGATTGTGATGAACAAAGAAAGTATTCTACTCGTATCTGGAACCGGAGAAGTCATTGAGCCTGATGATGGCATTTTGGCCATTGGTTCTGGTGGCAACTATGCACTAAGTGCAGGAAGAGCACTCAAAACACATGCTGGTGATCATCTTTCAGCTAGAGATATTGCAAAGGCTGCACTTGAAACTGCTGGAGAAATCTGTGTCTATACGAACGATCAAATCACACTAGAAGAGCTTGAATAGAAAGGACATGAGACGTATGGAGAAAAAGCCGTTTACCCCAAGAGAGATAGTTGAAAAGCTTGATCAATACATCATTGGTCAGCTAGATGCGAAAAAAGCAGTGGCGGTGGCTTTAAGAAACCGTTACAGAAGAAGTCTTTTACATGATAAGCTAAAGGATGAAGTCGTTCCGAAAAACATTTTAATGATTGGTCCCACTGGTGTGGGAAAAACAGAGATTGCTCGCAGAATTGCGCGAATTTCTGGTGCTCCTTTCATTAAAGTGGAAGCGACAAAATTTACTGAAGTGGGATATGTCGGCCGTGATGTAGAATCCATGGTGAGAGATTTAGTGGAGACAGCCATTCGACTCGTCAAAGAAGAAAAGATGAAAGATGTTCAAGAGGAAGCAGAAAAACAGGCGAACAAACGCATTGTTCACTTACTTGTCCCTGGCAAGAAAAAAAGTCAATCTGTGAAAAATCCTTTTGAGATGTTGTTTGGCGGCTCTGATCCGGATGGTCATGAGCGAGATGAGTCAAATGAAGAAGGAGAACTTGAATCTTCAAGGAAACGTATCGCTCACCAACTTGCAATGGGAGAGCTTGAGGATCATTACGTGACCATTGAGGTAGAAGAGCAACAGCCATCTATGTTTGACATGCTTCAAGGCTCGGGTATGGAGCAAATGGGCATGAATATGCAAGATGCGCTTAGCAATCTGATGCCGAAAAAGAAGAAACGCAGAAAGCTAACGGTTAGAGAAGCAAGAAAGGCGCTAACAGCAGAGGAAGCTTCTAAGTTGATCGACATGGATGAAGTGGGTCAAGAAGCTGTCCAAAAGGCAGAGCAGCAGGGCATTATATTTATTGATGAAATCGACAAAATTGCCAAAAGCAGCGGTGCCTCATCTGCAGATGTCTCTCGTGAAGGGGTACAACGTGATATCTTGCCGATTGTAGAAGGCTCAACAGTTATGACCAAATATGGAGCTGTGAAAACAGACCATGTGTTGTTCGTAGCGGCAGGTGCTTTTCATATGGCGAAACCTTCAGACCTGATTCCAGAGCTGCAAGGTCGTTTCCCAATCAGGGTAGAGTTAGATAAATTAAGTATAGAAGACTTTGTGAAAATCTTAACGGAACCAGATAACGCATTACTGAAGCAATACAAGGCGTTACTACAAACAGAAGGTATATCTCTAGAATTTTCTGACGATGCTATTCATAAGATTGCAGAGGTGGCATATCACGTCAATCAGGAGACGGATAACATTGGTGCAAGAAGGCTCCATACGATACTAGAAAAGCTTCTTGAAGAACTTTCTTTTGAGGCGCCTGATATTACAATGGAAACGGTGACCATTACTCCTCAATATGTAGAAGAGAAGCTAGGGAAGATTGCAAATAACAAAGACTTAAGTCAATTTATACTTTAACAAATGAATAAAGTAATCTAGGAGGATCATTATTATGGCATTACTACAAAAAACAAGAATTATCAATTCGATGCTGCAAGATGCAGCAGGGAAACCAGTGAATTTCAAAGAGATGGCGGAAACACTTAGAGATGTCATTGATTCAAATATTTTCGTACTAAGCAGAAGAGGAAAGCTACTTGGCTTCTCCATCAACCAACAAATTGAAAATGCTCGTATGAAAAAAATGCTTGAAGATCGACAGTTCCCAGAAGAATATACGAAAAGCCTATTCAATATACCAGAGACTTCTTCAAACCTTGATATCAACAGTGAATATACAGCTTTTCCGATTGAGAACAGCGATTTGTTCCAATCAGGATTAACGACGATTGTTCCGATTATCGGTGGTGGAGATCGTTTAGGCACATTAATTCTCTCTCGCCTGCAAGATACATTTAATGATGACGATTTAATTCTTGCTGAGTACGGAGCAACAGTTGTTGGAATGGAGATTCTTCGTGAGAAATCGGAAGAAATTGAAGAAGAGGCAAGAAGTAAGGCAGTTGTACAAATGGCGATTAGTTCACTTTCTTACAGTGAGCTTGAAGCGATTGAGCACATTTTTGAAGAACTTGATGGGAATGAAGGGCTGCTTGTTGCAAGTAAAATCGCTGACCGTGTAGGAATTACTCGTTCCGTCATCGTAAACGCCCTACGCAAACTTGAAAGTGCGGGTGTCATCGAATCTCGTTCGCTTGGAATGAAGGGAACTTACATCAAAGTGTTAAATAACAAATTCTTAATTGAACTTGAAAATTTAAAATCACAATAATGACAAACCCTTTTCAGCTAAAAAAATGCTGAAAAGGGTTTTTTTAGTGGAAAAAGTAGAAATAATACGAAAAATAACGCTCTTTTTTGAAAGAAAGCCCTTACAATCCCATAGTTCTTTGAATCTAGGCCTTTGTACCTATTCGTAAAATAGATATATATTACGAGTTTTTTTTACAATTACATCATAGACTTTAATCCTATTATTTCTTACAATGAACATATGGTTTTACAAATCTCGACATGATTAAATGGAATGAATTTCATATGATTGGAGGTATCTGGTTTTGAATATATTTTCTGGAACGATAAGTAACCTTGAGAATGCCATGAGCAGAGCGAATGTTAAGCAAAAAGTCATAAGTAACAATATCGCGAATATAGACACACCGAACTATAAGTCGAAAAACGTCACATTTCGTGATATGCTAAGTGAAGCGAATACGACACTAAGTGCTAAAAAAACATACCAAGGTCACATTGAATTTTCAAAAACAGGGTCTAATTATTCAGTTGTTTCGAGTAACCGTACATCTTATCAAGAAAACGGAAATAATGTCGATATTGATCAAGAGATGAGTGAACTCGCTAAAAACCAAATTCAGTATAATGCGTTGGTTGAAAGAATGAGTAGCAAGTTTAATTCTCTTAAAACAGTTTTGACAGGAGGTAAGTGATGTCGATTTTTTCAGGCGTTAACGCTTCAGCTTCAGCATTAACAGCGCAAAGGCTCAGAATGGACGTAGTATCTTCCAACCTTGCAAATATGGATACGACAAGAGCTAAACTTGTTGATGGCAACTGGGAGCCTTATAGACGAAAGCTCGTCACATTACAGCCGTCAGGTGAATCATTTTCATCTATATTGAACTCAAGTATGAATTCGAGCGGCAGGTTAGGAAATGGCGTCAAAGTAACATCGATCAGAGAAGACGAAACGCCATTCAACCTTCATTATGATCCGACACATCCTGATGCCAACGAAAATGGCTATGTTCAAACACCGAATGTTGATCCACTGAAGGAAATGGTTGACCTCATCAGCAGTTCAAGATCATATGAAGCAAACGTGACTGCACTTAATGCGAATAAAAGCATGCTGATGAAAGCTTTAGAAATAGGAAAGTAAGGTGAATAGAATTGATAAACACAATATCTCCTTTCCAGCTTCAAACCGCTCAGCAAGCGAGTGAATTGACCAATGCATCAGCAGTGCAGGCTACCTCGCCAAAGAGTCAAACGAATTTCTCTGATGTGCTGAAGAATTCCATTGAGGCGTTAAATCAATCACAACTTAAATCAGACCAGTATACTAATGCACTTGCACAAGGGAAAAATGTCAATCTCGATGAAGTCATGATTGCTGCACAAAAAGCAGGTGTGACACTCACAGCTGCGACAGAGTTTCGTAACAAAGCAGTCGAAGCGTATCAAGAGATTATGAGAATGCAAATGTAGGAGGTGCTGGTGGACAAAATAAGACTGAATGGAATGACCGGGGGTTAAGATGAATCGTACTTTAATGCAATTAAGAACAAAAACAGTTGAGTTTTGGCGAAATCGATCAAAATTACAAAAAATACTCATGATTGGCGGCGTTGCTGCCCTAGCAATCATTATTACGGTTGTTAGCATCTTTGCTTCTTCTGAAAAAATGGTTCCATTGTTTAGAGATTTGTCTGAAGTAGAAGCGGGGCAAATCAAACAGGAACTCGATGGCAAAAATGTTAAATCGGAACTTGCGAACAATGGAACAACCATTCTAGTTCCAGAAAAGCAAGCAGACTCGTTAAAAGTATCACTCGCAGCAGAAGGTCTTCCTAAAACAGGGAATATTGATTACTCCTTCTTTGCAAACAATTCTGGCTTCGGTTTAACAGATAATGAATTTGATGTTCTGAAAGTAGATGCAACTCAGACAGAACTGTCCAATCTGATCAACACAATTGATGGGATTAAAGATTCAAAGGTTATGATTAACCTGCCAAAAGATTCCGTTTTTGTCGGAGAAGAGCAAAGTAATGCATCGGCATCCATTGTGTTGCAAGTTGAACCTGGCTACACGATCGCGCAACAACAAGTAAAAGGCCTTTATCATCTTATTTCAAAAAGTGTGCCGAACTTAAAAACAGAAAACATTGTCATCATGGACCAAGATTCAAACTACTATGACCTAAACAGTACAGCTGATTCCTATGCAAGTGGAATGGATGCACAGCAGCAGAAAAAAGAAGAGATCGAAAAGAATCTTCAAAGAAAAATTCAACAGCTGCTAGGTACGATGATGGGACAAGACAAAATAGCTGTATCGGTCACAACAGACATTGATTTTACTGAAGAGAAAAGAAAAGAAGACCTTGTAGAACCAGTTGACCAAGAGAACATGGAAGGCATCGCTGTCAGCGCTGAGAAGATTGCCGAAACCTATTCAGGAAATGGTGCAGCAGCTGGAGGTGTCGCTGGAACAGGTGACGATGATGTCACCAATTATCAAGGTGTCGATGGAGAAAATGGAAGCGGAGATTACGAGAAGAGTGAAGATCGAATCAACTACGAAGTAAACCGAATCCATAAAGATATCACAGAAAGTCCGTACAAAGTAAGAGATATTGGCATTCAAGCACTAGTAGAACCGCCAAATGCGGATGATGTGAACTCTCTTACACCTGAGAGACAAGAGGATATTAGAAGAATCCTTTCAACCATCATTAGTACATCGATTGATAAAGAATACACAAATGGTCAACCGCTCACTGAAGCAGACTTAGAAAACAAAATTGTTTTATCTGTATCAAAATTAGACGGTAAACAGCAAACAGAAACAGATAACCCTACAAGCAATATCCCAATTTGGGTTTATATCGTAGGCGGTGTGCTACTACTTGCCATTATCGCACTCATTATCTTACTCGTTCGTAAGCGAAGACAAGAAGAAGAGGAAGAGTTTGAGTTAGATGAAGGTACACCAATCAATGTTCCTGATATTGATACCGAACCAGAAACAGAAGAAATCGTACGAAAAAATCAGCTTGAAAAAATGGCAAAAGATAAACCAGAAGACTTTGCTAAATTGCTACGCAGCTGGCTGTCCGAGGATTAGGAGGAATAAACATGTCGAGAAAAGATCCAAATCGACTAACAGGCAGACAAAAAGCAGCAATCCTAATGATTTCCTTAGGGCTAGATGTGTCAGCATCTGTATACAAACATCTGTCTGAAGACGAAATAGAAAAGTTAACACTAGAGATTTCCAATGTAAGAAGTGTAGATGCTGCTAAAAAAGATGAAATCATCGAAGAATTTCACAGTATTGCCATCGCGCAGGACTACATATCTCAAGGTGGTCTCATGTATGCAAGACAAGTGCTTGAAAAAGCGCTTGGTGAGGACAAGGCGGATAATATTTTAAACCGATTAACATCCTCACTCCAAGTGAAGCCATTTGATTTTGCACGAAAGGCTGACCCGGAGCAAATCTTAAACTTTATTCAACATGAGCATCCACAAACGATTGCGCTCATTCTTTCTTATTTAGACCCAGTTCAAGCTGGACAAATTCTATCTGAGTTAGGTGAGGAAGTACAAACAGAGGTTGCCAGAAGAATTGCGTTAATGGATCGTACATCTCCAGAAATCATCAATGAGGTAGAACGTATCCTTGAACAAAAGCTCTCTTCAACCTTTACACAAGACTATACGCAAACTGGTGGGGTCGAAGCAGTTGTTGAAGTGTTAAATGGTGTCGATCGGGCAACTGAGAAGACCATTTTAGACACACTTGAAGTACAAGATCCAGAGCTTGCGGAAGAAATTAAGAAACGTATGTTTGTCTTTGAAGACATCGTTACCCTTGATAGCAGAGCCATTCAGCGCGTCATCAGAGATGTTGAAAACGACGACTTATTACTTGCACTTAAAGTGGCAAGCGAAGAAGTCAAAGAAATTGTTTTCCGCAATATGTCTCAACGGATGGTCGAAACATTTAAAGAAGAAATGGAATTCATGGGTCCTGTTAGGCTTAGAGATGTTGAAGAAGCACAAACTCGTATTGTCAGCATTGTAAGAAGACTCGAAGAAGCGGGCGAAATCGTCATAGCTCGAGGTGGAGGAGACGATATCGTTGTCTAGGATTATCAAACACGAATCATCTGTTATTCCTGTCCAAGGCAGGCAAACAATTCCTTTGCAGCAAGTTGACTTTAAGCGAGACCGCGAAGAAGAGGAAGAAGAGCTTGTCAATGAAACGGAAGCATCTCAGCTTTTACTGAGTGATGCGGAAGATCAAGCAAGTCGCATTTTAGAACAAGCAAACAGTCAATTAGAACAGACGATAGCAGAAATCGATCAGCGACGTGCAGATTTTGAAGCAGAAAGAATGCAGTTGATTGAAGAAGCAAAACAAACAGGGTATCAAGAAGGCTTCCAAAAGGGTGAAGCAGATGCCAAAAAAGAGTATCAATCCATTTTAGATAAAGGAAATGAGATCGTTAGCCTTGCGAAACAAGACTATGAAGCGAAAATTGAAAGTTCTGCTGAAACAATCGTGGAATTGGCCTTTGAACTCGCCAAACGCGTCTGGTCTGCCGCAGACGACACAAAAGATCAATTTTTGGCTCTTGTCAAGCAAGTGATTTCAGAAGTGAAAGAATACGACGATATTTCCATCTATGTTGACCCTGATCATTACATGCATGTCATGGACTATAAAGACGAGCTGATCAGAATTCTCCAAAAAGACACACACCTTGCCATCTATTCGGATGATAAAGCGTCTAAAGGTACGTGTTACGTCGTAACAAGCTTTGGCAAAGTGGAAGCGAGTGTTGATACACAAATGAATCAGTTAAAAGAAAAATTATTAGAAGTGATTGATTCAGGTGATCACAAATGAACATGGATGTGCTAAGAGAAACAATTGAATCAGCCGATCCTTATAAACGGTTTGGTAAGGTAAATCGTGTAGTTGGCTTGATGATTGAATCGAAGGGGCCAGAAAGTTCAATCGGTGATGTCTGCTTAATCCATAAAAAAGGAAGCAAACAGCATCCGATCAAAGCAGAAGTCGTTGGTTTTAAAGATGAAAACATTCTGCTTATGCCTTATGTGGAAGCATCCAATATCTCGCCAGGAAGTCTTGTTGAAGCGACAGGAGAATCTTTAAAGGTCAAAGTAGGTACTGGGTTAATCGGTGAAGTCATTGATGCCTTCGGGGATCCACTTGACGGCAGTTTGCTCCCAAAAGGTCTTGCACCTGTTTCCACAGATCAATCTCCTCCAAACCCAATGGACAGGCCACCGATACGAGAAAAAATGGGTGTCGGCGTAAGAGTAATTGACAGCCTGCTCACAGTAGGGACTGGGCAAAGGATAGGGATCTTTGCTGGAAGTGGTGTTGGTAAAAGTACTTTAATGGGAATGATTGCAAAGCAAACAGAAGCGGATCTCAATGTCATCGCGCTTGTCGGAGAGCGTGGCCGTGAGGTTCGAGAGTTTATCGAAAAAGATTTAGGCGCTGAAGGATTAAAGCGATCGATTGTCGTTGTAGCAACGTCTGATCAACCGGCGCTGACGAGACTGAAAGCCGCTTATACCGCTACTGCGATTGCAGAATATTTCAGAGACAGAGGCAAAAACGTCATGTTTATGATGGACTCTGTCACAAGGGTTGCCATGGCACAACGGGAAATAGGACTTGCAACAGGTGAACCGCCAACAACTAAAGGCTACACACCTTCCGTGTTCGCTATACTGCCAAAATTACTTGAAAGAACTGGAACAAATCAGCTTGGTTCCATCACAGCATTCTATACCGTGCTTGTTGATGGTGACGACATGAACGAACCAATAGCTGATACAGTCAGAGGGATTTTAGATGGCCACATTGTACTTGATCGTGCATTAGCCAACAAAGGGCAGTTCCCTGCTGTGAATATTTTGAAAAGTATTAGCCGTGTCATGAGCAATATTGCAAGTCATGATCATAAGGAAGCAGCCAACCGATTTCGACAGCTTTTATCCACTTATCAAAACGCTGAAGATCTCATTAACATTGGAGCTTATAAAAAAGGCTCCTCGAAGGACATTGATGAGGCTGTAGATGCTTACCCTCACCTCGTTTCGTTTTTAAAACAAGATGTAGATGAAGCTGTATCTATAGAAGACAGTGTGAGTTTATTGCTCAGATTGATGAATAGAGAGGATTGACAATAGTGACATATCAATACAAATTTCAAAAGCTTTTAGAACTGAAAGAAAATGAAAAAGACCAATCACTTGCAGCGTACCAACAATCCGTTTCGGCATTTGAGCAAGTCGCTGAAAAACTCTATGAAAATATGAGTAAAAAAGAACTCATGGAAAAAAGCAAAGAAGAGAAGCTGAGAAGCGGAATGAGTGTTCAAGAAATGCGTCACTATCAGCAATTTGTGACCAACTTAGATAACACCATTCAACATTATCAACAGCTTGTGATCATGAAACGTCATCAGATGAATGAAAAACAATCAGATTTAACTGAAAAGAACATCGAGTTTAAAAAGTTTGAAAAAATGAAAGAAAAGCAATTTGAAAAGTTTTCCCTTGAACATAAGGCCATTGAAATGAAAGAAATGGATGATATCTCTATCAGCCAATTCATGTTTCAAGGACATTAGGAGTCGAGATGAATGCCTAAGAAGCAAAAAGTGAAGGAATCAGGCGGCGGAAAGCTTCAATGGGTTCTGTTTATTGTCATCATCCCATTGGTTGTACTAGTGCTTGTAGCTGGTACGATCCTTAATATGGCAGGATTTGACCTGAAGAAGCCGCTCCAAAACATTCCGGTGATTAATAGTTTGGTTGGTTCTGATGACAGTTCAAAACCATCATCTTCCTCACAAAATGAAAAAAGTGAAGCAGAGATCAAAAAACTGAAAAAGACCATTGAAGAGCAAAAAAATGAACTCGAAATTGCGCTGAAAGACTTAAAAACAAGTGATGAAGAGATGAAAAGGTTGAATCAAAAAATCAATTCACTTGAAAAAATTGCTGACGATGGAACAGGTAGTAACGAAGAAAACAATAACTCTTCTACTGGTTCATCAAGCAATAATACAGCAGGCGCATCTTCTGATACAGCAACTTCTAATCAGCAATCAAAAGGGAAAGTAGCAAGTATCTATGAAAGTATGGATGCAGGAAAATCAGCCAAAATCTTATCAGAACTAAGTGATAAAGAGGCTTTGGCCATTCTCAACGAGCTGAGTAAAAATAAGCTGACAGACATTTTAGCAAAACTTACACCTCAGAAGGCAGCGACATTCACCAAGGAGCTTGCCAAGAAAGAAGAAAGTGAAAATGGAGGTGGGCAATAAGTGAAGCTATTGGATATTGGTGCCTTACAGCAATCTCCTCAAGCTCTCTCTGGACTGAAGGGTGGCGGTTCAACATCTGCACGCGGTTTGTTTAAACAAATGCTAAGTGGAGTAGGTGTTCAGAATAGCCAAGTCGATCCTCAGTCAGCAAAAGCTCCCCTTTCTATCAATGATGCCTTGCAAATCATTGAAGAATGGATGCAATCGCCTGACAAGGGGATTGAGGGCGAACTCCTTGAGGCACTTCAAACACTTCAAGGACAATCACTTGATATGCCTGAGCTCCAGTCGATAGAAGAGCTGTTTCAAAAAATGGAATCGCAGATTGATGATGATTCCATGCAAAAGGCAGATGCAGTGCAAAGTGAACAACTGATTCAAGTCCACTTTTTCTTATATCAATTGCTAAACAAGCAGCCACAGAGTGTTGATGAAAAGCTAGTGCAGGATATTCAAGGAAAAGGACAGGACTTCATCCAGTTTCTTTCAGAAAACGGAGCAGATGAAAAGCTTGTTCAACAAATAAAAGAACAGTTTTTCACGCAAGGATCAGCAAATAAGCTGAACGCAATGTCCGAAAGTGAACGAAAACACTTTAATCAGTTAATCGACCATATGATGGCAAGTGCGAAAGGGTCTGAAAAAGAGTGGAAAATCTCTCTAGGAGAGCTAAAGCAATTGGTATCGCCTAGACAGGAAGCAACTTCCGCTTCTCCATCAAAAAATACCTCATCACTTGAATGGCTCATTAAAAAGGACGTCGTGAAGGGGCAAAGTGCTGTAACACCTGCTAGTGAAAAAACATTGCCACTGACGATTATGCCAGGTCATAAGCAGCTATTCCAAATACAATCAGCTGCACCTGTTCAGCAGGCGCAGACACCTGATGAAAAACCAGCTACGGTTGATCAGCAAATTTTAAACACTTGGAAACAAATGAAGTTCACACCATTTGGTAATGCAAATGGGCGCTTTACGGTTCGGTTAAACCCAGAAAATCTCGGGTTTATCACGATCCAACTAACGAAACAAAATGGGATGTATGCAAGTAAAATTACTGCCTCAACACAGGCAGCAAAAGAGCTATTAGAGCAACATCTACCACAACTAAAACAGGCACTTCCGAATATGTCGGTGCAAGTTGACCGTTTCCATATACCGCTTCAATCAAATGAACAGCCATTATTCGGACAGTTTAGTGAAGAAAACAAGCAACAGCAGGCAAAAGACCAAGCATTTCAACAAACTGAGGAACAAGAAGTAGACTTCCAAGATGTATTGGATTCTCTTGTTGAGTCAGATGAAGAAGAGGGGGAGACGAATGACAACCGTTGATTCTATGCTTAGAACAAATGCAACAACAACAGACACTTCTTCAAAAGAAACAAAGAAAACAGATACGCTTGGCCGTGACCAGTTCTTGAAAATATTGCTCACGCAGCTGCAAAACCAAGATCCAACGAATCCAATTGATGACCGTGAGTTCGTCACGCAGCTTGCAACATTTTCTTCTTTAGAGCAGCAAATGAATATGAATGAATCCATCACAAAGCTCAACACGTTAATGTCTACCTTTGTTGCCCATCAAGATCCTTTTACAACGTATGTTGGCTGGATTGGCAAAGAAGTCGTTGGCGAACAAGATGGGAAAGAAGTTTCGGGTACAGTCAAGTCTGTGAAAAATATCAAAAATGAATATTTCTTATATCTTGAAGATGGCACGAAAATCAGTCCTTGGGACGTTACAACTGTTGGAGAAAAATCGTAAGCAAATTGAGGAGGAAATTAAATGTTACGCTCACTTTACTCAGGAATTAGCGGAATGAAAAACTTCCAAACAAAATTAGACGTTGTCGCAAACAACGTGGCAAACGTCAATACACATGGATTTAAAAAGAGCCGTATCACTTTTAAAGATATGGTGAGTCAAACAATTCAAAGTTCTGGTGGTCCAACAAATAATTCTGGTTCTATCAACTCAAAACAGGTCGGCTTAGGGGCATCCCTAGCATCTATCGATAAAATTATGACACCAGGATCTGCTCAAAACACAGGTGAACCTTATGACCTTTACATCACTGGTGATGGATTTTTCCGTATTGAAAAGCAAGGCGAAATTCTCTTTACAAGAACAGGGAATTTCAAGCCTGATGAGGCAGGTGATTTGGTGACACCTGATGGTTACTATGTGCTTGGAATGAACGGACAAAAAATCAATGTTCCAAAAGATAACGTGACAAGTGTTAGTATCGGGCCAGATGGTACGGTTTCAGTTGTTGAGAACAACGTTTCTCGTACAGTTGGTCAGGTATCATTAGCAGCTTTCAGTAATGCAGGAGGATTAGATTTAGTTGGGGACAACTTATATCGTCAAACGTTAAGCTCGGGTGCACCAAGTAATGCGATCGTACCAGGTGAACAAGGAACAGGTATCATTCAAACAGCTAGACTTGAGATGTCAAACGTTGATTTAACAGACGAGTTCACAGAAATGATTATTGCACAGCGTGGTTTCCAATCAAATGCGAAGACGATTACGACATCTGATGAAATTCTGCAAGAACTTGTGAACCTGAAACGATAGGAGGTAGGAGGAGCGTTCTATCGCTGCTCTGCTTAATATGATTGAAGTGACAAGATTAAATGGCAAAGGATTTATGATCAACGCTCTTCATATCGAACAAATTGAAAGCTTTCCAGACACGACGATTACATTAGCCAATGGAAAGAAATTTGTTGTGAAAGAAGATGAGAAGCAGCTTCAAGAGAAGGTCATTTCTTTCTACAGAAAAATCCAAGTCATTTCATTGAATCAAGGAATAGAGGAGTTTGAATGAAGAAGAAATTAGTCGTAGTAATGCTAACCATGATTATTGCCATCGTCGGAATTGGAGCAGGTGTTTTTTATCTGATAAATGGGTCTGGCGAAGCAAAAGCAGAAAAAGAGCCAACAGCAGATGAAGTTGCAAAGGCATCTTTAGAAATTCCTGAAATTATCACAAATTTAAAGTCTGAAGGTAATGCCGTCAAACTGATCCTAAATATTGAGACAGATTCTGAAAAAGCGAAAGAAGAGCTTGAGAAAAGAAGTTTCCAAGTGAAGGATGCTGTCATCGATATTTTATCAGAGACAAATGCAGATGAACTTGATGGTAAAAAAGGAAGAGAACATTTTAAAACACAAGTCAAAAACAAAGTGAATAACTATTTGCAAGATGGCAAGGTGAAAGAAGTATATATAACCTCCTTTAATCTGCAATAGAGGCGATTAATTGAAACGATGGAGGTGAAGAAATGTCAGGAGAAGTGCTTTCCCAGAATGAGATCGATGCATTATTATCCGCCATATCGACTGGTGAAATGGATGCAGACGAGCTGAAAAAAGAAGAAACAACGAAAAAAGTAAAAGTGTACGACTTTAAACGTGCACTGCGTTTTTCAAAAGATCAGATTCGAAGTTTAACAAGGATTCACGATAACTTTGCTAGACTGCTGACGACCCACTTTTCAGCACAGTTAAGATCATATATTCAAATTTCTGTCAGTTCGGTGGACCAAGTACCATATGAAGAATTTATTCGCTCCATTCCAAATATGACGCTATTAAACTTATTTTACGTCAGCCCACTTGAAGGTAGAATCATGCTTGAAGTGAACCCGACCATCGGCTATGCCATGATGGATAGACTGATGGGCGGAATCGGCATTAGTCATAATAAGACAGAGTCACTAACAGAAATTGAAACAAAGGTGATCTCAAACATGTTTGAGGGAGCTTTGGAAAATTACAGAGAAGCGTGGCAGTCCATAGCCGACATCGAGCCAGAAATGGCAGATTTCGAGGTAAATCCCCAGTTTGTTCAAATGGTGTCTCCAAACGAAACAGTTGTCGTCATTTCTCTTAATACGCAAATTGGAGAGGTTAGCGGGGTTATTAACCTATGTATTCCTCACGTTGTATTGGAGCCTATCATTCCGAAATTGTCTGTCCACTACTGGATGCAGTCTGATCGAAATGAACCGAAAAAAGGTGAAACAAAGGCCATTGAAAAACGGATAATGACGGCACAAATACCGGTAGTCGCAGAACTTGGACAATCGGAAATGACGGTGGAAGAGTTTTTGAATTTGGAAATTGGTGATTGTATTACCTTGGACAAACCAGTAAATGCGCCTCTTACTGTTATGGTCGGGAATAAACCGAAATTCTTGGGACAGGCCGGCCGCGTGAATCGGAAACAGGCGATTCAAATTCTAGATCACGACATAAGAGGTGAAGAAGATGGAGAATAACGGAAGTAAATTATCACAAGATGAAATCGATGCACTCCTTAAAGGAGGCAACAATGACGAAATAGAGCCGGATGCACTCCTTTCTGCAATGGAACAAGACGCCATTGGAGAAATTGGAAACATTTCATTTGGTAGCTCAGCAACAGCACTTTCAACCCTATTAAATCAAAAGGTGGATATTACCACTCCAACAGTAACAGTGATTCCAAAAAGCAAGTTGAATGAGGAGTTTCCTCATCCATATGTCGCAATTGAAGTGAACTATACAGAAGGCTTTAGTGCAAGTAACTTACTCGTCATTCAGCAAACAGATGCGGCAGTTATCGCTGACTTAATGATGGGAGGAGATGGCACCAATGCCGATCCTTCTTTAAGTGAAATCCACTTAAGTGCTGTACAAGAAGCGATGAACCAAATGATGGGTTCTGCTGCGACATCCATGTCTACAGTCTTCGATAAAAAAATTGATATTTCTCCGCCACGTGTCGAATTACTCGATGTGAATGAGGGAGAAGGAACAGATCGGATTCCTGCTGAAGAAATGCTCGTGAAAGTATCCTTCCGATTAAAAGTAGGAGAACTCATAGATTCTAATATTATGCAGCTTTATCCTATTACATTTGCGAAGGATTTGATCGCAGAATTAACAGAGCCAGCAGAGGAAGAGCCTGTACAAGAGGAGGCGCCACAAAGCGCACCTGAGCCTCAACAAGCAGCGCCGCAAGTCCAATCTGCTCCTGTAGAGCAAACGCCGCCACCAAAAAGACAGGCGAAGCCAAAACCGGCAGCACCTGTTAATGTGGCGCCAGTTGAATTTGAAGCATTCAGTGAGCCTCAGCATACAACGCAGCAACTAGGAAACCTTGATATGCTGATGGATATTCCGCTATCTATTACGGTAGAGCTTGGAAGAACGAAGCGCAGTGTGAAAGAAGTGCTTGAGCTTTCAGCAGGAAGTGTCATTGAACTAGACAAACTTGCAGGAGAACCTGTTGACATTTTGGTCAACAAACGAATCGTCGCCAAAGGTGAAGTCGTTGTCATTGATGAGAACTTTGGCGTTCGGGTGACTGATATTTTAAGTCAGTCAGAAAGACTTTCGAATTTAAAATAAACAAACATATAGGGAGAGAAAAAGTAAATGGCTACTAAAGTATTAATCGTAGATGACGCAGCTTTCATGAGAATGATGATTAAGGATATTCTTGTGAAAAACGGATTTGATGTGGTAGGAGAAGCAGAAAACGGTGCACAAGCTGTTGAGAAATTCAAAGAAACGTCACCAGATCTTGTCACAATGGATATCACAATGCCAGAAATGGATGGCATTACAGCATTAAAAGAAATCAAACAAATCGATGCATCTGCAAAGATCATCATGTGTTCTGCGATGGGGCAGCAATCAATGGTTATTGATGCGATCCAAGCAGGCGCAAAAGACTTTATCGTGAAGCCGTTCCAGGCAGATCGTGTACTTGAAGCAATTAATAAAACGTTAGGCTAAAAAAGGGTGTAAGACTTGTTGAAAAAACGTTTGATATGTATAGCAATGATCAGTTTTATGCTTTTCTTGACATGGGCGCCTACTTCACTGCTTGCGGAAACGAAAGATCCTGAAAATGGCACAGTGAATGAATGGCTCGAAAAAGACAAGGAAAGCACAAAGGATACACAAAAGGAAAACACTAACAATCAAACGAATCCGACAGAAGAAGTTCCCTCTTCTTCTGTCTCTATTATGGATTTTGTCAAAATGATTGGTGCCTTACTTTTTGTCATCCTGCTCATTTATGGATTGGTGAGATTTATCGGCAAGCAAAATCGCTTACTGAAACCGTTTCGTTATGTTGAAAATATTGGCGGAACCACGGTCGGTCAAAATCGGTCGGTTCAACTCATCAAAGTGGGCAAAAGAGTATTAGTTGTTGGCGTAGCAGACTCAATTCAGTTGCTGAAAGAAATTGAAGATGAAAAAGAATGTGAAGACATTGTGAAACAATACGAAGAAGCAATGGAAAGTAAACCAGATTTGCCAAAATTCGTACAAAAATTCACAACGCAGGTGAAGAAACCGAATCAATCCGTCACTTCTTCTTTTTCAGCTAATTTAAAGACACAGCTAGCCGAATTGAAAAAGACCCAATCAGAAGTCAGAAAGAAAGGCCCGAAACAAAATGAATGAGTTTATCGATTTATTTAATTCAAGTGGTGCAGGAAATATTAGCACGTCTGTCCGCCTTCTTTTACTGTTGACCGTATTTTCGGTTGCACCGGGCATTCTTATTTTGATGACGTGTTTCACTCGAATCGTGATTGTTCTATCGTTCGTCAGAACATCACTTGCAACCAACTCAATGCCGCCGAACCAAGTGCTCGTTGGACTTGCTCTATTTCTTACATTTTTTATTATGGCACCAACGTTCTCAGACATTAATAAAGAGGCATTAACACCACTTTTAAATGATGAGATTACATTAAATGAGGCATATGAAAAAGCCGAAATGCCAATTAAAGAGTTTATGAGTAAGCATACGAGACAGAAGGATTTGGCTTTATTTCTAAATTACGCAAAGATGGATACACCAGAATCGATTCAAGAAATACCACTAACGGCGATGGTTCCAGCGTTTGCAATTTCAGAATTAAAGACGGCGTTTCAAATTGGTTTCATGATCTTTATTCCATTTTTAATTATTGACATGGTGGTTGCGAGTGTTTTGATGTCAATGGGGATGATGATGCTACCACCGGTTATGATATCGCTCCCTTTCAAAATATTGTTATTTGTTTTAGTAGATGGATGGTATTTGATTGTAAAATCTTTGCTGCAAAGCTTTTAGAGTAGGTGCTTAAAACATGAGTTCAGAATTTGTCATTACGATGGCTGAAAGATCAGTGTATGTTGTATTGCTTATCAGTGGGCCGCTTCTTGCGCTCGCCCTCATTGTGGGACTGATTGTCAGTGTGTTTCAGGCAACCACCCAAATTCAAGAACAGACGCTTGCTTTTATACCTAAAATTGTTGCTGTACTCATTGGACTCGTCGTATTCGGTCCATGGATGCTTTCAACAATTGTTTCCTTTACAACTGAGCTGTTCTCGAATTTAGATCGATTTGCAGGTTAAAAGATGATGTCAATCGTAGAATATTTCCCTGCTTTTCTTCTTGTTTTTATTCGGATTACCGCTTTTTTTGTGACAGTACCACTTTTAGCGCATAGAACGATACCGGTCATGCACCGTGTTGGTTTCTCGGTGTTTCTATCTGTCATTGGTTTTAGCACAATTAAAGAACCGCCTGTACTCGACGTAGATGGACTCTTTATGATGCTCACTGTGAAAGAGGCAATGGTCGGACTGCTGCTTGGATTGATCGCCTATATGATGATTTCAGCTGTACAAATCGCAGGATCATTCATTGATTTTCAAATGGGTTTTGCCATCGCAAACGTGATTGACCCGCAAACAGGTGCACAAACACCGCTTATGGGGCAGTTTTTTTATACAGTGACCCTTTTGCTGATGCTTGCAACAAATGCACATCACCTGTTGCTTGATGGGATTTATTACAGCTTCCAATATATTGCGCTTGATCAATACGCTTTGAATTTCGGCAGTGAATCCTTTGCATCCTTTATCGCAAGAAGCTTCAATCAGATGTTTATCATTGCGTTTCAAATCTCTGCACCAGTTGTGGCGAGTTTATTTTTAGTCGATCTTGCATTAGGGATTGTGGCACGGACAGTTCCTCAAATGAACGTATTTGTTGTTGGTCTTCCTCTTAAAATAAGTGTGAGTTTTATTATGATCATCATCTGTATGGGCGTCATGTTTGGGGTTATTCAAAATACATTTGAAACCATTGTGATTACCATGAGGAATTTCTTAGCATTGGTCGGTGGTTCGTCATGATGACAAGACTTAGATTAGACTTGCAATTTTTCGCAGGTGAAAAAACAGAGAAAGCAACACCAAAAAAGAGACAGGATTCACGAAAAAAAGGGCAGGTTGCCAAAAGTACCGACGTCAATACAGCCATCTCATTTCTATTAATCTTTTTATCATTCTTTTTTATTGGGCCTTTTATGAAAGAGCGAATTATTGCGCTCATTGAACGTTTTTATTCAACTACCATGTTAATGGAGATTAGTTCATCTAATATTCATCAATTATTCTTGGAGTTACTTCAAGAAACAGGACTCCTCCTCCTGCCAATCCTTGGTGTTGGCTTATTAGCTGGGGTGATCAGTAACTACTTACAAGTAGGGGTTCTCTTTTCGACAGAAGTCATCAAACCGAAATTAGAAAAGCTTGACCCTATTAAAGGTTTCAAACGAATATACAGTGTTCGAGCACTTGTAGAGCTATTAAAATCCATTTTAAAAATTGGTTTTATTGGTTTTGTCACCTTTGTTGCCATTTGGATGCACTTTGAGGAAATTTTGAGACTTCCTTTACTTACTGCAGAGGAAACTCTTCATTTTGTCGCCAATATGACCTTGATCATGGGGTTATATGCAGCAGGTGCGCTCTTAATCTTAGCAGGGCTTGATTACATGTATCAGAAATATGATTACGAAAAAAACTTACGGATGTCTAAACAAGACATCAAAGATGAGTATAAAAAATCAGAGGGTGACCCGCTCATTAAATCAAAAATTAAGCAGCGGCAGCGGGAAATGGCCATGAGACGGATGATGCAAGAAGTCCCAAATGCGGACGTGATCATTACCAACCCAACCCACTACGCGATCGCTCTTAAATACGATGAAGAAAAAATGGACGCCCCTTTTGTTGTGGCAAAAGGAACGGATATTTTGGCTTTGAAAATTAGATCGATTGCAAAAGAACACGATGTCATGACCGTAGAGAACCGTCCCCTCGCTCGCGCGTTATATGACCAGGTCGAAATCGATCAAGCGGTGCCAGAGGAATATTTCAAGGCCATCGCTGAAATTTTAGCTTACGTATATAAAACGAAACAAAAGATTTTATGAATTTTTGGTTTTAAAAGGAGAGAACTGGCATGTCAGCAAGAGATTTATCTGTTTTATTTAGTGTTATTTTAATCGTGGCGATGCTGGTCATACCATTTCCGCCCGTACTATTAAGTATTTTAATCATTATTAATATTTCTCTTGCGCTTATCGTGCTTCTCACCACAATGAACATGCAAGAGCCGCTGCAATTTTCTATTTTTCCATCATTGCTGTTGCTCTTAACGCTGTTTCGCTTGGGACTTAACATCTCTACAACACGTTCGATCTTATCAACTGGAGATGCTGGGAAAGTTGTAGAAACGTTCGGTTCATTTGTTGTTGGAGGAAATATACTCGTTGGTCTGGTTGTCTTCCTCATCCTGATCATCATTCAGTTTATTGTTATCACAAAAGGAGCTGAGCGTGTGTCTGAGGTTGCGGCACGTTTTACGCTCGATGCGATGCCAGGTAAACAAATGAGTATTGATGCAGATTTAAATGCAGGAATGCTGACTGAAAGTGAAGCAAGAAGTCGCCGTGAAAAAGTATCGAGAGAGGCCGACTTTTATGGTGCGATGGACGGGGCGAGTAAATTCGTCAAAGGAGATGCCATCGCCGGTATTATCATCGTTATCATCAATATTATCTTTGGAATCATCATTGGGATGCTTCAACAAGGCATGTCGCTTCAAGAATCAGCGTCCCACTTTACCCTTTTAACGGTAGGAGACGGAATCGTTTCACAAATTCCTGCATTGCTGATTTCAACGGCTACAGGGATCGTTGTTACAAGGGCAGCATCTAATGGAAACCTAGGGTCTGATATTACTGGTCAGCTCTTTGCGTTCCCAGCCATGCTTTATGTGACAGCAGGAACCATTTTCCTTCTTGGATTGTTCACGCCAATTGGTGTGCTTTTGACAGGACCAATTGCAGCGTTACTTGCAATCGGAGCATACGTCATGTCGAAGAACAAACAAGATCAGGAAGAAATCGAAGAAGTGCTCGAAGAACAGCAAGAGGTAGAAGAGATGAAAAGTCCAGAAAGTGTCATTCATCTTCTTCAAATGGATGCCATTGAATTTGAATTCGGCTACGGATTGATCCCGCTCGCTGATGCGAATCAAGGCGGAGACCTGTTAGATCGAATTGTTATGATCCGCAGGCAGCTTGCTCTTGAGTTAGGTCTAGTCATTCCAGTTGTCCGAATTAGAGATAACATCGCCCTTAACCCAAACGAATATCGGTTGAAAATTAAAGGGAACGAAGTGGCAAAAGGTGAGCTCTTGCTCGATCATTACCTAGCGATGTCACCGACTCCTGATGATGATCCAATTGAAGGCATTGAAACCATCGAGCCATCATTTGGTCTACCGGCAAAATGGATTTCAGAAGCGGAAAAAGATCAAGCTGAAATGCTTGGATATACGGTGGTTGATCCGGCATCGGTTGTGTCGACG
>NZ_JBFEFT010000015.1:0-85775 GCF_047229225.1 Bacillus sp. 179-C3.3 HS | reverse complement strand
TTTTATTTCGGATCACAACGATCCGTTTTCAAACTTGAAGGTGTTTTTTATTTGTCTCATCTTATGGGGTCAGTCCCGCTCATTGAGAGCAGCTTTTTTTTAATAATACAAAGTTGTCGGCATCGTAGGATACCACTCGCCATTTGCAGCAAGTGCCCATGCATATACCTTTTGTCCGGATTCGATTTTGTCCTTCACTGAAATCAGTGTTTCAAATGTAGAGACATCATAACGTTGTCCGGTTTTTTTCGCGATATAGACAGCTAGGATGTTGTTATTCAATACACTTGGTTCTTCATCATTACTCGTCCAAGCGATCCGGTTATAATAAGTTGTGTTAAAAGGATTTTCGAGTCCTTTCACTTCAAATTTCACTCGCTTGCCAACAACGGAAACCGCTGTATACGCCACACTTGTGAATTGTGTCGATGCTGCTTGTTCTGTCTTTACTGTTTGTTGTGGTTCTGCTGCAGACATTGCGCTTGGTACAAGTAGTCCTAATGTAAACGTGAGTGCTGCTATTTTTTTGATCATGCTTTGTTACCCCCTAATTTTTGGTATATGAATCAATTCACCAAAGCATAGGACAATTCCTTTATTTTTTTGTAAAATATTAGCTTTTTTTATCTGCATGATGGAGAAAATAGCGAGTAAGCAGCTCCTCTACCCGATGCCGTATACGCGGATTAAAGTATTTATGCTTTTCTTCATAGCCATTCATGACAAATAAATAGGTAGTAAATCCTTCATCACGTTCAATTTGCTGTACGTTCATTTTTTCTTTTCGTAAATGCTGTTTTAATTGGTAAAGTGCTTTTTGTGCTTCTTTTAATGCGGAGGTCACAAGCTGTATATAAGGTTCATTTAGTTTCAACGTTTGGTTTTTTTTCAAGTGGGCGAGGTCGCGATTGAGGATGGAAATCACCATAGGAAGGAAGATGGCCTGTTCCATCATGTGTAGCTGTATTCTTGATAGTCTCGTCATGTCCATGCCTGCCTTCATCTAAATAGTATGGAACGTTTGTTCTGTTTTATTTATTATATAAAATGAATCGAAGAATCACAAGAGGGAGTGTTGATTTGTTTTTTCATGTTTTCCATGTAAAATAAAAAGGAGACAAACCTTGAAGGAGTAAACAAGTTGCCACCATTACTTTCAATCATGACGCAAGAACAAATCACAGCATTTTTTGACAGCTATAAGGCTTTTGGACCAATTGTGGCCATATTGCTCCCTTTAATAGAAGCATTTCTTCCGTTTTTACCACTCGTTGCTTTTGCTGTGGCAAATGCAAATGCCTTCGGACTGTGGCAAGGATTTTTATTGACGTGGATTGGCGCAAGTTTAGGATCCATTCTTGTCTTTCTTTTGATCAGAAAGTTTGGACAAATGAGAATGCTTCACTTTATTAGCAAACGCCCATCGATTAAAAAATTGACGCTTTGGGTGGAAAAGCGAGGATTTGGCCCGTTGTTTATTTTGCTCTGCTTTCCTTTTACACCTTCAGCTGCCGTCAATGTAGTTGCAGGTTTATCAAGAATTAGTATGTGGCAATTTTCATTGGCTGCGTTATCAGGTAAGTGTGTGATGCTCTTTATCATTAGTTTTATTGGCTATGATCTTTCGGCTTTAGTAAAGAATCCGTTAAGAAGTATATTTGCGGTTCTAGTCATCGCTATCTTATGGTATGTTGGAAAGAGAGTAGAAAATAGGTTGAACATTCGGATGAGTCAGAGTGAGGACAAAGGAGGCTCTTAATGAAAAGGAAGCCGTTACTATGGTTGATGATGATCATTGGCATCGTGCTATTTTTCCAAGTAAAGAATGTCATATTTGTCACGTACAAAGTAGAAGGGATCAGTATGGACCCGACATTTTCAGATGGAACAGAATTATTAGTCAACAAGTTCTCGCCAAAGCTCTCGAACATTCACCGTTTCGATTACGTTCTGTTTCATGGACCTAATCAAAACATTTTAATCAAACGTGTCATAGGTCTTCCGGGAGAGACGATCAAGTATGAAGATGATCAGTTATTTGTCAATGGAGCCAAATGGAAAGAACCGTTTTTAAAAGAGCAGAAAAAACATAAAATGGGGAACGTCCTAACAGGTGATTTTCAGCTGGAAGCGATCACTGGACATGATCAAATACAAGAAAATCATTTCTTTGTGATCGGGGATAACCGAATACATAGCTTTGACAGCCGGCATTTTGGCACCATCTCAAAGGACCAAATCGTTGGAGTCAAGAAACATAGCGAATAACGAAAAAGGCGCCTTGCAAATGCAAAGCGCCTTTGTTCATTTGGCAGCCTTATAATCCGGTTGTTTTTTTGCCCAGAACCGATGTAGAAACCGAAAAAACGGCGGTAATATGGCGATGACAAGGATGATTCTAATCACTTGTACAGCGACCACAAACGTGGAATCCGCATGAAGCGTCACCGCAGTTGTGGCCATTTCAGCAATGCCTCCAGGGGAGAAAGCGAGAATCGCCGTAATGACTGAAATGCCCGTCAGTTTTGCAATTGCAATTGAACTGAGGACAGTGGCGGCTATTAGTCCAGCTGAGCTGACAAGAGCGACAATGATGGTGTTTTTTAATCCGGCAAACATCTGTTTATTCATTTTTGAGCCGATGGTTGCCCCTAAACATACTTGAGAAGCGATATTCGCTTGTGATGGCCAGTAAGGAATCAAATCATGTCCTATGATAGCGCCTCCCCCCACTTGGAGCGTTGCAACGGCTAACATACTGCCGATTAACCAAGGGGCAGGAAAATGAAGACGGACAGCTAGGCGAGACATGAGCCAAGCGGCTAAGATCATGACTGCGGTCCATGTCACGTTTGATAAAGTGAAAATGCCTGATGAGAAGGCATTATCCTGTCCTAAAATAGCATCTGATTGATTTTTTGTATGTAAATAAAATACAAAAAATGGGATGGTCAATACGACCATTAAGACACGTATGGTTTGCACAAGTGTCACAACCGCAGTATTCGCCCCAACTTCTTGGGCAATCCCGGGCATAGCCGATAATCCACCGGGAGCCGTTCCAACAAAGCTGGTCAGCATATCGATATGACTCATTTTCCATAAAATAAATCCTGAGAGCATCGCCAGTAAAATTGAAAACAAAAGCATGAAACTGACAGGGAGCCAATTTTCAGCAAAAATACGAAGAACTTCTATGTTCAGTTTTTGACCGAGTTCGATTCCAAGAATAAATTGTCCAAGGAGAAGCCATCTGCTATGGATACGTAAGGGTTTGCCATTACGCTGAAACAGGGAGGGACGACGAAGTGCAATGAATGCTGCTGTGACCAACGTACCAATCATCCAGCCAATAGACATGCCGGTTAGAGATAATAGAAATCCGCCTATACCGCTAGTCGCAATGAGAATCAGATCAGTACGAAGGCTGCTTCCTTGTTTCATCACATGTAAACCTTCTTCCTATATGTTCGTTCAGTAAGTGAAATGTTGATATATTTACTATAATATAAACGCCTTGATAAATAAAATACGAATTTTTTTATCATTTTCATAAGTTGATCTTATGGAATGTTAAGATTTATTTTGGGTAAAAATACCATTTTGCACGATGCGAATAAGAACCATCGAAGCTATTTTTAACGAAATATGAAGTAATACACAACAATTTTCCCTTATTTTCTTAATTTGTTGACTCTCGATTTTAATTACACTACAATGCTTAGTGTGAGGTGGTTACATGAAAATTCCTTCTTTTAAATACAACGAAAAGGGATTAAACCGTTTCTTCGGTCCTTTAGAGGGTAGGATTATGGAAATCCTCTATCAAGGTGAGGGGATGCCGATTAAAGAAGTACAGCAAAAGCTTTCAGATGAGAAGCCCATTAACTTCAATACTGTGATGACTGTGCTGAATCGCTTAACCGAAAAAGGGATTGTAGAGAAGAAAACAAAAGGACGTTCATCGATTTATAATCCGATTCTCACGAAAGAAGAATTTTTGAACGAACAAACAAAGTGGATTACGCAAGGGTTGATGGACGATTTTGGTCCACTAGCCGTCAACCATATGGTGGATGCGATAGAAAGTGCTGATCCAGAATTGCTCAAAGTTCTTGAAGCGCGGCTTGCGTCAAAGAAAGAGGAGCAGCGAAATGATTAAAATGAAATCCAGTTTGCTGTTTCTTGGCGGTATGTTGATTAGTTTCGCTATTTTCTACCAGATGGGTTATTATGTGCTATCCAGTTTTTTTGGCTGGAATCAAGCATATAATCTCATCCATGTATGCCAATCTGTTCTCGAATTCTACGGATTTACCCCTTTGAAATATTTTCTTGATGCGTTAGTCTTGTACACTTTAGGATTTGCCGTATGCTATATGACGAGACAGATCAGAAAGTACCTTCATTTAAAAAGAAGCATGATGATGGCTGTCGACCAAGAGCGGACCAATGTTCTCACAAAGAAGTATGAAAATGAGATCATTGTTGTTCATTATCATGAACCACTTGCTTTTGCGATGGGAATGCTTCACCCAAAGGTTTACTTATCAACGGCATTAATCGAGATGCTGGATGAGGGAGAAATTGATGCTGTGGTTCATCACGAATTACATCATACGTATTGCTATGATCCATTAAAAGCTTTCACTTTCTCAATGCTCACAAAAGTCATTTGGTACATACCTGTGTTAAAACATATGAGACAAAGCTACTCAGTTTTCCGTGAAGTGATTGCAGATGACTATGCCATCCAGCAAACAGGCACTGAAATCGGTGTCGGACAAGCGCTTTTGAAACTCATAAAAAATAGAACGAAGTTTCAAAAACAAACGAAATTTGCGGTGTCTTTCGGAGATCGAGCATTGAATTTAAGGATTCAAAAGATCTTAAATCCAACGTACAATATACCATTCAATGTACCACTCATTCCCATTGTGACCTCATCCATTTTAATGGTGGTCTTAATGATTATGTTAAATCTAAAATACTAATTTTTTTTACACGATCACATTACAGTGTGTAGTGTAAAATAGGAGGAAATGACGATATGAAAACAAATCAAGAAATTGGAACACTTTTTGTACGAGTCACCTTAGGCGTGATCTTTTTTCTACACGGGCTTCAAGCATATCAAGGAGGACTGGGAGGCACAGCAGCATTCTTTGGCCAAATCGGCATTCCTGAATTCATGGCTTATGTCGTAAAGACGATTGAGCTTGTCGGTGGATTTGCATTGATTGTAGGTCTAGGAACACGTATTTTCGCAGCTTTATTTGTACCGATTATGGCAGTGGCGATTATCACAGTTAGCTTTGCTAAAGGGTTTGTTGGCGGTTATGAATTTGAACTATCTTTATTGGTCATGGCGCTTTATTTAACACTAAGTGGCAGTCAAATGCTTTCGATTGATGGTCTTTTAAAGCATCAACAGCAAAGCAATGAAGCAAAATTTCAATAAAACAAAAAACTCCTCCTGCGATTTTGTGCAGAGGAGTTTTTTTATTTTGGCAACATTTTTTAAAAGAGAAGATGCTTTCAAAGTTATGACATGTTCATTTTTTGACGGAACGTATGATCTCCTATTAAAATAAGACTATCTAAGCCACATTATGCGTCAGAAGGTATAAAAACCACACAGCATGTTGCTGTTCATCTTGGGCGATCCGTTTCATTAACTCTTTTGTGCTTTGATCCCGAACATAGTCTGATATCGATAAGTAAAAGTCAACTGTGTTTTGTTCATCTTTAAATGCGAAAATAAGGCCTTCTCTCAGTTGATCTGGACAAGCTTCTGTTACCTGTGGTTTATGGTTTTTGCCAGTGAGAGAAGTATATAGTCTTGAAAACAGTTGGTAGTGTCTGACCTCATCCTGGCGAATTTCTTGAATGATTTTTTTCGCTTCAGGACTTTTTGCTTTTAAAGCCAGTTTTTCGTAGCATTGGATCGCCGAATATTCACCATTGAGCGCCTTTTCAAGGTCTGAAATGAGCCTTGTGTTTTGTCGCATGTCATATGGTGTGTAGTCATAATAACCGTAATACATGATATTGCCAGCCTCCCTTTCGATCATGATGGTTTATGATATGAAGGGGGATAGGAAAGGTGCCTATTTTTTGAGATCGTGATAGGAAAATAGCTATTTGCCCTTATTTTCGCTAGAATATGAGTACATAAGAAAGGTGTTGTGGAACGTGGAAATTCAGTTTTTAGCAGGCAGATCGGGGAGTGGAAAAACGACTGCAATTTTAGAAGAGATAAAAGAACAACTTCGGCTTGATCCGTTGGGTCCGCCAATCATTTTTTTAGTCCCGGATCAAATGACATTTTTAATGGAATATGAGCTTGCAAAAACGTCTAAAGCTGGCGGTATGATCAGGGCAAAAGTATTTAGTTTTAGTCGTCTTGCTTGGTCTATTTTACAGCAGACTGGCGGAGCAAACCGGCAATTCGTCACAAGTACAGGGATTCAAATGCTTCTTCGAAAAGTGATTGAGGAGCAGAAAGAGACGTTTAAAGTGTTTAAAAAAGCGAGTGATAAGCCGGGATTTGTGGAGCAAATTGAAAAAACGATGGCTGAATTCAAGAGATACTGTATGCTGCCAGAGGATATTGAAAAAATTTCAGTGTCCAGCATTCATTCAGAGTATACAGATGAGAGACGAGCAGCCGAAAAACTGCACGATTTGCATGTTCTTTATGAGCAATTGGAGCAGCATCTGCAAGATGAATATGTGCATTCAGAAGACTATTTGACACTGCTCACGCAGCAAATTCCTTTATCAGAAGAACTACAAGATGCCCATATTTATATAGATGGTTTTTTTCAGTTTACACCGCAGCAGCTTCTCGTCATTGAGCAGCTCCTCCTTCATGCAACCAAAATCACCGCTGCTTTCACAGTAGATCGTTCATATCGTGATACGCAGCCAAATGAACTTGATTTATTTCGGATGACGGGTAAAACGTACTTTCAACTTTATCAACTAGCCAAAGAGTGCGGAGCGACGATTTCTGAACAAGTGCTAGAAAGCAATCAACGTCATCTGTTGACGCAAGATCTTGCCTACTTAGAGAACCAGTATGAACATAGACCTGTGCAGCCGTACTTAGAAGAAACACCGCATATAACCGTGGCGAAAAGCGCAAATAAACGTGCTGAAATTGAGGGTGTAGCGCGGGAAATCCTTGAATTAGTCAGAAAAAAAGAGATGAGGCTACGGGATATCTCCATTGTGGCACGGCAGGTTGATGACTATAAAGAGACATTGAAAGAAGTGTTTCGAGATTACGATATTCCCTTCTTTATTGATGGAAATGAATCGATGCAATATCATCCGCTTATTGAATTGATTCGCTCTAGCCTTGATGTGATCAAGGGGAATTGGCGGTATGAAGCGGTATTTCGCTGTGTGAAAACGGAGTTCCTTTTCCCGCTCGAACTTGCTAAAAACAAAGCGAGAGAACAGGCAGATCAATTTGAGAATTACTGTATTGCCTATGGCGTAAAAGGGGAACGCTGGACAAATGGTTCTCGTTTTCATTATCGAAGATTCCAATCATTAGATGAAGATTTTGCCCAAACAGATCAAGAAATTGAAATGGAACAGATGCTCAATGACGTCAAAGAATGGATTGTTCCCCCGTTATTTCAATTGCAAAAAAGATTGAAAAAAGCACAAAAAGTCAGAGACATGGTCGAGGCCATGTATGTCTTTCTTGAAGAAGTACAAGTGCCTGAAAAGCTTGAAAAGGCAAGGCTAGAGGCTGAAGAAGCAGGAAGATTAGCGGACGCCATGCAATATGGACAAGTATGGGGGGCTGTGATTCAGTTAATGGATGAATTTGTTGACATGCTAGGAGAAGAAGAACTTTCATTTCCTTTATTTCAGCAAATGATGGATACAGGACTAGCCTCATTAAAGTTCTCTTTGATTCCGCCTTCCTTGGATCAAGTATTTATTGGAAGTATGGACTTATCGAGAATGTATCAAGTGAAGTGTACGTTTCTCATTGGTGTGAATGATGGGGTGATTCCTGCAAGACCATCTGATGAAAGCGTATTGTCAGAGGATGACCGCGAATGGTTGAAGCGTGCTGGAGCAGAGCTTGCAGAGACAGGCAAGGAACGGCTACTAGATGAACAATTTTACATTTATCAAGCTTTAGCAAGTCCGTCCAATCATCTGTATCTGTCCTATTCAGCGGCAGATGCTGAAGGACGCTCGTTATTGCCTTCGACTCTCATCAAGTATTGCCAAGAGCTGATGCCGCATCACCAGCATGCCCTTTATGTGTTAGCGCCAGAGCAGCTGGATGTGCAAGATCAATTGATATTTGTCGCGAATGAACAAGTCTCATTATCTTATACGGTTTCCCAGCTAGGGCAATGGCTCAATCAATATCCGATCAGTGATGTGTGGTGGAGTGTATATAATTATTTCATGACATCACCTTCCCGTGATGTAGCCAAAAATATCATGTCCAGCTTGTTTTTCACAAATAGAGCCAAACGCTTAGATCAACATGTGACAAAAGAGCTTTATGGTGACCATATACAAGGCAGTGTATCAAGGATGGAGAAATTCAATGCATGTGCATTTTCTCATTTTGCTTCACATGGCTTGAAATTAAAGGATCGACAATTTTACAAGCTAGAAGCACCTGATATCGGTCAGCTGTTCCACTCTGCCTTGAAGTATATGTCAGATACACTGATCGAACAAAAGAAAGATTGGAAAAGCTTAACGAAAGAAGAATGTGTCACTTATTCTAGGCATGCCATCGAACATCTAGCCCCTCGTCTACAGAAGGAGATTTTATTAAGCTCAAATCGACATGCGTATATGAAAGAAAAGCTTCAGAAAATTTTAATTCGGGTTTCTTCTATACTAAGTGAACATGCAAAGGTGAGCGGGTTTTCTCCAGTGGGACTTGAGTTAGGTTTTGGTGGACAAGGTCCGTTACCACCATTTACGTTTCAATTGAAGAATGGCTGCACAATGGAGCTTGTGGGAAGAATTGACCGAGTCGATAAAGCAGAGGGATCTCAAGGTTTGCTTTTGAGAATAGTTGACTATAAATCTAGCGAAAGAGGGCTCGATTTAGCAGAAGTGTACTATGGTTTGGCGTTGCAAATGCTCACGTACTTAGACCTGACCATTACCTATTCTAAAGACTGGCTAGGCATGGAAGCGACACCGGCAGGCATTTTATACTTCCATATTCATGATCCTCTCATCCAAGCGCCAATTCCATTAGCCGAAGATGAAATTGAGCAAGAAATACTGAAGAAGTTTAAAATGAAAGGTCTATTACTGGAAGATGTAGAGGCCGTGAAGCTCATGGACCAAACACTTGATACCGGACGATCCCAAGTCATTCAAGCTGGCTTGAAAAAAGATGGAACCTTCCGTTCAGATTCTGCGGTTTTAAGTGAAGATCACTTCCGCATATTGACAAAACATGTTCGCCGTACGTTTGAAGAGTCGGGGGAGAGGATCACAAACGGCGAGGTAGATATTAATCCATATAAATTAAAAGACCAAACGCCTTGTCGCTTTTGTTCATTTAAGTCGATTTGTCAGTTCGATGAATCAATAGAAGATAATGAATTTAGAATACTCACATCTGAGAAAGATGATGTCATGATAGACCGGATCAAAAAAGAAGGGGATCAGTATGCACATACCAAAACCGAATAACAGTACATGGACCGATGACCAGTGGGAAGCCATCGTTTCTGAAGGGCAGGATATTCTTGTAGCTGCAGCGGCAGGATCGGGTAAAACGGCTGTTTTGATTGAACGACTCATTCGGAAAATGACGGACCCTACACATCCAATTGATGTGGACCGTCTTCTCGTTGTGACGTTTACAAATGCATCTGCCGCAGAAATGAAACATCGAATGACTGAAGCACTTGAGAAAGAGCTCTCAAAAAATCCCGGGTCACTTCATTTGCGAAGACAGCTATCGCTCATGAACCGAGCCAATATTTCTACTTTGCACTCATTTTGTTTACAAGTTCTCCGGACATTTTATTATGAGATTGATCTTGATCCAGGCTTTCGATTGGCAGATCAAACAGAAGGAGAATTATTAGGAGACGAGGTATTAGATGAGCTGTTTGAGGACGCATATAAAGCAGGGGAGCCGTCCTTCTTTGAACTGGTTGATCGTTACACCTCTGATCGACATGACTTAGACCTGCAATGGCTTGTCAAAAGAATGTATGAGTTTTCTAGATCACACCCTTCTCCTGTGCAGTGGATGAAAGCATTTATTTCACTATATGATGTGGATGATCAAACAAAAATCGAGGATTTACCGTTTTATCCATATATCAAAGAAGACCTTTCTCTCGTATTGCGAAGCTGTCAGGAATTACTCGAACGAGCACTGGCACTCACAAAAGAACCTGGCGGACCGGCTCCAAGAGCAGAGAATTTTATAGATGATTTAGCGCAAGTAAATGAAGTCATCGCACATCAAGATGATTTTGAGAAGCTATATGAGCTCTTGCCGAACATCAATTTCAAAAGGCTGAAGACATGTAAAGGGGACGAATATGACCCTGCTTTACTAGAAAAGGCTACGGACGCGCGCAATCAAGCAAAAAAGCAATTGGGAAAATTAAAAGATGAATACTTTATGCGAAGTCCGAAGCAACATTTAAAGAGCTTGGCAGAGATGAAGCCAGTCGTGGAAACCCTTGTCGATCTCGTCATTGCCTTTGGCGAACGTTTTGAAAAAGCGAAACTAGAAAAATCGATTGTTGATTTTTCAGATTTAGAGCATTATTGTTTAAGAATTTTAGCTGTGCAGGATGAAGACGGGGATCTCGTTGAGACAGCAGCGGCAAAGTATTATCAACAGCAATTTGAGGAAGTACTCGTTGATGAATATCAGGATACAAACCTTGTACAAGAAACCATTTTAAAGCTTGTGTCTAAAGGAAAAACCCCAGAAGAAGGCAACCTGTTTATGGTAGGCGACGTCAAGCAGTCGATCTATCGCTTTAGACTTGCCGAGCCGATGCTCTTTTTAAATAAATATAAGCAGTTTAGACATGATGGGAAAGAAACAGGGAAAAGAATCGATTTAAATAAAAACTTCCGAAGTCGATCAGATGTGCTGGACAGCACAAACTTCCTGTTCAAACAGCTGATGGGAGAAGCCGTTGGCGAAATTGAATATGATGAACAAGCTGAATTAAAGCTTGGTGCGAGCTACCCTGAAAGTGAAGATACAACGACAGAAATGCTTCTCGTACACCTTGATCAACATGAGACAGAAACCGATGAAGAACGAGAAGAGTTAGAAACGGTACAATTCGAGGCAAGAGTCATTGCTAGGAAAATAAAAGAGCTGATCGACCAGCCTTTTCAAGTGTACGATGCAAAACAGCAAATGAGCCGAAACCTACAATATCGAGATATTGTGATTTTGTTACGGTCTATGCCGTGGGCTCCGCAAATGATGGAGGAGCTGAAAAAGCAAGGAATCCCTGTTTATGCGAACCTGTCCACTGGTTATTTTGAAGCAACAGAGGTTTCTGTGGTGCTTTCTCTATTAAAGGTCATTGATAATCCATATCAGGATATTCCACTGGCTGCGGTGTTAAGGTCACCAATTGTACATTTAGATGAAAATGAAATGGCACTGATTAGAACGAGTGATAAAAAAGGGACTTATTATGATGCTGTGAAAGCTTTCATCAGTGTCACTCATTCTGATCATCCCGTATGCAAAAAATTGCTACGCTTTTTCAATTTATTGCGTAAGTGGCGTGACTTTTCAATCAATCATTCGGTGGCAGAATTGATTTGGGAGGTTTACCGCGATACCCAATATGTCGATTATGTTGGCGGAATGCCTGGGGGGAAACAAAGACAAGCCAATCTCCGCACACTGTATGATCGAGCGAAACAATACGAAAAAGCTACATTTAGAGGCTTGTTTCGATTCCTGCGGTTTATTGAAAAAATGCAGGATCGCGGGGATGATCTCGGAGCGGCGAAAACACTAAGTGAAACAGAAGATGTTGTCCGGATGATGACGATTCATAGTAGTAAAGGATTAGAATTTCCAGTTGTGTTTACGGCAGGGCTAGGTCGGAACTTTAACATGATGGACTTAAATCAATCCTACTTGCTTGATAAAGAATTAGGGTTTGGGAGTAAGTATATTCATCCTGAGCTAAGAATTAGTTATGCGACGTTACCACTTGTCGCAATGAAGAAAAAGATGAGAAAAGAATTATTGTCCGAGGAACTGAGGGTACTGTATGTCGCTCTAACAAGAGCAAAGGAAAAATTATTTTTGGTCGGTTCAGTCAAAAATCAAGTGAAAGCACTGAATAAATGGAAGAATGCCGCCAATGGAGAAGAATGGCTACTCCCTGACTTTGAACGATATCAAGCCAAAACCTATTTAGATTTCATTGGACCTGCCCTTATCCGCCATCAAGCAATGTCAGCCATTTTAGAAGAAGAAACCGGCACTATTTTCACCCACCCATCTTCATTTAGGATTTCATTTACGCAAGCGACAGACTTGTTGAAAGAAGAAATGACGCTTGATAAAAAGCAACAAGATGACGTGATTCAAGCATTGATGGCAGGGGATCCAGTTGAGGGGCATGATGTGTATACGCAGGAGGTTGCAGAAAGACTTTCATGGAGATACCCACATCTCACCGCTTCACAAGTCGGGACAAAGCAGTCTGTTTCAGAGATCAAGAGAATGAAAGAAATAGAGGATGAATACAGTGTTCCATCTTCCCTTCGGAAAGGCCGTTCAACCGTATATGATCGCCCAGCATTTATGAAGGAAAAAACACTCACTGCGGCAGAACAAGGTACTGCCATGCATACGGTGATGCAGCATATCCCAATTCCGTCACAAGAGCCCTACGATGAATCACGTATTCAGCAGCTGCTCGATTCATTAAAGGAACGAGACTTGCTGACAGATGAACAAATACAATCAATTGATGTAGCCGGAATTGTGGCGTTCTTTTCCACCTCCATCGGTCAAAAGCTACAAACAGCTGACTGGGTGAAGCGAGAAGTGTCATTTAGTATGGTGTTACCTGTCAAAGAAGTGTACAGCCATATTGAGGCAGAGGATGAGTCTGTGCTCATTCAAGGAATGATCGATTGCTTGTTCGAAGAAAATGGAAAGCTGTATTTACTTGATTATAAAACAGATAGAGTGCAAGGAAGATATGCAGGGGTGGAAGCGGCAGAATCCATATTGAGAAAACGCTATGAAACCCAAATCACGTTATATGCAACAGCTGTAGAACGATTAACAAATAGGACATTAGAGGAGAAAATTCTTTATTTCTTTGATGGGAATCTAGAGATTTCTTTATAAGTGAATGGAATGAGAGGTGAGTGACATGAGGATTCTTCACACAGCCGATTGGCATTTAGGGAAAACCCTTGAAGGCAGAAGCCGGCTTGAGGAACAAGCACAGTTTTTAGAAGAATTGGTACAAATCGTCGAGGACGAACAAATTGATGTCATTGTGATGGCAGGTGATGCCTTTGATACTGTCAATCCACCGGCAAGGGCAGAACAGTTATTTTATGAAAGTCTGTCTGCGTTATCTGATAAAGGAAAACGTCAAGTTGTCGTCATCTCAGGCAACCATGACAACCCAGATCGTTTATCGGCCGCATCACCTTTAACAAATGAGCAGGGGATTCATTTAATTGGATACCCAACAAGTGACATCATTCGAGTTGATGTGCCATCATCAAGCGAACGATTATCAGTTGCAGCACTTGCTTATCCTTCTGAGGCAAGGCTAAATGAAGTACTGGCTGAAACCTTTGATGAAAAACTACTGCGTGACCATTACAATCTGAAAATACAACAAGCGTTTCGGCATTTAAGCGCTCAATTCCAGGCTGATACGGTGAATATCGCAACAAGTCACATTTATGTGGCAGGCGGGAGTTCCACTGACTCGGAAAGACCGATTGAAGTGGGGGGAGCTTATACGGTAGCAGCTGATAGTTTGCCTGAAGCTGCTTGTTACGTCGCACTTGGTCATTTGCATCGTCCGCAAACGATCAAACGAGCCAACACCATCGCCCGCTATTCCGGCTCACCGCTTGCCTATAGCTTTTCCGAATCAGGCTATGCGAAATCAGTGACCATTGTGGAGGCAAAGCCGAACGAAAAAGCAAACTGGAAAGAAGTCTTTCTATCAAGTGGTAAGCCGCTTGTGAAATGGAAGGCAACAGAAGGTTTACATCAGGTCCATGAATGGCTCTCAGAAAGACGCGATCTAAACGCTTGGATTGATTTAGAGATCCACTTAACAGATCAACTGTCCATTGAAGAGATCCATCAATTAAGAAAGCAACATAACGGCTTTATCCATATTCGACCGAAGTTTCAAGAGCTACAACAAATGGAGGAACAAAAAAAGCAGGAAAAGCTGTCCATTGAAGAACGTTTCGTCAAATTTTATGAACGTCAAACAGGTGGCGGACAGCCAGATGAAAAAACCGTCCAGCTGTTTTTAGAACTTGCCAATGAAACGCAAGAGGAGGAAGCGACATGAAGCCGATCACACTAACCATTAAAGGACTTCATAGCTTCAGAGAAGAGCAAACTATTGATTTCAGTTCTTTGTGTGATGCAGGAGTGTTCGGTATTTTTGGACCGACAGGGAGTGGAAAGTCCTCCATCCTAGATGCCATGACACTCGCCCTTTATGGCAAGGTTGAACGCGCATTAAATAATACACATGGCATTTTAAATCAAGCGGAGGAAAAGCTGTCTGTTTCCTTTACATTCGCTTTGCAAAAGGAGCATCACATTTCTTATAAAGTAGAGCGGGTGTTCAAACGGGCAGATGAAATGAAAGTAAGAACGACATTGTGCCGCCTCATTGAAATCAATGATACGACGCAGACAGTTCTTGCAGATAAAGCGAGTGACGTCAATCGTCAGATCGAAGAATTGCTTGGCTTAACAATTGATGACTTTACACGTGCCGTTGTGTTGCCACAAGGGAAGTTTGCTGAATTCCTCTCTTTAAAAGGGGCAGAAAGACGTCAAATGCTTCAGCGTTTGTTTAATCTAGAAAAGTATGGTGACCAGCTCGTCAAGCGCTTGCGTGCAAAGGCACAAAAGAAAAACGGACAAAAAAAAGAATGGGAAGCTGAGCTGAATGGTTTAGGAGAAGCAGGACCAGAGGCACTGGAGAAAGCCAAAACAGCTGCTGTGCAGGCAAAAACCATATTTCATGAGAAAAAACAGGCGAGAGACAAAGCATTCACTGCTTTCACAAAGGCGCAAGCAATCTGGCAATATCAAAAAGAACAAGACATCTATATCACGGAGCAAAACAAGCTTAACTTGTTGGCGCCAACAATCGAAGAAAAAAAGAATCAACTTGGGGTCGCAGAGCAGGCTGAAGCGTTAAAGCCATATGCGGATGCATTAGCAAAAGCTGAAGAGCAGCTTGCACAATCATCAAAAGAGAAGCAGGAAGCAGAAAAGCATTTGCATCATCAGCAAACTGTACATGATCAAATGACACAGGAGTATGAACGTGACAGGCAAAAGAAATTAGAGACTGAACCAAAGCTTCTCGAAAAGAAACAACAGCTCATTCAATTAAAGGAAATCGAACGAAAATTAGAAGTAGCTGTTCAAGAAAAAACGAAAATCGTGCAGCAGAAGAATGACAAAACCCTGCAATTGAAACAGAAAAATGAAGAAGCGGAGAGTCTTGATTCTCTATTAGAACGTGCCTTAGCAAAACAAGCACAGCTCAAACGTGACTTAGAGCAACTACAAGTTTCGGCAAATGAACGGAAGAGTGTGCAGGAAGCCTTGCGTTTAAGTGAGCAGATTCAACGACTCAACCAGACCATTCAAAAGGAAGATCAGAAGCTCGCGGAGCTGAACAAGAGATTCTCACAAGCACAACACAACTATGTGCAGCTTCAAAAAGAAGAGAAAGATCATCATGAAAAAATAAACCAATCATTTCAATCGATTGAACAACTTTATTTCTACGTATGTGAAATAGAACGAGCGCTGATGGCCTTTATTCAGCGAACGCAAAAGGATAAACTTGAAAAATTAACGCAGCGTGATGCTGTTAGAGCGGCAGAATTAAGAAAAGAACTGGCAGCAGAACTAGTTGACGGTGAGCCTTGTCCTGTTTGTGGATCAACACATCATGACCCAAAGGTTGCGCTTCCTGAACATCATGAAGAAACTGTTGTGCAAATTGATGAAGTGATTCAGAAGATGGAAGAAGAGCTCAAACAAGCAGAAGAATATGCGAGAGACATGTATGCAGAAAAGCAGCTCCTCGAAACGCATGCCAATCAATTGGTGAAGCAATTCTCCTTCTTATCTCAAAAAGCCCCTGATGCGGAAGTTGCTGCGGGAGTGACCGAAACGGTGCAGAACCCTCAGTCCTTAAAGCCTATCATTCAAGAGTGGAAAGGCATGAAGCAAGACATTCAAGGAATTGATCAGTTGCGATCTCGATTAATGGATGAAACGCAGGATAAAGCGGCGCAATTGAGCAAAATAAAAGATCAATTGTCATACGAACAGCAGCGAATCCAAGAGGTCAATGAGCTGATCACAGAACTTCAGACAGAGCTTTCTGTGCATACGACACAATTTGGACAGGTTTTCCCGCACTTGACGATCGATCACGTGCAAGACATGCAAAAACAAATAGATGAAAAAGATCAACAAGCTGAAGAATTGAAAGAACGCATAGAGAAAAGTATTGCGTTTTTAGAAGACAAACAGCAAGTAAAAGAGCAGATACAAACGCATATGCTGGATCTTCAAAAAGAGCTTGATAAACTGACGCATCAGCTAGACATTCAGCAACAGCACATAGAGCAATTTGAAAAAGAACTCGCGCAATATCCATTGAAAGCCGCCTCTTTTTCAGATGAGCTTCACGAAGTAGAGCAAACCCTCGTCCAATTAACGGAAAAGGAACAACAATCGTATCAAGCATTAAAGCAAGCTCATCAATCATTCAGTGAGGCACAGAGTCGCTTTTCCAGTAGTGAGCGTCAACTGCAAGAGGCAGAACGTCGAAAACAAGAAGCGGAAGAAGCGTGGCATAAAGAAGCAGCGTCCTCCACTTTTAGTCAGAGAGAGGAAATCGTGCCTGCTTTAATGGACAGAACGGTACGTCAAACGGTCAAACAGGAAATTGAACAATTTGAGGATAAAAGAAAGCAATGTGCCGCAAACTTAAAGCGAATTTCTGAACTGCTCAAAGATGAGTCACTTGATGACGAGCAGTGGGCAGATATTCAAATGAAAAAAGAGGCGGCAGAACATGCATTAGAGGAAGCAACGCGGCTGAGCGGGTCTGCCCAAGAGCATTTACGTGTCATGGAAGAAAACCATCAACGCTTTTCACACATTCATGAGCGTATGCAAGACTTACAGCAAGAAATTGATCGACTTGCTAAGCTGGAATCCGTGTTCAAAGGAAATACATTTGTCGAGTTTCTAGCAGAAGAACAATTAGAAAGTGTCAGCCGTGATGCCTCTGCTCGTCTTGGCTTGTTGACAAGACAACGCTATGCCATCGAGGTCGATTCAGAAGGCGGCTTTGTGATGCGTGATGATGCAAATGGAGGGGTGAGACGCCCGGTATCCAGCTTATCAGGCGGAGAAACCTTCCTTACTTCATTAGCGCTAGCACTTGCCTTGTCAGCACAAATTCAGCTGAGAGGTGAATTCCCACTACAATTCTTTTTCCTTGATGAAGGTTTCGGTACACTGGATCAAGACTTATTAGATACGGTGATTACTGCGTTAGAAAAGCTTCAATCTCAAGATTTAGCCGTTGGGGTCATCAGTCATGTCGAAGAATTGAAGATGAGATTGCCGAAGAAGCTCATTGTCCATCCGGCTGATCCGAGTGGAAAAGGGACCACAGTATCAATGGAATTGATGTAAACATTGAGGTGTTGTCAAGATGGCCAAGCAAACGATTGGATTATGTGAGTTGTGCGGGAGGCAAGATGTTCTTTTGACAGAGCATCATTTGACACCAAGAGAGGAAGGCGGGGCATTCTTGCCAACAGCCTACCTCTGTATTCCTTGTCATAAACAAGTGCATGCCCTCTTTACCAATCAGGAGCTTGCCGCACGTTTGAATACGCTTGATGCGTTAAGACAAGATGAAAAGATCGTCCCGTATATCAAATGGATTCGGAAACAGCCAGCAAGTAAGCTGGTGAAAACGAAAAAATCAAGACAACGCAGAAAGACATAAGCACAATAAAGCACTCCTCTCGTAAACATCTGTGTGTAGAGGAGTGCTTTATGCGTTGCCTACCATATTCTGATCATTTAAATCAGGATCGACGTAGTTGGTTGCGCTAATGCCATTATTCAATATCAAGAAATCTCCGGTATTCCCCGCCCCAGAACCAAGAGCTGATTTAGATGAACTTTTAGGTGAAAGGTAAAACGAATCACCGACGTTTACGACGCCCCCAGAAATAGAGTTAATGTAAATGGGTCCGACAATTGCTGGCATAATCGACATCCTTTATCCGAAGTCATATCACCATCATATGCATAGGTAGGTCCTGTTGTGAGCTTGGCGGTTTTTCCTCCTGATTACTAAATAACTCCCGAATATGCTTCACACGTGCAATCGCCTTCATTCCACATGTAGAGCCAATTTGAAAAATAGAAGAAGAAGAGACCCCTTCTACATGGATGGAGGAAACGTTAATCACGGGATTTTCATGATGAAATGCCGTCCTTACGGATCGCTCTGGCAGCATCAAAGGAATAGGCTCAGCGTATACTTGGAATTCCTTTGAGTTTACATTCACGCCTTCATTGCCATAAAACAAACTAATGGTTCGTTGCACAGCTAACACGTTGACTTGAGGACATAGCTGCTGTGTATCACCCATTTGCACAACACTTGAAAGCCCGACAGAGTTTACCTTGATGAACTTTACACGTGACGTACGCTTTCTCATTATTGTGGTGCTAGAGGAACAAACGGGCCAATAATCAGTGATTCTGGTGGTGTATCAAAAATAGAGGATAATTGCACATGTTCAGTGTCTCCGATGATAAAAAGGGAAGAAGAAGAGACCCCAACGACTTTAATGCTTCCAGTCTCGATATTGCGGTTCACGACTGTGAAATTCATCCGTTTTCCTCTCCTTTCGTCTCATTTGGTTGGGGGGCTAAAAAGTGCTCGATCGCTCGTTTGATATCATGCTTCACATATTCAGCGATTTGTTCCGATCGTTGCAGTGGCGTCATCTCTTCCCGGTGTGGTAACTGGCCTGCATAGTATGTGATTCTACTATCAATTTGCTTTCGGATGTCTTCGATGATATGGTGCTTGTTGCTTTCATCAAGGCTTCCTTTATATCGCTGCTCTAATTCTTCAAGTAGTTCAGGCGCTTCTTCATTTAAAAAGGCATCGACAAGCTGGCGTGTTTGCTGAAAGAATTGATCAGCCATTTCTTGCTGCATCATGCCAATTCCCGGTGTAGTTGTTTGGCTCACTTCAAAATTTTGAACACTATTCGGATCAGATGGGTTAAGACCGATATTCAATGTGCCTTCTAGCCGCTCGATTTTCAGTTGATCAAATTGATAATCAATCCGGTCTATATGAGTTGTTGGTTTATCTTTGATCATTTGCACTTCCTGCTGAAGTTCGTTCAGCTTTTTTTCAAGCATCATGATTTGTTGTGTTTGCTTTTGAATGATGCCATACATTTGTGGCGTATGACTTTGATAATCGTACATGTAAATACACCTCCGGGGATTGCAGATGTCTCTAAGATGTTGGTGACTGAAGCGGTACAAAAGGGGCAGTTGTGGCGCCAATAGATTCTTCTATTTCTTGTGGGCCAATGGCAGCAGGTGCTGATTCGACGTAGCTGCCTGTGTTATACAGATTAGAAAGTGCCTTGATCGAGCCCGCACTCCCGATTTGTAGAACAGAGGAGTTACTCACAGCCTCCACGCGCAAATAATTAATTTGTATCGCTTGATTAATATAGAAGTTCAATCGATTCACTCCTTACAAGTTACCAACAAGCGGTTGATCAACGACATCACTGTCGTACGTATTTGTGACACTTTTATAGTTGCTTATGCGTAATTGATCCCCCGTGTTAAAACTGCCTGCTCCAGCAAACGTTTTAACTTGACTGTTAGGAGAAATGGTAATGCAGTCTCCCACATGAACGACTCCGCTCGTTCCGACGGCATTTACTTTAAAGGCTCCAACGATAGCCGGCATAGCGGTGCACATCCTTTATAAAATTAGGGCACTTTGATTTGGGCGTTTCACCATAGCTTATGATGGGTCTTTGAATGTGTGATGGTCTTTTTGTCAGCATGTGATGAGAAGAGGAAATAGGTGTATGGCTTACCCTTTTTTTGTGCATTGTTTGGAGGCATGCTTAATCCCTTTATTTAAAAGGAGATCAAGTTCTTGACTGCATCTGATGGTTTCTTCGGCATTCATACCGAATTTTTTCGCAGTCTCAATTAAATGCAATCTTTTTTGTTCAATCTCATAATTGATCATAACGGACGCCAACTCTCACATTTTTTATCTTATAGAAGGATATGGTTATTATAACCGATTTTTCTATAAAAAAAGTGGTTTCGTCAATATGAGTAATAAAGTGACAAAATTCGAAAGCATCCGGATCAGTTTTTAGATCTCTTTTCTAATTTCCGTTTGTAAATAACGTCGTCTTTTGTTGATATAAGTCCGGATTAATTCTCGTTCTGACTGTAATGCCTCCTTTCTATCTTTCGTATAAGGATCGTCTTCAATTCTCTGCAAAATGGAAGCATGCCATTTGTCGATCAATGGACAGAGGTGTTCCTCTGAAAAGTGTGTATCAAGCACTTGTTGAAAAAGAGAATAATAGGTTTTCTTCAAAGACGGAATATGGAGTAATCTAGCAGTTAGTGTATTAAACCCGCTCGCAGGAATATAATCAAACGCCATTTCATCGCCATGAATATCTCGTCCCCATGTGGCGTCATAGTCCCACGGAAGTATTTGAAACTTGCCATGTTCATTGACGTACAGGGCATAGTTATGAACAAAGCCATCGAAGTTTTGTGTGCAAACAACCCCAATGAGCCAGAGGAAATACTGTGTGACATCAAGATACTGCCCAATCTTCTCTGCAAAAAGATCATCTGTTGCGGTGTTCAAGAAATAGATGAATTCGCTCAGTTGCTTGTCATGCTTTGCTGTCCCAGCTTGCTTCTCATATCCAAGAAGAAGATGTTTTTTTGGCTTTTTATCAAACGAACTAATGAGAGAGAAATTGGCATCGTCATCCACTGCATAATAAATACCCCCATGCTCTAGCTGGCGTTTATGGAAAAATAGCTCATCGACAGATTCTATTTTTAAATAAATGCCTTCCTTTCTTCCATTGATCGTCAGGAAGATATGGGAAGCGGTTGGGCTCAAGACACCAATCCGTTCAAAAAAAGAAAAGGACAGCCGGTTCCGGATAAAGGAAGGATCATTATATTCTGCATTTAAGTGGAAAATCGCTTCACCTTGTCGTTGCTTTGGCTTACGATATTCAATTTGATAGGATTTTTTCTTCAGTTTTCTAATATGTGAACCACGGTATGACGCATAAATGTGTGATTTTGTTTGACCGGTTTTCAGGATCGCCTCTACTGGCTCATCATTCCATACGTCCTTTTTTAATGACATGAGATCTTTTGGATGAATCCAGATATCAAGGTTCTTTAAAGATTCTATGTTCATACGGGAATCAGCCTCCTATTCTCTTGTTTACCATATGAAAATGAAGGGATGTCCTGTACCTGAACGATGGGTATTCATGGATTTTTCAAAGAAAGAGGCATTCGCCAAGAACACTTGTCTACCAAGTCTCGTAGCATAAAGCAGAGAAGATAAACAGTTTTGTCTGTTTGTTTTGTCAAGACACAGCTTAGGGAGGGGAATGGTACGTGAGCACATTTGATCATTCACATATTGAGGATGCAGTTGAGACGCTCAGAAGTGAGGGGCGTGATCAGCACTTAGATCGTGAACCAGAATCGGGAACATCACACAAATCATCTCGTTCTCGTCATTCAAAACACTATAACTGGTTCTTTGGTGGCGGAGGTCGACGTAAGTCACACCACAGCAAAAAAAGCTACAGATCAAAGAGAAGCGTGAAGAGTGAAAAACCACGTAAAAGTAAAACATCTTATCGCAGCAAAAAAAGTAAATCGAAAAAGTCGTATCGTAGTAAACACAGATCCGATCATAAAAAATCATATCGCAGCAAACACAGATCCGATCATAAAAAATCATACCGTAGTAAACGCAGATCCCATCACAAGAAATCATGCCGCAGCAAACACAGATCCGATCATAAAAAGTCATACCGAAGCAAACGCAGATCCCATCATAAGAAAAGCGACCGCAAGTCACACCGCAGTCATCGATCTAAACGTTCACATCACGACAGACGAAGTCATTCATGCCGAGGATGCGGAAAGAAAAAACGCCATCATCGAAGCGAAGGAAATGTTGATCGCAAATGGGATCAAGGGAATATGTGGGAGTATCGACGTTACCGCTAATTAAGCGCATCATTTTGAAACCCTTTTTAAAAGAGGTATGATAAAAAAGGGTTTTTTTTATTTTGTAGAGAAATAAGATGAGACATTATCACTTAGCGAAAAGAAGATTGTGAGGGGAAGACATGAAGTTTTTTACAGGTGAAATACATAGTCAAGTGTTTATAGGAGTCGTCATTGATGATCAGTGGGTCATGGATGTTAAGAAAGCAGAAGCCAAATTATTCGAACTGGAAACACTCCCAAACACCTTATCTGAATGCATAGAAATTGGGGACAAGTTTGTCGAACACGTTAGACAACTCCTCGATTGGGCGAAGAAAAAAGAAGAAGATCAAGGCTCTTACATTTATCCACTTGCAGACGTGACACTGCATGCACCGATTCCGAAACCATCCAAAAATATTATGTGTGTCGGCAAGAATTATCAAGATCATGTGATGGAAATGGGAAGCGCAGCAGATATACCCGAGGACGTGATGATTTTTACGAAGTCACCTACTTCAGTTGTTGGACATGGAGCGGATATTTTGCTTCATGAAAACGTGACAAATGAATTGGATTATGAAGGAGAACTAGCCATTGTCATTGGCAAATCAGGTAAGGATATTCAGCCAGAAGAAGTAAATGATTATATCTTTGGATACACCATCTTAAATGATGTGACCGCACGAGATTTGCAGAAAAAACATAAACAATTTTTTATTGCAAAGAGTTTGGATACATCCTGTCCAATGGGCCCTTTTATCGTTCATAAGTCATTGATTGAAAATCATGGAGAGCTTCATGTGGAAACGAGAGTGAACGGGGAGCTTCGTCAGTCTGCGAGTACCGGTTTAATGATCTTCCCAATCGAGAAGATCGTGTCGACCTTGTCAAAAGGGATGACATTGGAGGCTGGTGATATCATTGCAACTGGTACACCGTCTGGCGTTGGAAAAGGCTTTAATCCGCCAAAATTTTTAGCATCTGGTGACCAAATTGAAGTGACCATCGAACCGATTGGTACATTATCCAACCGCGTCAAGTAAATGTCGAGTTGACACAGGATTGTCGTTTGGTGTTCGACTTATTTCGTGGTACGATGTAAATGGTACTTGATAAAGGGGGAACTAACACATGGGAACACATTTACATATTACAGTGTGGGTGCTAGGCATTATTTTGTTTTTCGTTGCCTTTGCATTAGCAGGTAATCGCGATAAAGGCGCTAAAATTGTCCATATGATCGTACGTCTATTTTACGTGCTGATTATCGCGACAGGCGTCGAATTATATGTTCGCACAGGAATGAAGATTCCAGGATATCAAGGCGAGTATTTCGGAAAAATGTTGCTAGGTATTCTGGTCATTGGCTTCATGGAAATGGTCCTTGTTCGTAAGAAAAAAGGGAAATCCATCACAGGTGTGTTGATCGGCTTTATCGTGGTTGCGATTGTCACCATTTTACTTGGCCTGCGTTTGCCAATTGGTTTTCATATCTTTTAAATAACATCAGATTGTTGACAAAGGGCTAAAATGATTTTATTTTAGCCCTTGTCTTTTATTCAGCGTGATTGAAAACCCTTGAAGTCTAGGAAGGGCGAGCACCAGCGCACAGACCTGACAACGAATGCGAGGGTTTGTCTACACACTGAGGCATTGCTTGTTCAAAGCAGTGCCTTTTTTATATGACATGAAACTGAGAAGTAGACATATGACCGCTGGAAGTGGTCCACTCAAACCGAATTTGACCATGTGCTGTCTGATGATAATAATGAAGCGCAAGTGATTGAATCTCGGCGGAGAATTGAAAGAAAGAAACAGAGTGAAAAGGGTAGAAGGAGGAAAAGACACAATCGTAGACAGAAAAACCAAGCTGTTCTAACTGTTTAATCACGTGATAAAATCCGTTTTCAGGAACAGACATAAGGAAATCAACCCAGCCTTTGGCAAGCATCGGTGTATATTGAATGAGTTCACCGCCTTTTATTTCGTGCAGTTCTCCGTTTTCATGAAGAATCGTGCTTCCGAGCAATTCCCCCTTTGCCCAATCATTCCTATCTTTGATGAAAATCATGGGGCTTTGGAGACTTTCTGGAAGCATGATCTCTCCTTCTTCATCTTCAATCAGACATTGCCCTTTTTCGATGAGTAAAGATCCGTGACACCATCTTTGGTTGGATTGCTGAAGATACTTCATTCGATTCTCCACGACACCATCTCCTTTCATCTTTCTTTTCTTACCAAATGAGGCATGTCCTATACCTCATAGAAAAAGGACAATTCAACTATCAAGAAGACGATGCATAAACTAAGAAAGGCTTAATGAGAATTTTTGTTGAAAAACGGATGGGAGCTGATGGTGATGTGTGGAATTACAGGCTGGGCAGACTTTAAAAAGCAGCTCATCCAACAGGGTCATGTAATCAATCGAATGACAGATACATTATCTAAAAGAGGGCCAGACGATACGAATACGTGGAAAAGTGAGCACGTTCTTTTCGGACATAAAAGATTGGCTGTGGTTGATGTGGAGGGCGGAAAACAGCCGATGACGTATACACATCAAAACCATGCTTATACGGTTGTATACAATGGGGAGCTCTACAATACGGAGGATATACGGAAAGAGTTGTTAAAAAGAGGCCACCGTTTTCTCGGACATTCTGATACAGAGGTTCTTCTTCACGCTTACACAGAATGGAAGGAAGAGTGTGTGACCCATTTTAATGGCATTTTCGCATTTGCGATTTGGGATAGTGCGCGTGAATTATTATTTGCAGGCAGAGATCGTCTAGGCGTTAAGCCATTTTTCTATACAGAATGTCAACAATCCTTTTTATTTGGATCAGAGATTAAAGCACTACTTGCCCATCCTGATATGAAAGCAAAGGTTGGTCATGAGGGGCTAGCTGAAATCTTTGGATTGGGTCCTTCGCGAACCCCAGGGCAAGGCGTATTTAAAGGAGTAAAAGAGCTAAGACCTGCACATGCACTCACCTTTTCAAAAGAAGGGCTGCGTGTATGGAGATATTGGAATGTTGAGAGTAAGCCACATACTGATTCACTTGAAGAGACGGCACAGCAAGTCAAGGACCTCTTCACTGATGCTGTGACAAGACAGCTTGTCTCCGATGTACCTGTTTGTACATTTTTATCTGGTGGCGTCGATTCCAGTGCGATTACCGCCATTACCGCAAAGCACTTTGAAACCATTGGGAAAGCCCCACTTCATACGTATTCCGTTGACTATGAAGGGAATGACCAATTCTTTGAGGCAAGTCAATTCCAGCCAAATGCTGACGGCCCATGGATCGAGCGAATGACGAAGGCATTTCAAACTCAGCACCATCATTGTATCATCAGTCAAGAGGATCTTGCTTTCTATTTAAAAGAAGCTGTTGAAGTGCGAGATTTACCAGGCATGGCTGATATTGATTCGTCGCTCCTTTGGTTCTGTCGGGAAATAAAAAAAGATTTTGTTGTTGGCTTGTCGGGTGAATGTGCTGATGAGATCTTTGGGGGCTATCCTTGGTTTCACATGGCGAATGAAACAAATGGATTTCCTTGGATGAGATCAACTGATGCCCGTATCCAGCTGCTTCAAGACACGTGGCAAAAGAAATTGTCGCTGAAAGAATATGCCCAAAGTAAATACGAAGAAACTGTGGCAGAAACCCCTCTATTAGAAGGAGAAACGGGAATCGATAAAGTCCGAAGAGAACTTTTTTACTTAAATATGATTTGGTTTATGACAACACTGCTTGATCGAAAAGACCGCATGAGTATGGGTGCGAGTCTTGAAGTGCGTGTGCCATTTGCTGATCATCGTCTAGTCGAATATGTGTGGAATATTCCTTGGGAAATGAAAATGCATGGAAATCGTGAAAAAGGGGTTTTAAGAAAAGCTCTAGAGGGTATCTTGCCAAATGAAGTGCTTTATCGCAAGAAAAGTCCTTATCCAAAAACACATCACCCAGCATATACGACGGCTGTTAAGCAGATGTTGACAGATTGCTTAACGAATAAAGATTCTGTACTTCACGAATTTTTAAATCCACATCAACTCAAACAGCTCATTGAAACGGAAGGGGCTTCCTTCCAAGTTCCTTGGTATGGCCAGCTGATGAAAGGACCTCAGCTGATCGCCCACTTGGCACAAATTCATCATTGGTTTGAAACATACCGAATTGATATAGACGTATAACAAAGGGTCGGTTTTCTTGCAATTGTTGAAAGAAAGCCGGCTCTTTTTTTTCTTTAAATGAGCCTTTTAGAGCACATCAAAAGTTGATCTAACATTTCTAATTTGTATAATTAACTTAAAGTGAATTAATTTGGAGGAAAAAGGATAATGAAAATCGTTGTGATCGGAGCAGGACCAGGAGGACTAGCGGCAGCCATGATGTTGCAAAGCAAAGGCCATGATGTTCATATATACGAAAAACAGCCCTTTATTGGTGGACGTAACTCTAAATTTCAGTTAGGTGAATTCACGTTTGATACAGGTCCTACCTTTCTCAGCATGATTCATATTGCAGAGGAGCTGTTTTCCTTTGCAGGTAAAAACCTTTATGACTATATAGATGTGATTGAGTTAAAAGAGATGTATCGTTTAATTTTTCAAGATCATCAGCTTGATATGATTCGAGATCAAGAGGAAATGTACAAACGATTAGAAGCCTTTTCACCAGGAGAAGGTGAAGGGTATTTACGCTTTATGAAGGATACAAAGCGAAAAATGGACCGCCTAACACCCATTTTACAAAGTAAAATGGATCGTTTCCATCACTATTTACGGCCGAAAGTTATCAAAGCACTACCTCAGCTGTCATTAAACAAGAGCTTATATGATGTGTTATCAGATTACTTTTCAAATGAATCTGTGAAATATGCGTTTACGTTTCAATCAAAATATTTAGGCATGTCCCCATGGGAGTGTCCTGGGGCGTTCTCCATTCTATCCTATATGGAGCATGATACAGGGGTTTTTCATCCGAAGGGCGGTGTGAATCAGCTATCAGTAGCTATGGCAAAGGTAGCGGTAGAATCAGGAGCGAACATTCACCTGTCATCTGGAGTCGAAAAGTTGCTGACCGAAGGAAGAAAAGTGACAGGTGTGCGTTTAGAATCAGGAGAGGAGATCCAGGCAGATGAGGTCGTCATCAATGGTGATTTTGCACATGTGATGACAAAACTAGTCGAGCCAGATTTGTTAAAGAAATATAGTGAAAAGAAACTAAAAAAGAAAAAGTTCTCATGCTCTACCTTTATGTTGTATTTAGGGTTAGATACCATTTATGAGGAGCCTCATCATACGATCGTATTTTCCGATGATTACGCGGCATTTGTTAAAGAGATTACGAAGACATTTGAACTCCCTGATGACCCATCGATCTATGTACAAAATGCAAGTGTCACAGATGATTCGCTAGCACCAAAAGGGAAGTCAGCGCTCTATGTATTAGCACCAGTTGCGAACAATCAAAGCGGAATTGACTGGGAAAAGCATCAAGACCAATTCAGAGAACTTGTGCTGGACACACTTGAGAAGAAAACCGGCTTTAAAAATATTAGACAGCATATTGAAGTGGAGCGGATGATCACCCCGAAGAATTGGGAAGAAGATCTGTTTGTTTATGAAGGCGCCACATTTAATCTTGGGCACCAGCTAACGCAGATGATGGTCCTGCGTCCGCATAATGAATTCGATGAATTGAAAAACTGCTGGCTCGTGGGTGGAGGCACACATCCCGGAAGCGGACTCCCGACCATTTTAGAATCAGCACGCATTACAACAAATGCGATTCTCTCACAGAAAAAACAGAAAAAAACAACGACCTATCATGAAAAGGGGAGTGCCTCATGACAAAACATATCCTGATCGCTGGCGGTGGAATTGGCGGAATGATTTCAGCACTCTATTTGAGAAAAGCTGGACATGATGTGACGCTCGTTGAAAAAAACGAACGGCTTGGCGGGAGACTTGCTTTTGTACGTGAGAAAGGATATAAAATAGATGAAGGTCCGACTATTGTCCTACTTCCGGCCATGTTAAAAGGAATTTTAAACGAAGTAGGCATCGACGATTCTTCTCTTGATCTTTTACAGCTTGATCCGCTATATACCATCCGATATCAAGATGGAACTTCCTATACGAAGTATTCTGATTTAGAACGTCAGTTAGAAGAAATCAAGCGCGTATTCCCAAAGGAAGAGCAAGGATTTCTGACATTTATGAAAGAAATGACAGATCGTTTTCGTGAAGGACAGCAAGCATTTTTAGAAAAATCTTTTCATGAAAAACGGACATTTTTCACAAAAGATAATATGAAAATTTTAATGAAATTAAAAGCATATCGAACCGTTCAAAGCGCACTCAAGAAATACTTCTCAGATGAACGCCTGCGAGATGCATACGCCCTACAGACGCTGTATGTTGGTGGGAATCCTTACGAAGCGTCTGCCATTTATTCCCTTGTGTCATACAGTGAGCATGCACATGGCATTTACTATTTAAAAGGCGGTTATGCTAGTTTAGTAGAGATTTTGGAAAAGCAGCTCATCGCTACAGGTGTGAACGTGGAACGTCATCAGACGGTAGAGCAATTTGAGTTTGAAGGAGATAAGGCTGTACGGGCGCAAATCAACGGTGAATCCATCGCAGTGGATGCGTTTGTCATAAACGGTGATTATCCAGCAGCGCTAAAACAGCTTGGTTTACATGGGCAAGACCGGCGTAAATACGTACCATCCTCTGGCTGTGTGATGGTGTATCTTGGATTAGATCGGATCTATCATGATGCACCTGTTCATCAATTCTTTATGGGAAAACAATTTGACCAGCATATGAAGGAAGTATTTCAAACAAAGACGGTTCCACAAGACCCATCATTTTATACATTTAATCCGTCCATTATTGATCCTTCGCTTGCACCAGAAGGTTGTAGCGCGCTTTATATGCTGATTCCAGTTCCGTCAGGACAACACATTCACTGGGCAGAAGAAACAGACTTTGTTGAAAAAATGTTGGATCGGCTTGAGGAAAGAGGCTTTCCACAGTTACGGGATTCGATTGTTTGGAAAAAGGTGAGAACGCCAAATGACTCCATGCGAGAAGGATTGTTTGAGGGAGGCAGTTTTGGACTTGCCCCTAATTTATTTCAATCCGGTGTCTTTCGGCCTCAAGTGAAAGTGCCAGAGATAGATAACATGTATGCGGTAGGGGCTTCCATCCATCCAGGTGGTGGAGTGCCGATTGTGATGCAAAGCGCGAAGCTCATGGCTTCTGTATTACTGAAGGATTTGGACGACAGAAAGGAAGTGAAACTCAGTGGTTGATGTGCAAACAGCATTGAACATATGTGAGGAAACCATTCAAACCCATTCAAAAACATTTTACCGTGCGTTTTCCATGCTACCCAAAAAGAAGAGACAGGCGGTTTGGGCAGTCTATTCTTTTTGTCGACGAGCAGATGACATTGTAGATGAGTCATTATCACCAAAAGAGGAGCTGGCGTCTTTTCAAAAGGCGTTTGAACGTTTTTTAGAAGGTGAGATCGATCACAATGACCCGATGTGGGTGGCGTTAGCATATACATTTGAAGAGTTTCAAATGGACGAAGCCCCGTTCCGTGACTTGCTGTTAGGACAGGAGATGGACTTGGAGCAACAGAGATATGAAACGTTAGACGAGCTACTCATCTATTCCTATCATGTAGCGAGTACAGTGGGGTTAATGCTGCTTCCTATTATCGCACCGCGTAAAAAGAAACAACTGAAAGAGGCGGCCATTTCATTAGGCATTGGCATGCAACTGACGAATATCCTTCGAGACATTGGAGAGGATGCGGCGCAAAGAGACCGAATCTATTTACCGAAGCAGATCATGGATCAATTTGGTTATACAGAGCAGGACTTGCAAGATGGTGTTGTAAATCAAGCATTCCAGCATGTTTGGGAATATCTTGCCTTTGAGGCTGAAGCTTATTATGAGGAATTCTTTGATTACCTACATGAATTCCCGCTTTATTCACGAATGCCGGTGAAGGCAGCTGCCCATTTTTATAAAGCCATTTTAGATAAAATAAGAGAAAATGAGTATCGTGTGTTTACACAAAGATCATTTATATCAAAGCAGGAAAAGGCACTTATTCTAGAAGATATTACGTCATAATCGAACATCATGAAAAGGACTGCTTTTGCAGTCTTTTTTTAAATGAGGAAATATGCCTCTTTTTTATTTTGTCATATCTGAATATGATAAAAGATCAACAATAAAAGTGAAATGACCGCCGGCGACGACATGTTACATGCATCCTTTGGACGAGACAACATGAGCTAGAAAAAGTGTACAAGGTTACGTGTCTCTTTCTGCAAAAATATGAAGGGAAGGAACATGAATAGATGAATGGAAACCAAGATGAGCTTGTGAGGATACAAGCATTAGACGAGAAGGATCTAGAGATTGTTTGGCACATGAGATTTAAAGCGCCCGATCAGTCCTATCGGAAGTGGAATGCCCCTTATTTTTATGAACACGAAATACCACTCGCCCAATTTAAAAAGAGATATATGCAGGAGAGATCTGAATGCCCAACAATGTGTGGTATTTTCATAAAAGGAGAATTAAAAGGGACAGTTTCTTATTACTGGGAAAATAAACGTACTAGATGGCTTGAATGCGGGATGATCATATATGATTCACGCTACTGGAATCAAGGCTACGGTACGACAGCATTAAGTTTATGGGTAAATAAAGTGTTTTCCCATATCGATATTCCAAGAATCGGTTTAACCACTTGGTCTGGAAATGAACGTATGATGCATTGCGCGGAAAAATGCGGTTTCACCCTAGAAGGAAGACTGCGAAAAGTCCGTTACTATGAGGGAACGTATTATGATTCAATACGGTACGGAATGCTGAGAGAAGAATGGCAAGCCCTCCCATATTTTTCATCTGAATAAATATTTTTCTATTAGGGGGAAAAGTATCATACGATGGAATAAGCGAAAGGGGGAGGGAAGTCTATTGCGTTTGGTCACAGGATGGTTTGTGTCCGTATTAGTTGCCATCTATTTATTTATAGATGCACCTAAACATAAGGAAAACAAATGGTTGTGGGGGATTTTGGGGCTATTATGTGGCCTCTTTACATTAGGGATTTATCTGATTAGAACAAGTAGAAAAAGAATTGGCTGGACGGTTCTCATTGTGTCCATCATCATCTATGCGACTGCGATCGTTGTCTTTGTCATTTACTTTTTATTTCTGGCAATCGGAAATACATAAGGAGGAAATGGACCTGTGAGAATGACTGGATTACTCGTTTCACTGGCTGTCGCCATCTTTTTATGGTTTGATGCACCAAAGCATGGCAAGGATAAATGGCTTTGGGCCATCTTAGGTGTGCTATTTAGTACGATCGTATTAGGAATTTATCTGATCAATACAGAGAGAAAGGGACTCGGCTGGACGATTCTTGTTTTAGCGATATTGTTTTACCTCATGATGATTGTCTCTGTATTGATTGGTTTCATTCTTTTTTATAACGTGGGTCCTTCATGAAGAAGGGCTTTTTTCTTTGACCTTTTTTGCAGGGATACCAGCAATGACAATGTGTTCTTCATGAAAAGAACGGTTGACCACTGCATTCGCTCCAATTGAATTGTGGTGTGCAATATAAATGTCACCAAAAAGCTTAGCCCCCGGTCCAATCCATACATGGTCTCCAATTGTTGGGACATCTTCTTCGTGGTGGTTTTGTCCAATATTCACGCCTTGATGAATGTCACAATATGCCCCGATTTTTGCATGTTTGTTTACAATCAAGAGCCCTGCATGATTGATTCTAAGCCCAGGTCCAAACACGCCAATTGGGATATCAAATCCAAGCTGCATGCCTTTCTTTTTATGTAAATAACGATAAATCCACTTGCGGCATCTTGCTCCGCTATTTGTATAATATTCATATTTTCTTAGATAAATTTGATATTTCCATATATCGTCCCCTAGCCATTTAGGTCTTTTCTGGGAAATAGCGAGTGCTTTCTGATCTTCAGCCAAGTAGTGGTGAAGATCGCTTTTGGTCATAATCATCTGATCCCCCTCGATTCCTCTTCATTTCAGTAAAATCATACCACTAAAACCATTTTTATCAATATGTGAATCTATGATTTATTCGTTTCAAATAGACGAAAAGGGTAGTCTTTTTTTAGGAATTTTTAGTAGAACAAAAGAACCAGTAGGTTTGATTGGTTATGTTTAATGTAATCCAGTCTTAAACAAGCCATTCCCTTTAAGGAGTAGATGTTTCGCAAAATGACTTGTAAAAAAGACAATATGGCTACCCTGTGCTTTTTGAATCATCTTTTTGAATACAATTGACTTTCATATCAATTATCCTCTAGTCTAGTAAATGAAAATGATAATCTTTATCAATTGGAGGAGTGTTTTATTATGTCCATCAAAACCGTTTCTAAAAATCAGCAGTTTTTAGAGCAGCAAAGCCAAAGAGAATCGAATGCAAGGTCGTACCCGAGACGGTTCCCATTAGCCATGCAAAAAGCCGAAGGTATGATCGTGACAGATGCGGATGGCAGAGAGTATTATGACTGTCTAGCAGGAGCAGGTACACTTGCGCTTGGTCACAATCATCCTGTTGTGATAGAAGCAATTGAACGTATGCTTCATGAGAAAAGACCATTGCATACGTTGGACATAACCTCAGAAATTAAAGAAGAATTTGTGAATGAAATTTTTTCTAGCTTGCCAGAGGAGTTTGCAAAAAGAGCGAAAATTCAATTTTGTGGACCAACTGGCGGTGATGCGATAGAAGCAGCGATTAAATTAGTCAAAACTGCGACAGGAAATCGAACCATTCTCTCTTTCCACGGGGCATACCATGGAGCGACACATGGCACGATGTCGTTAAGTGGGAATTTATCTCCGAAAGAAAGAGTACAAGGGTTAATGCCGGATGTTCATTTCCTGCCTTATCCATATGAATATCGCTGCCCATTTGGGGTTGGTGGTAAGGATTCACACCGCATTTCCAGCACTTATATTGAGCGTGTATTAAATGATCCGGAAAGTGGCATTCTTCCGCCAGCAGGCATGATCTTTGAGGCTGTTCAAGGAGAGGGTGGCTCAATACCCGCATCAATTGAATGGTTGAAAGAAATGAGAAGAATTACAAAAGAGAAAGGTATTCCACTCATTATCGATGAGGTTCAATCTGGAATTGGCCGAACAGGAAAGATGTTTGCTTTTGAACATGCTGGGATTGTACCAGACGTGATTGTCTTATCAAAAGCCATTGGTGGAAGCCTTCCACTCTCAGTCGTGATTTATGACAAAGACCTAGATCAATGGAACCCGGGGGCACATATTGGAACGTTTAGAGGAAACCAAATGGCGATGGCTGCCGGAACGGCAACGCTTAAATTTATCAAAGAAACCAACCTGCTCGAACATGTCAATCTTATAGGGGAGCGTATGCAGGCTCGTTTAAAAGACATCCAAAAAGAAGTGCCGGCACTTGGTGATGTGCGAGGAAGAGGCTTAATGATTGGTGTCGAAGTGGTCAATCCAAATGAGAGACAGGATGTAGATGGCAGCTATCCAGCGAATCCTGAATTAGCGAGTCGCATTCAAAAGAATTGTTTCGATAAAGGCTTAATTGTTGAAACAGGGGGCAGATTCGGAAGTGTGATTCGCTTCTTACCACCATTGATCATGACAGAAGAACAGCTTGAACAAGTCATCACTATTTTTAAAGAGGCCGTTTACGATGCAGTCAACTAAGCAATCTGTCGATTCACTATTTATCAATTCAAGTCAGCAAGGAATAGACGCCTTTCAAACCGCTATCTATACATCAATCGATAGCCTGATAGACGAATGGAAGAAAGAAAAAGGACCGTACAGTGGAATATTGCCTGGGAAATTAGCGGCTAGTGTCGAAACGTTATTCCAATTTCAACCGAGTGGAGAATCGATTGAATCGGTCTTTCGTGATGTCAGAGAACAGCTCTTACCACATTTAGTTGATGTGTCTCACCCGAAATGCTTGGCGCATCTTCATTGTCCACCTCTGATTCCTGCACTTGCAGCAGAGGTCATGGTAAGTTCCTTTAATCAATCAATGGATTCCTTTGACCAAAGTGGCATTGCCTCTTTGGTCGAAGAGCACATCTTGCAGTGGCTATGTCGAAAGTTTTCTTATGGAGATGGAGCAGACGGCACATTTACGAGTGGAGGAACGCAATCCAACTATATGGGACTGCTTCTAGCGAGAGATTCGTTTTGTGAAAAAACGTGGAATTGGAATGTCCAAAAGAAAGGCTTGCCAAGAGAAGCTCATCGAATGCGGATCCTATGCTCTAAAAATGCCCATTTCACTGTGAAAAAATCGGCATCCCAACTTGGTTTAGGAGAGGATGCGGTGGTTCTAGTCGAAGCAGATCAACACCATCGAATGGATCTGACAGATTTGAAGCAGAAACTTGCAGATCTTAAGAAAGATGAGCTTCTTCCATTTGCGATTGTGGCGACTTGCGGGACTACTGATTTTGGTAGTATTGATCCTGTTCGTGAGCTGTATGACATCGTGAAGCCATACGGACTGTGGATTCATGCTGATGCCGCATATGGCGGAGCGCTTGTGCTAAGTGATACATATCGAAGCAAACTTCAAGGCATTGAGCTTGCTGATTCCATCACCATCGATTTTCACAAGCAATTTTATCAACCGATTTCCTGCGGAGCGTTTTTATTAAAGGATAAACAGCACTTTGGCTTGATTGATTACCATGCAGATTATCTCAATCCAAAGGAAGATGAAATAGAAGGGCTCGTTCACCTTGTGAATAAATCGGTCCAAACGACGCGCCGATTTGACGCACTGAAATTGCTCCTTTCCCTTCGGCTTATAGGAGAAGAAGGGTTTGGGCAAATCATTGATCACACCATCCGCTTTGCAAAAGAGGTCGCCGATCTCATTGCGAAAAATGAGGACCTTGAAGTGATCAATCCTGAACCAGAGATCAATGCGGTTGTTTTTAGATTTGTTGATGATCAGCATGCAAATGAAATCAATAAAGCCATTCATCGGACTTTATTTCAATCAGGGAAAGCGGTTGTCGCAAAAACGGTCGTCGATGGTTCTACCTGTCTTAAATTCACATTATTAAATCCAAGAACGACAATCACACATATAGAGGAAATCCTTTCTGACATCGTTGATATCGGGATCACTCATATTCAATCCGGGAGGGTACTACGTTGAGTCAATACAAACAAATGGCTGAAAATGCAACCATGCAAAGCTTTTTAAACTGTTTTTTACGTGAAACAGGAATCGACCGATCGTCAAAAAAAGAGAAACATGCAGACGGATCGCTTATTTTTGTGGCACCACTAGCAAAACAAGATCTTGAATTGGTGATTCCCATTCGTTATTTTTCCCCAGTAGGACGTCATCTATTTCAATTTCCGATTCGCTTCCGCCCGCAAGGAAGTGATCAAATAGGGGCGATCATTGATTACAATACACTCGTTGCCTTATGTTCAAAAGAACTACTCATTGAATATGGCCGTACAGATGCAGAGGATGAGTTCATGCTTCGCATCATATTAAGCTGTAGAAATATCGAACGTTTCATCAGGGAGAGAGAAAGTGACCGCGAGGCGCTTTCACAAGCAGACTTTGATTATATAGAAGCCGAGCAGTCCTTACTGCTTGGGCATTTAACGCATCCTACACCAAAGAGCAGACAAGGGATGACTGAGGAAGAGGAAGCAATGTATTCTCCTGAACTGAAGGGCGCTTTTCAGCTTCATTACTTTAAAGCCCATCATTCAATTGTGAAACAGGATTCCTCTATATCACAGTCGGCACCAGATCTAATGCTTCAAGAGCTTAAACGTCAGATGCCAGTAGAAAAAGAGAAGCTGGATGCGTTATCAAATGGTGGCGAATTTGTGTTGATTCCGATTCACCCACTCCAAGTAAAAGTGGTAATGGAAAAACCATTTGTCAAACGTTATATACAAGAGGGAAAGCTGACCTATCTAGGGGCGCTAGGGTCTGAATATACTGCGACTTCTTCGTTTAGAACCGTCTATCAAAAAGACTCGGCTTATATGCTGAAATTCTCTGTGCCAGTGAAGATTACAAACTCCTTACGTGTCAATAAACAAAAGGAACTTGACCGTGGTGTGGAAATGTCTCGTATTCTACAAACAGAATTAGGTGTTTCGTTATATGACAAATTCTCTGGTTTCCGTGTCATTGAAGATCCTGCGTATTTATCCATTCAAGGAGATGAGCCAGAATCAGGATTTGAAGTCGTCATTCGTCAAAATCCATTTTTACATCATGAAAAAGGAGCGAGTTTGATCGCTGGATTATGTCAGGATCATGCATATGGCGGAAAATCGCGATTGGCGGGAGTCATTCATGATCTCGCAAATAAAGAAGGCAGATCAACGGAGGCAGTCAGTGTAGATTGGTTTAAACAATATTTATCGATTTCCTTAGAGCCGATGCTTTGGTTGTTTGAAACATATGGTCTTGCCCTAGAAGCTCATCAGCAAAATGCTGTCGTCCAGCTAAAAGACGGGTATCCACATACATTCTATTATCGTGATAACCAAGGCTACTATTATAGTGAGTCTAAAAAGGATCAACTTGCAAACCTTGTACAAGATCTCAGTGTCAGAAGTGAAACCATCTGTACAGATGAGGTAGCGGTTGAAAGGCTGCGTTATTATTTCTTCTTTAATCATTTATTTGGGTTAATTAATGGCTTTGGAACAGAAGGGCTTGTAAAAGAAGAAGAATTGCTGTCACTTGTGAGAGATACACTTCTTGCACATGAAACAGAATTTGGGGCATCTGAACTAACAAACAGTCTACTTCGGTCAGAAGAACTTCCTTCAAAAGCAAATTTATTGACTAGATTTGAAGATATGGATGAACTGACAGGATCATTGGAAACACAATCTCGTTACACATCTGTTGTGAATCCACTTTACTTATATAAGGAGGCGCTGATTGGATGAGGCATCGTATTCAATTCATTCGAGCTGAATATGAAAGAGATGTCAAGCTTGTCCATAGATGGATGCAAGAAGACTATGTCCATCCATTTTGGCATCTGAATATTCCGTTTCCTGCGTTCGAAAAACATTTTTATCAAGCCATTCATGACCCACATCAAACCCTTTATTTAGGGACCATTGATGGGACGCCGATGAGTTATTTTGAAGCGTACAATGTGAAAGGGGATATCATCGAATCCTATTATCAGCCTTCTCCACACGATCAAGGAATTCACCTTTTAATTGGTGAGCCAGCGTACGTTGGAAAAGGATTGGCGACTCCACTTCTTCAAGCCATGACCGCATTTCAATTTGAACAGAACAAACGAACAGAAAAGATTGTCGCCGAACCGGATATTCGAAATGAAAAAATGATTCATGTATTTGAAAAGTGCGGCTTTGAGCGAGTCAAGCCAGTTCAATTACCGGATAAAACAGGACTGTTGATGTTTTGTGATCGAGATCGATTTGAAAGGAAGTATAACCATGACGCCGTTCAACAAGCATAATAAGATTGTGGATGTAATTGGTATCGGCATCGGCCCGTTTAATCTAGGGCTTGCTGCATTATCAGAAGAAGTTAACGAAATAGATGCATTGTTTTTTGACAAAAGTGAAGCTTTTCATTGGCATCCAGGCATGCTAATTGAAGGAACGACACTCCAAGTGCCATTTTTAGCTGACCTTGTCAGTATGGCAGATGTCAAAAGTAAATATAGCTTTCTCAATTATTTGCAGGAGCAAAATCGGTTGTATTCATTTTATTTCTTAGAGGACTTCCATATTCCGCGGAAGGAATACAGCCACTATTGCCGCTGGGTAGCTGAACAATTAGATTCGTGCCGGTTTGGGATGAACGTTGAATCTGTTTCATTGATTGAAAAAGCAGGAGAAAAGCGGTATGAAGTCCATGTCCATCATGTGAATGATCAAACAGTCGAGGTATATGAAAGCAAGCACCTTGTCTTAGGAATTGGCACACAGCCAGCGGTGCCGGCATCGCTTCAGCCAAGTTTAGGAAAGCAGGTCTTTCATTCAGCTGAATATTTGAAACGCAAGAAAGAGGGCTGTTTCAAAGGAAAGTCAGTGACGGTCATTGGATCAGGTCAAAGTGCAGCAGAAGTGTTTTATGATATTTTATCAGACGATGAGGCGAAGGATATTCACTGGTTCACACGTTCAAAAGGATTTTTCCCGATGGAATATTCAAACCTTGGACTTGAGTATTTTTCACCTGATTATATTGATTTCTTTTATGAGCTTCCGCAAACGAAGAAAGATGCCTTATTAAAACAGCAAGATTTGCTGTACAAAGGAATTAGTTCTGCGATGATACGAGATATTTATCATTTACTGTATGAACGATCTGCCTGCGGAGAAAGCCTCAATACAGTGCTTCAAGCCATGACGGAAGTCAATCACATTGAGGAAACAGCCGATGGTTTGAAGCTTTCTTGTCACCAATGGGTGAAAGAAGAATCCTTTACGCATGAGACGGATATTGTTGTCCTAGCAACAGGCTACCAATCCGTATTGCCACCATTTATCGATCCGATCGCTCATCACATTCAATGGGATGATCAAGGACGATTCCAAGTCGAACGCGAATATCGTTTGAAAACAAACACGATGGGTGAAAATGATATTTTTGTACAGAATGCAGAGCTTCATACACATGGGGTCGGTGCACCAGATTTAGGTCTTGGCGCGTATCGGAACAGTGTCATCATCAATGAGCTTGCTCGTAAAACAGTCTATCCACTTTATCAAAAGCACGTCTTCCAAACATTTGGTACACACAAGAAGGCGAACACATTTGAGGAAATCAAAGGTTAAGGAGGATGAAGCGATGAATGTGCAAGAAGAATTGAAAAAAGCAGTGAACCCTGTAGCGTGGAAAAAGGCAAACCAGCGAATGGTGGCCAAGATGTTGTCTGAATACATGTATGAGGACATGCTTCATCCAGTAAAGCTAGAAGGCAGGAACGGAATAGCTCAATATGAATTAATCATTCATGAACAGAAGAAATATCGCTATCTAGCAAAGCCACGCTTGTTTGATAGCTATGATACGATTGCCGAATCAATTGAGTGCTTTCATGAGGGGAAATGGACAAAGGATGTCAGTGCGATTGTCTTTTTACTAGATATTCAGCCGATCATTCCAATGTCTGCTGACACCACAGGTCATTTGATCAAAGAGCTTCATCACACGCTTTTAGCTGATGTTCATTTGCTATCGAAAAAAGCACTAGGGGCCGATGAATTGACAGATACAGATTATGCATGGATTGAAGGAGAAATGACAGGTCATCCATGGATTGTGTATAACAAGGGACGTATTGGGTTTAGCTATGAAGACTATTTAGCTTATGCACCTGAAAGGCAAGAAAGTGTCCAGCTCTCTTGGATCGCTGTACACCGTGAGCTTGCTTCGTTCCATGCGGTCGAACATGAAAATTATGATCAACTCATTGAAAAAGAGTTAGATGAGGTAACGATTCGTCAATTTCATCGCGTGTTAAAGGATGAAGGCTTGAATGTCGCTGACTATTATATGATGCCTGTTCACAAATGGCAGTGGACCCATATGATCATTCAGCATTTCCCAGAGGATTTAGCGTTAAGACGTATTGTCTATTTAGGTGAGGGACTGGATCAGTATATCCCGCAGCAGTCCATCAGAACCTTTACAAACATCTCAAATAAAGACAAGCATCATATCAAACTGCCAATGAGCATTTTAAATACACTCGTGTACCGAGGACTTCCGTCAGAGCGGACAGTCATCGCCCCGCGCATTACGGCACATATTAAAGGAATCGCTGATCGAGATCCATTTTTATCTGACGTTTGCCGCGTGATTTTACCAGGGGAAAATGCAAGTATCAATGTCGATCATCCTTACTATAGCAAGCTGCCTGGTGCTCCCTATCAATATCTTGAAATGCTTGGCGTGATTTTCAGAGAAAGCATCTATACGTATTTAGATGAAGGAGAAAGTCCTGTCACGCTTGCCGCATTGACATACGAGGATCATGACGGTGAGCCGTATGTGAAACAATTGATTGAAAAATCGGGTCTCTCAGCAAAAGAATGGATGTCCGCCTTTTTCCGTGTGGTCATGCCACCACTCTTACATTTTATGTATCAATATGGCACGGTCTTTTCACCGCATGGGCAAAATACGATACTTGTCTTGAAAGATCATATACCGCACCGGTTGGCGATCAAGGACTTCGTGGATGATGTGAACATTAGCGATCAGCCGCTACCGGAATTGGCTTCATTAGAAGAAGATTTAAAAGAAGTGTTACGCAGTGAACCGCCTGAAGGGCTTGTCCAGTTTATCTTTACAGGGCTGTTTATATGCAACCTGCGTTACGTATCAAATGTGTTAGACAATCATCAGCTGTTAGATGAAACCACCCTTTGGCAATTGCTAGCAGAGGAAATTCTCCATTATCAGAAGCAATTTCCGCAGCTAAAAGATCGGTTTGACTTATTCGATTTATTCAAGCCACAGCTCACGAAGCTTTGTTTAAATCGTAATCGAATGATTGATTATGGTTATGGAGATGGAGATGATCGTCCGCATGCGTCAGAGCATGGAAAGGTAACGAATGCGCTGGCACAAGTCCTATCATCTGTTCGTGAGTCTTAAAGGAAAAGCTGTAGACATTAACTTATCAAGACCTCATTTAAAAAAAGATCAATAAATGAAAGGACATAACATATTTTATATGACGAATATGTTATGTCCTTTCTTATTAAACTAACGCACCCATTAGTTTCAGTACACTCATTCACAACCAACTTGGTTAATGAGTATTCCTTCTTGTTCCCCTTTTTTACGAACTCCCACTCGGCCTCCATATTTTTTCTAACCCTTTGAAGAAGATTGAAGATTACTTTTGTTTCTTTTGGTGAAATGGAATACTCTCCTTCTCTCTTTAAAAACGGATATATTATCTTACCTTTCTCAGTGATTTCACGAAGAATTTCCGTCATTGTACATAACTCCCGTTTTTTTGTTGTAAATACAACAAAAATTATATATTATTTTTGTTATGAACTAATTATGATTTGTTAAAAAGAATAAATTCAGAAAGGGATGAAGATCATTTGGAATCAAAAAGAATTATAATAGATGAGGATTTAGAGATAGCATTTCGTATAAGAAAAGAAGTATTTGTTGAAGAACAGGGCGTACCATTAGAAGATGAGTTTGATGAATTTGACACGCTGAGTGGACAGTGTAAGCACATATTAGTCTATTACAATCAACAACCAGTCGGTACGGGAAGGATAAGAACCCAAGATGGCTTAGGTAAATTGGAGAGGATTTGTATCTTAGAACCATACCGTAAATTTGGTCTTGGAAAAGTAATTATTAATGCGTTAGAAGAAATAGCAAAAGAATCAGGACTGTCCCAGGTAAAATTACACGGACAAACGCAAGCAGAAGGTTTTTATAAAAAACTTGGTTATCGGACTTCATCTGATCCATTTATGGAAGATGGAATCCCACATTTTCTCATGCTTAAAGAATTGTCTGCAAAATAATGATAAAGAGTTTGAGTAAAGCGAAATATGTTTTCTATATAGTAGGAGTTTTACTATTAACCCTTGGTATTTCTCTTACTATACAATCAAACCTTGGAACATCACCATTTGATGCACTTTTGGTAGGTCTATCTGTAAACGTAGGTCTTACTGTGGGAAGTTGGGAAGTCATAGTAGCTTTAATTCTGATATGCTGTAATGCATTTTTAAAAAGAAAAAGGCCTGAAGTTCTGGGGTTGGTAACAGCCTTTATAACGGGGATCGGTATTGATATGTGGCTTTTCTTGTTACACAATCTGATAACACCTGAACGATGGTTAAGTAAACTTATTTGTTTTGGAATTGGTTTAGTTGTTATCGGGTTAGGCACTGCAATTTATTTACAAACAAATTTTGCACCGATTCCAATTGACCGTTTAACATTAATCATACAAGAATTAACTAGAACGAATATGCTGTTTTCGAGAACATTCATTTATCTCTTATTCTTCATAATGGCAATCATATTCAGTGGACCAATTGGCATTGGAACTGTATTAACCGTTTGTTTAGGGGGTCTCATACTTAATTGCTTTATGCCAATTACTAAAAAAGTATTAGACCTTGTTTTAATTAATTCTGGTACTTCAGTTAAATATGATTCAGATAAAAACCATTCAATATAGAATGGTTTTTGCCTTACTTTTTTAACAAACCTGCTTCGTTAGTTGAAGAAGGAGAGAACATTGTTGCCCTTCATTATAAACATTCGCGTAGGCTACTTTCAGTTGTTCTCTTATTTGCTTATTTTCTTCCTCATATAAAAAAAGGAAAAGGGAGACCTTTTCCTTTCGTGCTGTTAATAATTGATGTCACGGTTATATTCGTATTCGAACGAGAGTTGCAAGTTTTTAATAGAGACAACGCCCACTTTGATGAGTCGTCCGCCTACAAACTGTGGCACTTCTGTTGCATTAAATGAAACGAAGAAACGGTCTTTTGCAGGAACTTGACTGGTTTTATAGGAAGCAATATCGACCTTTTGTCCGTTCCAAGGTACGTTCACACTTCCACCTTTTAAGGAAGATACGTTGAATACATAATTGTGTGCATTCGTACTGCCTTTTTGAGCCTCTAGTGAAATGCCGGTTATAACCGCATCCTGTGGTAAACTGCTTAAATCAAACAAAGAGTTTGGAGATCCTGCTTCGTTAAAGCTATTTAACGTAGCAGGTGACCCGTAGCGTTTCGTTGTTCCTTTTTCAATACTTTTGTCAAAAACAATTCGATACGTTTTGTCATCTTCATTCGTTAAACGCTTTGGTTTGACTGCCAAGTAGTATTCAGTACTTGCAGAGATTTTTGGCATGTGAATGATCTCATTTTGGTTGTTTGTTCGTTCAGAAGAGGACACAAGCGTTCCGTTCTTATTGTAAAGATAGAGATCAAAATCATTTCCAAACTTCACATTCACTAGTTTAATCGAAAAACGGCCATCTGCGCCATCAAACTTTGAGCTGTTAATACGGTAATAATCGACGTCATCCATCGAAGACATGCTACCTTCATGATAATAATACGTTTTGTTTAGGTGAAGGGAATGTATTAAAGTTTGAGCGTTTTCCATCGTATCATTGTTTGCAAGTGCACTGTCAGGATAAAGGTGTTCCATTTCTTCTGTATACGTTTTTGTTTGTTTTGATGATGCTTCACTTGCATGTGCAGGTGATTGAAAGAGAGGTGTAGCAATGAGTAGGCCAGTCAGTAGTAAAAAAGCGGACTTCTTTTTAAAAATAACAAACATCTCCTTTTTAGTCATTTACTTTCAATGATATTATCGGTAAATAAAAGGAAAAATGAATATTTATTCCACTTTTTTCTTAAAAAAAACCTCCAATCACGGAGGTTCTTCTTTAATGAACATTAAAATATCGAGCTTCAGGATGAGAAACGACAATGGCTGTTACGGATGCCTCGGGCTCCATCATAAATCCTTCAGTCAGATGTATCCCGATTTTTTCAGGCTGAAGTAGGTGAAACAGCTTTTCCTGGTCTTCAAGATTTGGACAAGCAGGGTAACCAAAGGAATATCGTTGCCCTTGGTATTTTGCTTGAAATCTCTTTTCCATCGTAAAATCGACTGGATCAGGGAATCCCCATTTGTCACGAATGACTTGGTGTGTTCTTTCTGCTAAGCCTTCTGCAAGCTCAAGTGCTAGTGCCTGAACGGCATGCATTTTTAAATAATCTCCCTCCTCCTTAAACTGCTGTGCAACCTCTCGTATTCGCGAACCTGCCGTTACAGCAAATAACGCGACATAATCCTTTTCGTGGTCATCACGTTTTCGCACATAGTCCGAAATAGAGCGGTAGGGGAGCTTGGTCTGTCTAGGGAATTGAAAGGTTTCAATAATCTGATCAGGCGCCTCTGGATTGAAAATGTGAAGATCATTCCCATTGGAGCTCGCAGGGAAGAATTGATAGACAAAGGCAGGAGCAAACCAATGTTTCTCTCTCCCTTCGTGGATCAGATCTGTGACAAGTTGTTTTAATTCTAGGGCTTTTGGATGCTGTTCAGCTAGTAATTTTTTTACTTTTCCTTTTAAACCGAGATGATGGCCAATGAGCATCTGCTCATTCACATACGGCATAATATGGTGTAAATCAATGTCTCGTACATAATGACGTTTTGTACTTTCTGGAGTGTAAATTGGTGCATGTGGTAGGACTGCCCGCTTTTCGAGTAACTCAATGACAGCTTTTGGCTGTGTTTTGTCTTTCTCTTTCAACAATCCCTCTTCTTTTTCTTCAGATTGCTTTGATTGAAATTGAAGGGGGTTTGCTTTTAAGTCATTGGCTAGTGAAAGTCCTTCCATTGCATCTTTCGCATAAAGAACAGGTCCATCATAATTTGGCGAAATTTTCATTTTCGTGAATTTTCGTGAAAGGGCAGCACCACCGACCAAAATAGGAACCGAGATGTTCGCTTTTTGTAAATCTTGTGCTGTTAACACCATTTGCTGTGCCGACTTCACAAGTAATCCTGATAACCCGATCATATCTGGTTTTTCTTTATGGACGGCTTCAATTAATGTTTGCGGTGTTACTTTGATTCCGAGGTCGACCACTTGAAAGCCATTATTGCTTAAAATAATATCGACAAGGTTTTTTCCGATGTCATGAACGTCTCCTTTGACAGTGGCAAGAAGAATTTTGCCTTTACCACTTGTCTGTTGCTTTTCCATAAATTGCTCAAGGTACGAAACAGATGCTTTCATCACCTCTGCTGATTGAAGCACTTCAGCGACAATTAATTCATTTTGATTAAAAAGACGGCCAACCTCTGCCATTCCCTGCATTAATGGCCCGTTGATGACATGAAGCGGTGATTCAAATTGGTCTAGGGCAAGAGCCAGATCATCCATTAAGCCTTCTTTTGTGCCTTCGATGACGTATTGTGCGAGCCTCTCATCAAGCGGTAAGGAGATCTTTGGTTTTTTCTCTTCTTTCTTTTTCCCTCGGTAAAATTGGGTGAATTCTGCAAGGGTGTGGTCATTTGTTTCATAAAGTAATGCTTCAGCTAACTTGATTTCTTCCTTTGGAATGGACGCGAAGCGTTCCAGTTTTTCTGTATTCACGATGGCATAATCAAGTCCTGCTTGGACGCAGTGATACAAATAAACAGCATTTAAGATTTCTCTGCCAACGGGTGGAAGACCAAAAGAGACGTTACTAATGCCTAAAATGGTGAGACATTCCGGTAGTGTTTCCTTGATCAATTGAATCCCTTTGATCGTTTCTTCGGCAGCGCCAATATACTGCACATCTCCAGTGCCTACTGGAAAGACGAGAGGATCAAAAATAATGTCACTGGCGGGAATGCCATATTTCTTCGTTAACAGGTCATGGGATCGGACGGCAATCTCAAGCTTTCGTTCTGCCGTTACGGCCATTCCTGTTTCATCTATCGTGCCGACGACAACGGCGCCGCCATATAATGAGACAAGAGGGAGAATCTCTTCAAAACGTTCTTCACCATCTTCTAGATTAATTGAATTAATGATCGCTTTCCCTTGTGAATAGGTGAGTGCCTTTTCAATGACGTGCTTGTCAGTGGAATCAATGACAAATGGGGCTTTGACCTTTTTCATGGCTTCTCTTAAAAACCCTTCCATGTCCAATAATTCATCTCGGTCAGGATCTGCTAAACATACATCGATGACATGGGCGCCATTTTTCACCTGTGCACGGGCGATTTCTGCCGCTTCTTCAAACTTTTGTTCGGCAATGAGTCGTTTGAATTTCCGAGAGCCGATGACGTTTGTTCGCTCACCTACAAAAAGGGGACGCATCGCGTCTTCATAAATGAGTGGCTCAATCCCGGAAACAGTATGCGGAGAAGGCTCATGAGACAAGCTTCTTGGCTTGAGTGCATGAACTTCTTCAGATAATGCTTGAATATGAGCTGGCGTTGTTCCGCAGCAGCCTCCTACGATGTTTAACCAGCCTTCTTTGGCAAAGGCAGCAATTTTTTTAGCAAGAGAGGCAGGGGATTCGTGATACTGACCTTCTTCATCTGGCAGACCGGCATTCGGATAGCAACTCACAGCCGATTTGGCAATGGAAGAGAGTGTGCGGATATGGTCTGTCATAAATTCTGGTCCTGTCGCACAGTTGAGGCCAACGCTGATTGGATTCATATGCTCAAGGGAAATATAAAAGGCTTCGATATCTTGACCAGCAAGGGTAGTGCCCATCGGTTCAATGGTTCCGGAAACCATGAGTGGTAATTGGATGCCCGTCGCTTGGAATGCTTCTTGAATGCCTTTAAATCCTGCTTTTACATTCAACATGTCTTGACTCGTTTCTAAAAGGAGGACGTCACACTTGCCATCAATGAGGGCGCGTGCCTGCTCCTCGTAATTTTTGACGAGCTCTTCAAATGTTGTACCACCTGTCACAGATAACGTTTTTGTGGTGGGTCCCATTGCCCCTACCACGTAACGAGGCCATTCTGGTGTGGAGAAACGGTCTGCTTCATTTTTGGCTAGTTGTGCTGCTTTTTTATTGAGTTCATAGGCAAGATGGCCAAGATCATAGTCATCAAGGACGAGTTTCGTCGCACCAAACGTATTCGTTTCTATTAAATCTGCACCTGCGGCAAGATATTCGTGATGAATGGTGGAGATGACGTGAGGGGCTGTGATATTCAAATATTCATTACAGCCCTCATACGCTTCGCCACCAAAATCGTCTGCTGATAACTTTGCGTTTTGAATCATTGTGCCCATCGCCCCATCAAGGACAAGGATGCGTTTCTCTAGCTGTTCAGTGATAGTTGACATGTGCGTTTGGCTCCTTTTCTTTCTCGTGGATGTAGGTTGTCAGTTCTGCTGTTAAATCTGATCGAAGGAAAGGGGTAATTAAATAAATGCCGTTAAACAGTTCGCAGGCTGTATCTAGTAGTGAGCGAGCGATGGCTAAGCCTTCAATACGTTGTTTTTCCTTATCTTCGCCTGCTTTTGCCATGATCTCACGGATTGAATCAGATAGTTTAATACCGGGAATTTCATGGTGAATAAATTCGGCATTCCGGCTACTTGTTAAAGGCATGATGCCAATGTAAATCGGTTTATCCAAATGGCGGCTTTCCTCATGAATTTTCACAAGCTGTTCTTCTGAATAGACAGGCTGTGAGATGAAATAATCAGCACCGTATTCTATTTTTTTCTCAAGGCGCTTTACCGCTTTATCAATATGACGCACATTTGGATTAAACGCGCCTGCCACTGAAAAATTGGTCTTTTTCCCGAGCGGTTTCCCTGAGAAAGAAAGGCCTTCATTGAATTGTTTGATCAGACGGATCAAATCAAAAGAGGTTAAATCATAAACAGACGTTGCACCTGGGAAGTCGCCAATTTTCGACGGGTCGCCTGTAATGGCTAAAATATCGGTTAAGCCAAGAGTATCCAGACCCATCAAATGAGATTGAAGCCCAATTAAGTTCCGGTCACGACATGTGATATGAACAAGTGAACGCATATCGAGCTGCTGCTTCAATAAAGCGCCGCAGGCGACATTGCTAATACGCGGTGTGGCCAAAGAATTATCAGCGAGCGTTAGCGCATCGATGCCTGCACTCTTTAATTCATTCGCAGCGACTAGAAACTTGTCAAAGTTCAGCTTCTTCGGCGGATCTAGCTCAACAATAATCGTGCGTTTTTTGGTCGCTAGCTCATCAAGTCCTGGTTCTGTGCGCTGATCTCGAACTGAAATGATTTCTTCTTTTAACACTTTGACTTCTTTTTCAGTGATCGGTGCTAAGTCTTGAACAGCTTCAGCCATAGCGCGAATGTGCTGAGGCGTTGTTCCACAGCAACCGCCGATCATGCGTGCTCCTTGATTTCTAAAGGCTAACGCACTTTTTTTGAAATAATCATTATCTGTATCATAGACGAGTCTGCCTTCTTCAAGAGAAGGGAGGCTGCTGTTAGGGTAGACAGATAAATGGGAATTTTCTAAAAGTGGAACGCCTTCGAGTGCCTGAATCATATGATAAGGGCCAAGTCTACAATTAATCCCGACAACATCAGCGCCAAGTGACGACATTTGCAATAAACCGTCTTTGAGCGGTGTTCCATCTTGCAGGACCCCTTGTTCATGCATCGAGACGTTCATGACAATGGGAAGATCCGTTTCTTTGCGTGCAATTTGGAGAACGGCTTTTGCTTCTTCAAGATCATAATAGGTTTCGAGCAATAATCCGTCAGGCTGTTCATTTAATAGCAGGTACAACTGTTCTCGAAAGCTTCGTTTGATTTCGTCGATCGAGTAGGCATTTTTGTTAAATGTTCGAATTCCACCAATTGTCCCAAGGACATATGCAGAACCTGCGGCTGCTTTGGCAATTTGTACAGCTTTTGTATTGATCCGTTTCGTTTCCTCTTCTAAGCCGTAGCGTGATAGTTTAATATAATTCGCCCCATACGTATTGGTTTGAATGATGTCAGCTCCTGCCTGGACATACGCTTCGTGTACTCTCTTGACTTCGTCTTCCTTCGATAAATTTAATTCCTCAAAGCAGCGGTCAATGCCATATGAGTATAAGAGTGTTCCCATTGCACCATCTGCAATCAATACGCGGTTCTCTAAATCTTGTAATAAGCCCATTGTATTCCTCCTTATTTCTATGTAACAAAAAAAGCCTTCTGATAAGAAGAAGACTTTTTGGGTGTATCGTAATTCTTCTCCTTATCTTCCAAGCAGTTGCTTGCTGGATTTAGCACCTTGGTCATAGAAAACAAGTTTCTACTTACACCGGTTGCTGAGGCTTCACAGGGCCAGTCCCTCTGCCTCTCTTGATAAGAAAGCGATATGAAAATGTCAATGATTTGAACTTTTATCAACTGTATCGAAAAAATTGGAAATAATCAATGGAAAATTTGAAATTTATCGAAAATTTATAAATTGGACATCAATCGGCAAGTCAGCTTTTCGTATAAGGGAGATGATCGCTTGTAAATCGTCTTTATTTTTCCCTGTGACCCGCACTTGATCATCCTGAAATTGAGATTTCACTTTGATCCCAGATTGTTTAATGAGGTTATTGATCTTTTTGGCATTTTCTTTATCAATGCCACTAATCAGTTTGGCGCGCTGACGCACTGTTCCGCCGAGGGCATGCTCGCTTTTACCATAGTCAATGTTCTTCGTCGGCACGTTTCGCTTGATGAGCTTTGATACAAGGACATCTTTTAACTGCTCAAGCTTAAAATCATCGTCAGAAATAAGCACAAGCTCTTCTTTTTCTAGTGAAATATCACTTTTACTCCCTTTAAAATCATAACGATTTTTGATTTCTTTTAACGCTGTTTGAATGGCGTTTTGCACTTCAGGTAATTCGACCTTCGATACAATATCAAATGAACTTTCTTTTGCCATGCTACATGACCTCCAACTATAGATATTGCGTTTATCTTACCATGCCATGCACTGAAGAAGAAACCTTAGCCATGATCAAATCAAGACTTCAAGCTCTTGCTGTATAAATCAACTGTCGTTTGTCTAATTTATCTAACAGAACTAGTGATGTTCATGTACAGAGAAGTATAGTAGAATAAAGTGAAATCAAAAGATGAACGAACGCTCTTGTGAGGGCAGATAGGAAGGAAGAGAACATGAGACCAGGTGTGCAATTGACCTTGCAAATAGATAAAGAAATGGAATACGGCTACTTTTTGACAGATGGTGAAGATTCTGTCCTCTTGCATCGCAGTGAAATGACAGAGGATATTGATGACCGAGATGAAGTGGACGTGTACTTATATGTAGATCATGAGGAAAGATTAGCGGCGACGATGAAAATGCCACTCATAAATGCACATACATATGGATGGGTAGAAGTCGTGGATGTTGTTGAGGATATGGGCGTTTTTGTAAATGTTGGGTTATCAAAGGATGCACTCGTTGCAACAGAACACCTTCCCCCTTTTGAGGAAGCTTGGCCGGCAAAAGGCGACAAACTGTATTGTATGCTGAAAGTCACAAGCTACGGCAGAATGTTTGCAAAACCTGCGACAGAAGACGTGATCAGTGAATTATTTACTGAAGCGCCAGAAACCTTGATGAACAAAGAAATCACAGGGACGATTTACCGTTTAATCGCGACTGGCTCCTTTATGCTGACAGATACAGGGGTGAGAGGATTTATTCATCATACAGAACGAAGGGAAGAACCAAGATTGGGATCGACCGTGACAGGTCGTGTGATCGCGGTGAAAGAAGATGGGACTGTCAACGTATCCCTCCTTCCGAGAAAGCAAGATGCATTGTCTGTAGATGCGGAAGACATTTTAACTTATTTGAGAAACCGAAATGGTGCAATGCCTTACTGGGATAAAAGTAATCCAGATGATATCCGCGAAAGATTTCAAATGAGTAAGGCAGCGTTTAAGCGAGCCTTAGGTCATCTCATGAAACATAATCAAGTCTACCAAAAAGATGGTTGGACGTATGAGAAGAAGTGAGCAAATGCTCACTTCTTTTATTTTATTTTAAAAAAATGGGTTTTTTAAGTGAAAAAAGTAACAAAAATATCTTCTAATTGGTGAAATAACTACCTCCTAATCCGATAAAAAGAAAGTAAGGATGAAAAAGGAGAGTGTGTTTGGATGAAAGTAAAAATCTCATTTCTTCTGATGGCAGCCATGCTCATGGTGTTAGCCTCATGTAGCAATGAAAAAGAAGAAAAAGCTACATCAGATGTGAAGCGTATCGGCATCATGCTTACTGAAGATGGCCTTGGTGATCAATCGTTTAACGATTCGTCATTTAAAGGGTTAGAAAAAGCACGTGAAGGACTCGGTATTGAATTTGATTATCGAGAAATTGCTGAAACAGATACATATGAAAAAGGGCTGACGGAGCTTGTGAAAGATGGCAATGATCTCGTCATCGCCGTAGGCTTTAGTATGCAAGAAGACTTAGAAAAGGTAGCGAAAAAGTACCCGAAAAAACAATTCTTGCTCATAGATGCCGCATCTGAGTTAGAAAATATCACCTCTGTTACGTTTAAAGAGGAACAAGGAAGTTATTTAGCAGGAGCGCTTGCTGCCATGACATCGAAAAGTGACGTCATTGGTTTTGTGGGTGGTGTAGATGCAGAGGTCATTCACCGTTTTGAAAAAGGATATGAAGAAGGCGCAAAATCAGTGAATCCGAAAATCAAGATTTTAACGACCTATGCAAACACATTTAGCGATGCAGGAAAAGGCGGTAAAATAGCCAAAGAGATGATTGATAAGAAAGCAGACGTTCTATATGCAGCAGCCGGATATACGGGTGTTGGTGTATTAAAACAAGCACAAGCTGAGAAGAAATATGCAATTGGTGTGGATAGTGATCAGTATTATACCGCTGAAAAAGCTGTCATTTCTTCTATGGTTAAAAAAGTAGATGAAGTCGTTTATCAATTCAGTGAACAACTGGTCAAAAGCAACAAAATCAAAAGTGGTCATGTCGTCTATGATTTAAGCAACAATGGATTGGATATGGCTCGAATCAGAGTCCTCAAGAATGCAGAGCCTTTGACTGAGAAATTAAATAAAATGAAGCAAACGCTTCTTGAAGAAGAGGGGGCGGCATCATGAGTATAAAGGTCAAGATTTTACTGAATTCACTCGTCTCACTTCTTTTAGCAGTTGCAGTTATCGCTTTTATTATTGTTAGTATGACAAAAATTCAATCATCAAACGAATCAGAGGTCCAAACTTTATTAAACGTTCAAAAAACGAAGGCGAGCTTTGAAAGTGTCGAACAAGCCATGACCAACTACTCTGTGACGCTCTCAGATGAACAATTAGAAGTGGTTCAAAATAATATTTCAACGGCTAAAAAACAACTGCAATCGTTAAATGAAAACGCAGGGCAGTTAAACAAAGAAGCATTAACGAGATTAACATCAAAGTATGACATATGGACAAAAGAAGCCAATAGTGCCATTGGTGAGAAAAATGCAGCCGATGCGAGACGTGTGGCAGCAAGAATTAACGGTGTGTTAAACGACGTCCATACGATCAATAAAAGAGCACAAGAAGCATATGAACAAAACCAAGAAAATACAGCGGCAAATGTACAGTGGATTATTACGAGTGCAATGGTTGCAGCACTCACGCTCATTGTCATTTCAGTCGTCTTGAACATTGGTCTTACGAGATCGATTGTGGCGCCAATTAAATCACTATCTTATCGAGCCAAACAGATCGCAGAAGGGAATTTGGCTGTTGAACGGATGAACGTCCGCCGCAAGGATGAGATTGGCGGTTTGAATGAATCATTCAACCAAATGACAGACCAATTGATCAGTTTAATTAAAGAAATTAGTAATGTATCAAGCCAAGTCGAAAAATTCTCGCTAGACTTAGATGAAGAAAACAAGAAGCTCATGGAATCAGCCAATCAAGTATCTGTTTCGACAGACGAAATGGCGAATGGATCACAAGCCATATCAGAAGATCTTCAGCACGGTGTGGGCTTGATTGAGAAAATGGATCAGCATGGCCGCAAAAATTCCGACAGATCCCATACGGTCATTGCTAGTACAGAGGAAACCATTGAGGCAGTAAACAGTGGAAAGCACACGTTAACAAAAACAAGAGAAGCCATTGAAAAAAATACAGAGGCAACGAAACAAATCGAACAATCTGCAGGAGAATTTACGCAATATGCCACTGAAATTTCAGCCATGGCGAAGACAGTGTCAGACATTGCCGATCAAACAAACCTCCTCTCATTAAATGCTGCCATTGAAGCAGCTAGAGCAGGTGAAGCTGGAAAAGGTTTTGCTGTTGTCGCAGATGAAATTCGCAAATTAGCAGACGAATCATCTAGAGCAACGAGACAAATTTTTGACATGGTAGGTCACATTGAAAGTGGCATTCAGTCCATTAGTCAGACTGTACAAGAAGGGGTGAAGCTGTCTCTTCATCAGCAGGAAGCAATGGACGAAACATCTCATTCCTTTGAAGGAATAGAAACAAAAGCACAACATATTAAACAAGAGATGGCAACTTTAAATCAGCAAATTAATCAATCAACAGAGCTTGGCGGAGAAGTGCTGCGTTCGATTGAAAATATTAGTGCCGTTGTAGAAGAAACCGCAGCAGGCAGCGAAGAAATTTCTGCTTCAGCCAATGAACAGCTACAGTCATTCCATCAGATGAACCAGCAAGTAGAAGAGCTAATGGGAATGACAGCAAGATTAAATGAAACAGTTCATAAATTTAAGCTTTCATAAGAAAAGCACCCTTCCCGTATGACGAGGGAAGGGTGCTTTTTGATGTTTATTTGCCTGTGAAAAAGATGGCAAGCGTGCCAGGACCAGAATGGGAACCGACGGCTGCGCCGATCATATTGATCATGATGTCCTTCGGTTGAAATTCCGTTTCAATCAATTGTTTCATTTCTTCAGCAAGTGCGAGGTCATCACCATGACTGATACCAACTGTTTGATTTGACCAGTCCGTCCCACGTTCTTTCATCAGCTCAATAATGCGCTTGAGCAATTTTTTGCGGCCGCGTATTTTCTCAAGGGGAATCAGTTTTCCATCCTCGACATGTAAAATCGGTTTAATGCTTAACAGACCACCAACAAATGCGGACGCTTTACTGATTCTTCCGCCCCTTGCTAAATACGATAAATCATCTACAGTGAAAATATGTTGTAAAGATTCACAAAAGTGCTTTACAGATGTTTCAATTTCTTGTATTGTATTTCCGTCAATGGCTAGAGATTGCGCGTGTTTTACTGCAAGTCCGTAGCCAAGTGACGCACACTTAGAATCAATGATTTTTAAATCGAATTGAGGATATTCTTCCTTCACTTCATTCGCCATCATCACGGCCGTTTGGTATGTACCGGAAAGCTCTGATGAAAATGCCACATAAAGTGCAGATGTATGGGTTTGAGCGAGAGCGACAAACGTTTCTTTGATTCTAGCAGGAGAAGCCTGTGATGTTTTTGGACTTTCCCCATGTCTCATCGCTTCATATACTTGTTTTGGATCAATCGTCATTAAATCCTCAAATTCCTGCTCACCAAGTAACACACGGAGCGGAATTAATGTTATGTTATGTTCATCATAATAAGAAAGAGGCAGATCAGCAGCACTGTCTGCTATGATATGAACGGTCATCAAAATCCCTTCTTTCTGAATGGAATACGCCATAGTTTATCACTTTTTAGCCTAACTATATCATATAAATTGTCTTTTTGTGTTCAAATTCAAAATTTTAGGGAAAACCATAAAGAGAATGGTCAGTGGAGGTATGACATCATGTTCATTGGAGAAGCAAAAAAATTTATCGTTGTTGTCATTGGTGCATTATTAAATGCAATTGGACTGAATTTATTTTTAATACCAGCTGACGTGTATGCAAGTGGTTTTACTGGGGTAGCACAGCTGTTATCAAGTTTATTTGAGCAATATGCACCTTTTAATGTATCCACAGGGATTCTATTATTTATCTTAAACATTCCAGTGGGAATTCTAGGCTGGATGAAGGTTGGTCGATCCTTTACGTTTTATAGCATTATCAGTGTTGCCTTAACAACCATTTTCCTCGGCATTTTACCCGAGACGAGCGTGTCTGAGGATATTTTATTGAATGCTGTGTTTGGTGGTGTTATTTCTGCATTAGGTATCGGAATCACCCTGAAATACGGTGCATCAACAGGTGGACTTGATATTATTGCAATGATTTTAGCCAAGTGGAAAGATAAGCCTGTTGGGACGTATTTCTTCATTCTAAACGGAATCATTATTTTCACGGCAGGATTATTACAAGGTTGGGAGAAAGCTTTATATACCCTTGTCACCTTATATGTCACCACAAGGGTCATTGATGCGATCCATACAAGACACGAAAAGCTGACAGCGATGATTGTCACGAAGAAAGCAGATGAAATCAAAGAAGCCATACATGGGAAAATGGTGAGAGGAATTACGACTGTGCCTGCAAAAGGAGCATTTACAAACGAACAAAAAGAAATGATGGTCATTGTCATCACAAGGTATGAGCTGTACGAACTTGAACAGATTATAAAGGAAGTCGATCCAAATGCCTTTACGAATATTGTTCAAACAACCAATATCCTTGGATTTTTCCGACGAGATTAAAAAGGTGGGTAGAAGATGAAAAAAGCTGTCATGCTGCTTCTTGTTCTCTTCGTTTTATCAGCTTGTGGACAACAAAAAAGGGATGAACCAAACAAGGAGGTATCCGGTCAAATGGAGGAAAAAACAGTCGTACTGAGTGTAGACCCTGTCCAAAAAGATGCTTCGGTTCAATTTCATATGTCACTACACAATCGATCAGAGACAGATGTCACTTTTACTTTTAACACAAGCCAAAAATTCGAGTTAATTGTATATGACGAAACTGGGAATGAAAAATACCGATTCTCGAAAGACCGCATGTTTACACAAGCCATTCAATCCTTTGTACTGAAAGCAGATGAAAGCTACGATTTCCAAGATACATGGACGAATGGTGTAAAGCCGGGAACGTATGAAGTGGTCGTCACGTTTAAAGGAAAAGCAGAAGGGCTCAAGCCCATCACGGCAAAAAAGACATTCCAAGTGGAATAACGTGAACATATAGAAAAAGCTGTCCAATGTTGGACAGCTTTTTTTCGGTTAAAGATCATCAAGCAGGTCTTGGAATGTATGCAGTTGGTTTCTTTCTGCATCTGTAGAGTTGGCAAAAGCAGACGATACCGCATTTTTTGCTCGCTTTACAGCCTTTTGACGTTCTAACCCTGATGAAAAGGAAGAAGTAAGGGCTTCTTCTGTAAATGATTTGGCTTGATCAAAAAGTTCGTTTCTCATAATGAACCTCCAGAAGCATCAGTCTTCATATCTTCTCGGTTTGCCACTTCCTCAAGTGTGGAACGATAAGGAAAACGAGCGTCATGAAGACTGACTGAATCTTTACCTTGTTGTATAAAGCGTTTCGATTTGCTTCTTTTACCCATTCGGAATCCGCCCCTTTACACAAGCTGACAGGTCACCCTGTCTATTCGTAGTATTCCCGCTTCCTACAGAGTTGTATGAATGGAAAAAATTAAAGGGAGAAGTACTTCGTTAAGAATGTCGCAATCCCATCTTGTTCATTCGTATCTGTCACTTCATCAGAAACGCGTTTTACTTCCTCAATGCCATTGCCCATCGCAACGCCACAGCCAGCAAATTGAAGCATTTCTAAATCATTGTCTTCATCTCCGAATGCGACAATTCGTTCTTGCGGAACACCATAATAATCACTGATTTTTTGTAAGCCAACAGCTTTATTCATGCCTGTTTTAATGATCTCGATCACATGCCATGGAGCGGCCCATCTTCTGTGATCAATCACTTCCGCATGAACATCTGTTAAATAGCTCCGAATGGCACTGACATCTTCTTCTTTTGCATGAATTAAGACACTTGTGACATTCTCACCAAGGTTGTCCCTAAGGTCTCCAACGGTTACTTTGTTGGCGTTCATATTAAATATATCAATGAGTTTTTCATCATGATAGTGGAAATACAAGTCGTCTAACACTTCTGCTAGCACATTGTGCACGTTATATTTTTCACTAATGTCCACAAGCTGTTTGACGACTTGAAGGTCAAGTGACGTGTGGAATCTGCCCCATTTTTCATCAAGCGGATGATGGACAAACGCTCCATTAAAGTTCACAATCGGTGAATCAAGCTTTAGTTGCTGATAGTAAGGAGAGCTGGAACGAAATGGCCGGCCTGTAGAAATACATACATGATGCCCGCTGTCTCTCACTTTTTGAATGACGTCAAGTGTACGCGTAGAAATGGTTTTATCATCTTTTAATAATGTGCCATCCAGGTCAAGTGCGATTAGATAAGGTTTAGTCTCCATAAAATCTCCTTTGATCTGTAGTCATTAGAGGCAATGCGAACGATGCCTCTCTCTATAGTGTATCTTTATCACATCTTCGTTGTCTACATGTTAAAATAAAGAAAGACGGGAATGATAAAGGAGGATTTATTGGCTGTGATCACCATTGATGAGCAAATTGTACACGATATTCCATTTTTACATATCGTAAAAGATGAAAATAAGAACAAACAAACGCCACTTGTATTTTTTATTCATGGGTTTACAAGTGCACGCGAGCACAACTTACATTTCGCCTATCATTTGGCGGAAAAAGGCATGAGGGTTATTTTGCCTGACTGTGCTTATCATGGTGTAAGGTCAGAAAACCTCAGCTTAGAAGAACTTGCATCGAAGTTTTGGGAAATTGTCCTGAATGAAATTCGTGAAATTGACCTACTCAAAACATATTTTCAAGAAAAACAATTGATTGAAGCAGATCTGATAGGTGTTGCTGGTACATCCATGGGTGGCATCACGACCTTTGGCGGCCTCGCAAAATATGATTGGATCAAAGCGGGAGTTAGTTTAATGGGCAGTCCGAAATATACCACTTTTCTCAAGGCGCAAATCTTGGACATGCGTCAGAAGGGCTTATTGGATGACATTACAGACGAAGACGTAAACAAACAATTAGAGGCGCTTCGCCCGTATGACTTAACATTGCAAAAAGATCGGCTTAACAATAGGCCGTTACTATTCTGGCATGCAGAAAACGATCCTGTTGTTCCATATCGCCATGCAAAAGCATTTTATGACGAATTAGTGGAAGACGAATATAGACAGCATCCTCACTTGCTTCGTTTTATAACAGATGAACAAGCAGGGCACAAAGTGACAAGACAAGCGATGTTTGAAACAGTCGACTGGTTTGTGACGCATTTAAAAAGCACAAACGTTTAGCCAAAAGTGAAAGTACGTTATACTAGTGTGAAAAGGAGTGGATATCATGGATGAAGCATTGAAAGAAAATATATTAGGCGCCCTAGAACAGGTGATTGACCCTGAGTTAAATGTGGATATTGTCAATCTTGGACTTGTCTATGATGTCGATCTAGACGAAAATGGGAAAGTAGATGTCACAATGACATTAACATCAATGGGTTGTCCGCTTGCACCTGTTATTGTCGATGAAGTCAAAAAAGCACTCAGTGACCTGCCTGAGGTGAAAGAAACAGAAGTTCATATCGTATGGAACCCGCCCTGGACTCGTGACAAAATGTCAAGATATGCAAAAATTGCGCTTGGTATTCAATAAGATGATCATAAGAAAAACGCCTGGTATGAGTGTGACTCGTACCAGGTTTTTTTTTATGAAATATTAAGGTGGATGAAGAGGTAGGGGTTGGTATAATGAATGTAATTTGATAGAACGGAGTACCGATCATGAAGCGAAAATGGTTTTGGGTTTTTATTTTGTTGATATATGTTGCGGCTTTTATCGGATCGATCACCATCCGTGACAATCAGGTACATCAGCCACAATCACTTGATGCATTTACTGATGTCAGTCATCTCATGCCTGTCAAAATAAAAAAAGTCGTTCAAGGCAAAGAAATCGAAACATTGAAAGCCGTGTTGGACGAAGCCGCAAAAGAACAGCTACCGATCTCAATCGCTGGCACTCAGCATAGCATGGGCGGTCATACATATTATGAGAATGGGATCGTTCTTGATATGACGGAATATCGGCGCATTTTAGCATTTGATCAAAAAAAGAAGACCATTCGCGTCCAAAGCGGCGCTACATGGGATGATATCCAGAAATATGTGAACCCATATGGTCTTGCTGTGAAGGTGATGCAATCTCAAAATATCTTTACGATAGGGGGATCTTTAAGTGCCAACGCACATGGTCGTGATATTCGCTATGGGTCACTGATTGATACGGTTCGTTCATTCAGGTTATTAAAAGCAGACGGTGAGATCATCACGGTCAAACCAGACGATGACTTATTCACGGCTGTCATCGGTGGCTATGGTTTATTCGGAGTGATTTTAGACGTGGAGCTATCCTTAACAAAGGATGAGCTGTACAAAATGGAAACCGCTTCTCTTGAATATCATGAGTATCCTGATTATTTTCAAACACATGTAAAAGAAAACAAACAGATACGGATGCATCTTGCGAGAATTTCAACAGCTAAAAAACATTTTTTGAAAGAGATGTATGTGACCAATTACGCACTCTCTTCTCAACAAGAGATCGAATCATACCGTGAGTTGAAAGAAGATCAACTCGTCATGCCGTTAAAATTTATGCTTGGCCTTTCAAGAAGATTTGATATGGGAAAAGATCTTCTCTGGAATTTGCAAAAACACTATTTCAAAAGTCAAAATGATCAGCTCATCACTAGAAACAATGTGATGCGTTCAGATTCCGCATTTTTGGAATATGAAAATGAAGCAGACACAGATGTTTTACAAGAATATTTTGTTCCCGTTCATCGTTTTAGTGCATATATCGATGAGCTGAGAGAACTACTGCAACATGCGGATTTAAATGTGATGAACATCACGATACGTTACGTACAAAAAAATGAAAAAGCAGATCTTTCGTATGCCAAACAGGATATGTTTGCACTTGTACTTCTCGTGAATCATGGATTTGATAAGAAGGAAAAGGCGAAAGCGGAGCGACTCATGAGGCAAATGACAGATGTGACCCTCCGGCATGAAGGGAGCTACTACTTACCATATATGCCTTATCAAACAAAAGAACAAATGAAACAGGCATATCCTAAAACTGACCTGTTTTTTCAAAAGAAAAAACAAGCAGATCCAGATGGAAGGTTTATGAACTATTTTTATGAAAGGTACAATACACAATGAATGGAATTGCAATTAAATGGTTTATCTATTCACAGAGCGTACTATTTTTCGCAAGCAGTTTGATTTTTCCTTTTTACATTTTGTTTATTAAAAATGTAGGATCAAGTTATTCTGAATTTGGTTTGGCATATGGTCTGTTTGGCTTGAGTGGTGCGTTTATTCATCTTTTATTAGGAAAACTACCAGAGAAAACGGACAGACGGCTTTTCTTATCCGTCCATTCAATTGGTATGGCATTTCTTTTATTACTATTCCCCCTCATTACAGAAGTAGAGCAAATATATATGATCCAGGTTGCCTTAGGCGCACTTGGTGGTTTTCAAAAACACGGTGAAAAATTGCTTGTGACTGAGCTAACACATGAGAATAAAAGAATGAAAGAAGTCGGGCACTATCATTTTTGGACAGCACTTTTTTCATCCATCGCCATTATACTTGGTGGCATGATCGCTGACTTCTTTACCATTCATTTTATTTTTTATGCAAGTTCTGTCGTATATATATGCAGTGCGCTCATGGTCCTTCAGATAAAAAAATGAGAGTAAATCCGTCTATCTTACACAGATAGACGGATTTTTTTATGCAAAAAAATGAAAACAAATATTAAATATACAATTGAATTAATTTTTATACATGATATAATGTTAAATAATTTCACAAAGATCAAGAGGGTGTTTGACGTTGAAAATAGGTATTATCGGTGCTACGGGATACGGTGGAGCGGAATTGGTTCGTATTTTAAAGCATCATCCACATGTAGAGGAATGTATATTATATTCATCAAGTGGTGATGGGCAACTGTATAGCCAATCATATCCACATCTGACAAACATTGCAGATCAAACATTAAAGGCAATTGATCCGGAAGCCATTGTAAATGAAACAGATGCTGTGTTTTTAGCGACACCAGCAGGCGTATCAAGTGAGCTGACGCCAAAGCTGATGAATCGAGGAGTGCCTATCATTGATTTATCAGGTGACTTACGCATTCAACATACAGCAGTTTACGAAGCTTGGTATAAACGGAAGGCAGCTGAAGAGGCAACTGTTCAACAAGCCGTGTACGGACTATCTGAACTCAATCGCGAAAACATACAACAGGCAGAAGTGATTGCCAACCCTGGTTGCTTTCCAACAGCGGTACTTCTTGGATTAGCGCCATTGATGAAACAGAATGTAATAGATGAATCAATGATCATTATTGATGCGAAAACAGGAGTGTCTGGTGCAGGTCGATCTGCTTCACTTGGAACGCATTATTCAGAGCTAAATGACAACTTTAAAATTTATAAGGTAAATGAACATCAACATACGCCTGAAATAGAACAAATATTAAGAGAATGGAATCCAAAAACGGCGAACATCACATTTTCAACGCATCTTGTGCCGATGACAAGAGGGATCATGGCCACGATGTATACACAGTTGAAGTCAGACCTGACAGAAGAGGGATTGATGGAACAGATGAAAGCTTTTTATGAAGATTCTTATTTTGTTAGAGTCAGAGATCACAAGGTGTATCCGCAGACAAAAGAAGTATACGGCAGTAACTACTGTGACATTGGCTTTCAATTAGATGAGCGAACAGGCAGACTGACCATCGTGTCGGTGATCGATAATTTAATGAAAGGCGCTGCGGGTCAAGCGGTTCAAAATCTTAATATTATCAAAGGCTTAGACGAAGAGGCGGGCCTTACAATGACACCTCTTTATCCATAAGAACAGGGGAGACAAAAATATGATTGAATTAAATGAAAAGAGCATTGTCAAAATAGACGGGGACGTCTCATCACCAAAAGGCTTTGAAGCGAAAGGAATTCATATTGGATTGCGCTATTCAAAAAAAGACCTTGGGTTGATCGTCAGTGAAGTACCAGCAGTGAGCGCAGCAGTATACACACAAAGTCATTTTCAAGCAGCACCTTTACAAGTCACACAAAAAAGCTTAAAAAAGACGGGGCAATTAAGAGGTGTTATCGTCAATAGTGCCATCGCCAATGCTTGTACCGGTGAGCAGGGCCTAAAGGATGCATACGAGATGCAAGCAGCTTGTGCAGAGATGTTAGGCGTTGAACAAGATGATATTGCTGTTTCTTCTACCGGTGTCATTGGTGAATGTCTAGACATGGATAAAATAAAAAAAGGCATCACACAGTTAAAAGCAGCAAAAGCAGAAAAAGGGCATTTTGAAGAAGCGATTTTAACGACAGATACGGTCATAAAAAATACAACGTACACCCTTACGATAGACGGAAAAAACATCCTCATTTCAGGTGCAGCAAAGGGATCTGGCATGATTCATCCGAATATGGCCACAATGCTTGGATTTGTCACAACAGATGCGAAGGTTGAACAGGAATCGTTGCAAAACGCACTACGTGATATTACGGATGTCACCTTTAATCAAATTACAGTTGATGGAGAGACATCGACAAATGATATGGTACTTGTGATGGCAAATGGGATGGCTGGAAATGACGTGCTACATGAAGAGCATCCAGAATGGGCAGTGTTTAAAGAAGGATTAAAGCTAGCTTGTGAGGATTTAGCAAAAGAGATTGCAAGAGATGGAGAAGGGGCAACGAAATTAATTGAAGCGAAAGTCGTTGGTGCTAAAAATAACTTGGAAGCAGGCATCATTGCGAAAAAAATAGTAGGTTCAAGTCTAGTGAAAACAGCCGTATATGGAACAGATGCAAACTGGGGACGAATCATTGGTGCCATTGGTCATAGTGCGGCATCCGTCACACCAGAAGAGGTCGAAGTCTATTTAGGCGGTCAATGTTTGTTCAAACAGAATGAACCTCAGCCTTTCTCAGAAAAGGAAGCGAAAGCGTATTTAGAACAGGATGAAATCACGATTTTGATTCAAATGAGTGAAGGAGAAGGTGAAGCGGCAGCATGGGGCTGTGACTTGACCTATGATTACGTCAAAATAAACGCGAGCTATCGCACATAATGAAGGGGATAGACATGGATAAAACGATCGTGTTCAAGTGTGGGGGAAGTGTCATCCGAGAACTATCAGAGACCTTTTATCAAAATGTTCGTTCACTTCAAAAGGCTGGGTATAAACTAGCAATCGTACATGGTGGTGGTCCTGAAATCACGAATATGTTGCAAAAACTAGAAGTGCCGACGGAGTTTGTGGACGGACAGCGAAAAACAACAAAGCCTGTATTAGAGATCGCAGAAATGGTCTTATCGGGAACTGTGAATAAATATTTCGTTTCAGAATTAGCAAAGCATGATATTAAATCTGTTGGCGTATCTGGTAAAGATGGTCAGATGCTCATCGCAGATTTCTTAGATCAAGACGTATACGGTTACGTCGGAGAAATTAAAGAAGTCAATCCACAAGTGGCGGAAGCACTTATGGAGAAGCAGTTCATTCCTGTCATTGCACCACTTTCTATGACAGACGAATGTCAAACCTTAAATGTCAATGCTGACTTAGCCGCATCAGCGGTTGCAGGAGCAGTGAAGGCAGAAAAACTCATGTTTGTGACAGATGTTGAAGGCATCTTAAAAAATGGTGAGTTATTAGATGAAGTGACCGAACAAGAAGCTCTTTCATTGATTGATGAAGGAATTATTTCCGGGGGAATGATCCCAAAGGTGCAATCGGCACTCACAGCTTTAACTGGTCATGTAGATGAAGTCATGATTGTGAATGGCAAAGGGAGTATTTTCACAGGAGATACCTTTAAAGGAACGCGAATTGTGAAACAAAAGGAGGCAATCCGATGAGTCATCTATTTCAAACATATGGCCGGTGGAATGTTGAAATCAAAGAGGCTTCAGGTTCATGGGCAGTAGATACAAATGGGAAGAAATATTTAGACTTTGTGCAAGGCATTGCGGTCACGAATTTAGGACATAACCATCCAAAGGTCAATCAAGCAATTAAGGAACAACTTGATCGAGTATGGCATGTATCGAATTTATTTGAAAATGGACTGCAAGAAAAAGCAGCAGAAAAGCTGGTAGCCAATAGTTCAGGAGATCTCGTATTTTTCTGTAATAGCGGTGCAGAGGCGAATGAAGGAGCCATTAAACTAGCTCGTAAAGCAACAGGCAAAACGAATATCGTCACTTTTTTGCACTCTTTTCATGGGCGCACGTATGCTGGTATGGCTGCAACTGGTCAAGAGAAAATCAAAACCGGTTTTGGCCCCATGTTAGAAGGATTTCATTATGTTCCTTATAATGATCCAGACGCCCTTTCAAGCTGTGAGGTAGAGAATGTGGCGGCTGTTATGCTGGAAGTAGTGCAAGGTGAAGGCGGTGTAAATCCAGCGACGGAAGAATTTCTTCAAGCGGTTCAAGCGTTTTGTCAAAAACACCAAGCATTGCTCATCGTTGATGAAATCCAAACGGGTATTGGACGTACGGGTGCGGCTTTTTCATATGAACATGCTGGGCTTGATCCTGATATCATTTCAGTTGCAAAAGGGTTAGGAAATGGTTTCCCAGTTGGTGCAGTCATAGGCAAAAAAGCATTGGGTGATGCCTTTTCACCGGGTTCACATGGAACAACTTTTGGCGGGAATATGCTCGCAATGGCTGCCGTGAATGCGACGCTTGATGTCATATTCAAACAAGACTTTCTTTCAGACGTCAAGGAAAAAGGGACTTATCTATTATCCAGACTACAAGGGCTCAAACAGCTAGGCATCGTCAAGGATGTGCGTGGAAAAGGATTGATGGCAGGGATTGAATGCCACCAACCAGTCGCTGATTCTATTACAGCACTTAGACAACATGGCTTATTGGTCCTTCCAGCAGGACCAAACGTCATTCGTTTATTGCCTCCACTCAATGTAACAAAAACAGAAGTGGATCAAGCTGTTGAAACGATTTTACACGTTTTATCAAAAGAAAACGTCACAGTGTAAATTTTTTTACACCATTACGCATAAAAATTCATTTAAATCATTAATTATTCAAATTGGGGTGACACGTGATGAAAGGTTATTTAAATTTAGAAGATGGAGCCTCTTTTGAAGGAGATCTGACAGGAGATGCCGGCATATCTGGTGAAGTGGTCTTTTTTACAGGTATGACAGGTTATCAAGAGGTGCTGACAGATCCTTCTTATAAAGGACAAATCATCGTTTTCACATACCCGCTCATCGGAAATTATGGGATTAATCATGTGGATTTTGAGAGCAAGAAACCACAAGTCAAAGCGGTGGTTGTTTATGAGGCGGCTGAACATTTTTCTCACCATCTGGCTGCAGTGAGTTTAAAGGATTATTTACAAAAGTGGAACATTCCACTTCTCACACATACAGATACTCGGGCGATCGTGCAAAATATCCGGTCAAATGGCACGATGAACGGGATTTTAGCCAAAGACGAAAAGGAACTTCCACCGGCAATGAAACAAGACAATGTTGTCGAGCAAGTAACAGAGGATGAGATCTACACACAAGGCAGTGGTCAAGAACATGTGGCACTGATTGACTTTGGCTTTAAGAAATCAATCGCAGATTCACTTGAAGCACGCGGCTGTAAAGTCACCGTCATTCCATATAAACAAATGGAAAAAGTGTTTGAGATCAAGCCAGATGCGATCCTGTTGTCAAATGGCCCTGGAGATCCAAAAACAATGAAGCCATATTTGAACACGATTCATGACATCATGATGACCTTTCCAACGCTTGGCATTTGTTTAGGGCATCAATTAATTGCCCTTGCACTGGGCGGAGATACGTATAAACTTCCTTTTGGTCATCGCGGTGCGAACCATCCGGTCCAAGATACCGAAACAAAACGGGTTTTCATGACAAGTCAAAATCACAGCTATGTCGTAAATGAAAACAGCATGAATGACAAAGAAGTGGATGTGAAATTTCTTCACGTGAATGATGGATCTGTCGAAGGATTCATTCATAAAGAGAAGCTCATTATGTCCGTTCAATTTCATCCAGAAGCACACCCAGGGCCTGCCGAAAGTGAATGGGTATTCGATGATTTTATTGAGAAAGTGAAACAAGCAAGGAGAGAAGTCGCACATGCCTAAAGATCAAAGCATACAAACCATTCTAGTCATCGGGTCTGGTCCAATCATCATTGGTCAGGCAGCAGAATTTGATTACTCAGGAACACAAGGATGTATGGCCTTAAAAGAAGAGGGATACAAGGTCATTCTAGTCAATAATAATCCAGCTACCATTATGACAGACGAGTCATTTGCTGATGAAATCTATTTTGAACCGCTTTCAGTTGATTCAGTGACAAGTATCATTGAAAAAGAGAATCCAGATGGTCTTTTAGCCAATCTTGGCGGACAGACAGCCTTAAATCTTGCTGTCGAGTTAGAAAAAGCCGGTGTGCTAAAAAAGCACAATGTCAAATTGCTCGGAACGTCAGTTGAAACAATTGAAAACGGTGAAGATCGAGAGAAATTCCGTGCTCTCATGAAACAATTAAACGAACCTGTACCGGATAGTGAAATCGTCGATAACGCAAAGGATGCGCTTCAATTTGCGAAAGAAGTTGGCTTCCCGGTCATTATTAGACCCGCGTATACACTTGGTGGTAAAGGTGGGGGAATCGCTTTAACTGAAGAAGAATTTAAACCCCTTATTGAAGGAGCCCTTCTTGCGAGTCCGATCCACCAATGCTTAGTCGAAAAAAGCATAGCGGGTTTTAAAGAAATTGAATATGAGGTCATGAGAGATCGTCAAAATACATGTATCACTGTATGCAACATGGAAAATATTGATCCAGTAGGTGTGCATACAGGAGACTCGATTGTCGTCGCTCCATCTCAAACATTAACAGATCAAGACTACCAAATGCTTCGCTCAGCCAGCCTAAAAATCATTTCAGCACTAGATGTTGTGGGCGGGTGTAACATTCAATTTGCACTTGATCCGCTTAGTAAAGAATACTTTGTCATTGAGGTCAACCCTCGTGTCAGCCGGTCTTCTGCCCTTGCATCAAAAGCAACCGGTTATCCAATTGCGAAAATGGCTGCCAAGCTAGCAGTCGGCTATACATTAGATGAGCTGAAAAATCCGCTCACTGGAACAACGTACGCAAGTTTTGAGCCGGCACTTGATTATGTCGTAGTGAAATTCCCGCGCTGGCCGTTTGATAAATTTAAACACGCCGATCGCAAGCTAGGAACGAAAATGAAAGCGACAGGTGAAGTCATGGCCATTGATCGGAATTTAGAGTCGGCCATTCAAAAAGCAGTCGCCTCACTTGAAATCAAAACAAAAGGGTTCCATTTACCAGAACTGAAGGAACAATCAACTGAACAATTATTTGAACTCATCAAGACACCAGATGATCGCAGGTTCTTTGCCGTCATGGAACTACTTGCTCGACAAGAAACGGTAGACACCATTCACCAAGTGACAAAAATAGATCCGTTTTTCTTACACGTATTTCAGCATATGATCACACTTGAACAGGAACTAAAGGCGTCTCAAGGTCCCCTCTCTCCATCATTGTTGAAAAAGGTGAAAGAAAAGGGTTTCCTTGATGAAACGATCGCTTCTCTAACCGGCCAGCATGAGGAGGACATTAGAGAGCTTCGCAAAGAATATGGCATTTTAGCTTCGTTTAAAATCGTCGATACATGTGCTGCGGAATTTGACGCAAGAACGAACTACTTTTATTCCACGTATTTTGGAAAAAGCGATGGAGGACAACAAGAGAAAACAAAAAAACGTGCACTGATCATTGGCTCTGGTCCAATCCGAATTGGGCAAGGGGTTGAATTTGATTATAGTGCGGTTCACGGGGTTCTGACGTTACAAAAACTTGGATTTGAAACCATCATGATGAATAACAATCCAGAAACGGTCAGTACCGATTATGAAATTGCCGATCGTTTATATTTTGAGCCGATTACATTAGAACATATCTTAAACGTTGTAGAAGCAGAACAAATTGATTTTGTCATTGTCCAATTTGGTGGTCAAACCGCTATCAACGTAGCGGAAGGCTTAGAGAAAGCTGGTGTGCCATTACTTGGGACGTCCTTTGATACATTAGATGCGTTAGAAGATCGTGATTTGTTCTATCAACTGCTGGATCAACTGGATCTTCCACATGCAAAAGGGGAAACGGCGCACTCAAAAGAAGAGGCACTCACGTATGCCGCAACGATCGGTTATCCAGTTTTAATTCGTCCATCCTATGTCATCGGTGGAATGGGAATGATCATCGTTCAATCTGAAACGCAATTGGCATCCTTACTTGATCAGCCAGATCATTTACCTTATCCTATCTTGATCGATGAATATGTAACAGGGAAAGAACTAGAAGTGGATCTGATATCTGATGGCGAAAACACGTTTATCCCTACAATCGTGGAACACATTGAAAAAGCAGGTGTTCATTCAGGTGACAGCTTTGCCATTTTACCGAGCGTCTCCATCAGTGAAGACATTAAACAGCAGGTATATACGGCTTCTGACAAAATAGCAAAAGCATTAACCTTTAAAGGGATTATGAATATTCAATTTGTCATAAAAGACAACCAGGTACTTGTATTAGAGGTCAACCCTCGGGCAAGCCGGACGGTTCCAGTCGTCAGTAAAGTAATGGGCGTCGATATGATTCCGATGGCCACAAACCTATTGGCTGGTGCGACACTTGGGGAACTAAACCCTACAACGAAGAATAAGGGAGGAACAGCAGTCAAATTCCCAGTCTTCTCATCCCATGCCATTCAAGATATTGATTTAAAACTGACACCTGAAATGAAAGCAACAGGTGAAGGCATGTGTGTAGGAAAGAACGTCGAGAGTGCGTTGAAAAAAGTGTTTGCATCGATTTGGAAAAAGAAGGGAAGCGTCTTTATTAAAGGCAGTGATCAGCTCATCGAAAAAGCAAAACAAGCAGGCTTCGATGTCTGGAATGGAAGCTTTGACAATTGGCTCGAAAAGGATCATAAATCGCTTCATATCCATTTAGAAGAAAATGATGAGGCAAAAGAACAACGTGTAAAAGCTCTCACACATGGAGTTCATGTACTCACTGAATATGAAACAGCAAACGCATTTCTCCAAGGGGAAAATGGAGATGTGTCACCTGTATCTCTCCATGAATTATATCAAAAGGAAGTGACGGCATGAGTCAATTAGACGTGCAACCAACTTTATATGGAAAAGACTTTTTGTCATTAAAAGATTTCTCCATTCAAGAGATTGAATATCTCATTGAAAAAGCAGAGGAAATGAAACAACATCCATATCAGGATTTATTCAAAGGCAGAACCTTGGCGATGATTTTTGAAAAATCCTCTACGAGAACCCGTGTCTCATTCGAAGCTGGCATGACACAATTAGGGGGGCATGCATTATTTTTAAGCTCAAATGATTTACAAATTGGGCGAGGAGAATCGATAAGTGATACAGCACAGGTGCTATCTGGTTACGTTGATGGCATTATGATTCGGACCTTTGAGCATGAGAAGGTAGAGGAGCTTGCAACATATGCATCAATTCCAGTTATCAATGGGCTAACGGATTATTCTCATCCATGTCAAGCGCTTGCTGATTTGCTCACGATAAAAGAGACAAAAGGACACTTAAAAGGGGTCAAGGTTGCTTACATCGGTGACGGAAATAATGTCGCTCACTCGTTAATGGTCGGTTGTGCACAGCTAGGGTGTGATATTGCTGTCGCCTCTCCAAAAGGCTATGAACCCCTTCAAGAAGTGACAGACACTGCGCGTGAATTTGCAAAACAATCAGGTGCAAGTGTGCTTGTCACATCAGATCCTATTGCAGCTGTACAAGATGCGGATGTCATTTATTCAGACGTATTCACAAGCATGGGACAGGAAGAAGAAACAGAGAAGCGCCTAGCGGAATTTAAAGAATATCAAGTAAATGACGAACTTGTGCGCCATGCAGCAAAAGATTATATCTTCCTCCATTGTTTGCCTGCACATCGCGGAGAAGAAGTAACAGCTGACATTATTGACGGCACGCATTCGAAAGTGTTTCAACAGGCAGAAAATCGCTTACATGTCCAAAAGGCATTAATCAAAGAACTCATGTATCAACAAACGAAATAAGTAAGACTTGTCCCTGCTACGTATGTACAGGGACTTTTTACATATTGGATTGGAGAGACAAATGACGGGACATAATAACAACAATTGAGAAAGGAGGATGAAAAATGGGTCAGCAGCATCAATTTAAATCAGGGAATAAAGCACCGAATAACGGTATATATGTTGAAATCGGTGAAACTGGAAGTATGGTGAAAGATCCGTTAAAGATTAAGCTCAAAGCAGGCGACGTCTTTCCAGATAACTCAAACCATAACCGGGTTTGGACTTATCAAAGAAAGCCGTAAGCAATTGACTAAGAGTACGTGGAATAAGTCTTTAGAGGCATGTGTCATGCCTCTTTTTTCTTTATAATAAAATACAATTAAGTTCAAATTTTCAAATAAATAGTATGAAAAAAAGAAGAAATAAGGTAAAATATGTAATGAATAATTGTCGTTGAAAGGATTTGTGTGATGGAAAAGATGAATCTCAGTGAAAGTGTTTGGAATAAACGCTTCACCTCACTATTCATATCAAGACTCATTAAAAATACAGGGGAAAGTTTTGCCTTTACATCTGTTCTTTGGTTATTGATTTTAAGAGGAGATGGAGCCCTTGGTACAGGACTTCTTCTAGCAGTGACTGTTCTTCCTTCATCATTATTAGCCCCAATTCTAGGACCTCTTATGAAAAAGCACCATTTGTCAAAATGGATGTTCGCTTCAGACGTTGTTCGCGCAATCATTGTACTCATTATTCCACTACTGCACTTTTCTAACATATTGCCTCTATGGTTATTGATCTCATTAATGGTGATTCAATCGGCAACAGGTGCAGCCTATAATCCAGCTTCTGTCGCCATCTTACCACAGATTGTACCGAAGCATTTGATTCAAAAAGCAAATGCCATCCTACAATCCTCTTTTGAAATTGTTGCGCTTGCAGCAGTGATGATAGCGGGTCTACTTGTCAAATTTATCGGACCTGCCGATACTTTGCTGATTACGACAGCATTATTTGTCATCTCGGGCTTCTTTATCATTGGTGTGAAATTGAAGAAAACAGAGGATGAACGAGCGGCTGATATTCAACAGGCAAAGAATACATATCTTTATAACTTAAAAAGAGGGTTTCTCGTTGTCAAAAATCATCATATGTTATTTGCACTCACGATTTATTGCATTTTGATGAATGTAGCAGCAGCTCCATGGCAGGCATTATCTGCTGTATACGTAGCAGAAGCCTTACAAAGTGATTCAATGGTCTATTCCATTTTAAGAGGCGTTGCGGCAGTTGGAGCATTTATGATGGGCTTTGCTCTTGCAAAAGTGAAAATTAAGAGGTTCGGTCTGTTCTTTATTGTCGCTGGGATGGTCGAAGGTGCTGCTTTCTTTATCACGGGGATGAGTACTTGGTTGCCGGTTGTTCTTCTAGCTTCTTTCATTTTTGGTGCAGCCGTCAGTGCGATTAATGTCCCGGAAATGGTGATTATCCAAACATCCGTCGACCAAGATGATCAGCCGCAAGTCTATGCTGTCATCAATGCATCATCAAATGTCTTTCTACCGCTTGCAGCTCTCGTTTCAGGTGTGTTGGCAGAGAGATTTGGAGCAGGGCTTGTCATTGCTGGAGGGGGATTACTTGAGATCTTATCAGGTATTGCGATCTTCCTGTTTACAGGACTGGCAAAAAGCCATTTGACACCCGATCACCAGAAGAAATCCGAAACAGTTGAGGTTTAAAACAAACAAGAACCCCCCTGCTAACATACAGGGGGGTTCTTATGTATTAAGAGTGCTTTGTTGAGCTTTCTGTTTCTTTCATTGGACTTACTTCAGCCAAGATGAATAAAATAACCGTAAACACAACTGCAAGAATGGAAGTGAGCGTAAAATCATAAGCAGCTCCATTCATCGATGCCACGATGTAACCAGCCATGTGTGTTAGCAGAAAAGTCCAAATGAGGGTGATAATAAATCGCATAATCCCACCGTCCTTTTTGTCACAATCTATTGACTATCATACCATAGATGCAAGTCAAGGGAAAAGACTGATTTCACCTTGATTGTGACCATTTTTCAACCTTCTGCTATAAAAATAAAAAGATTTCTTTGTATTCTTAGGGGATTTCCTTACTCCTACAAGAGTTGTTGTTCATATCATAGAAAGCAGAATCACTGAAAGGAGGCTGGCCATATGGGTGTAAGCGAACGTTTTTATCAGCTTGGCTCCCAGTGGAACGTTATTCACCTTCCTCAAAAACCTAATGGCTTTGGCATTCTGATCCTCGGTGACCGAAATCACTTTGTGCAGGAAAATACATCATTCTGGCTTCAACATTATGGGAGAAACCAGCTTTTAACTGCTTTAAAGGATGAAGGATATACATTGTTTAATAGTCATCTTCATGGAAATCATTGGGGATGTGAAGATGCTGTTTTTAGTGCAAAACAGCTCATTCATCACACATTAAAACAAGAAATATTAAACCGAGAAATTCATGTGCTAGCAGAGGGGATGGGGGCACTTGTTGCCATGAGTCTTGCTGAAGAGATGCCGGAAGTATTAAGGTCCATTTCGATGCTAAATCCATGCTTGCATCTTGATGCACAAAGAGAAATAGAGAAAGAACACAAATTCTTTTATAAACAGCTGATCAAGGAGTTAGCACAGAGCTACGGTTGGTCGGAAGAAGAAGCAGAAGCAGCCCCACTACCTGCTTGTCCCATTCACTCAGCAGATGTGCCGATCCATATTTGGCAAAGGCTAAGTGGGGCACCGTACGCCTATGAACGCCATGCAAAGCCGTTTATCGATCAGCATATGCAAAACCCAGATCATTGTCAGATTGATTTAACCTTGCATATGTTTGACCACCCAAGAAGAATCTTTCAGTCCATTCATAAATTTTATAAATCGCATGAAAGAGAATTGTAATGAATAGGATGTTAACAGCCCTTCATAGAAAGGGCTCTTCTTTTTATTTGATCTGGTCAAAAAGGGGACATGAACATGGAAACAGGACTGATCGTAGGTGCGGATGAATTTTTCGGACTGTCACTTTGTGAATATATGATAAAAGAGGGAATTCAAGTAGATATCACTTTTCCTCACGCGCATACAGAGCAAAACAAGAGATTATTAGAAGAGCGGATGATGTGGCTCGGTAGAAATGACCTCATTCGTGTCATTGACATGCAAGAAGGAAAAGAAATGTATGATCTCATCTTTATTCAATCAGAAGAACCTAATCATAGAGGGGAAGACATGAAAGCGAAGCAAGGCAAGTTTCAGTTGCTTTTCAAAGCGCCTGAAGAAGAGTTGCGAGATGAAAATATACCGGCGATCGTTCTTCCGCATATGTACGGTCCATGGACACTAGACGAAGAGAGAATGCATCATGACGATCACTCTTTTTATGTAGATGATGTTGCAGAAGCCCTATTAACATGGGCAGTACATACGAGTCAAAGACAGGGAATGCTCCATTATTTGCAGGTAGAGAGACAAATAGATACACAACGTGCAGAAAAAAAGATCGCAGAATGGAATAGACATTATTCTTCATTTTTCGACAAAAATCAAGAATGATCTTCCATCTTATGTTTTTTCAGTATAAAATAAACCTATCTTTAACATGCAGTAACATACCTGTATGTTGCAAAGGGAGTTGAACATGGCATGAAGTGCCTACGGCTTGTCATGATCTTTTCGTTCCTTCTCCTAATCACTGCCTGCTCACAGGCGCCTTTAAAAGGACATATCGAGAAGGTGGGTTTACTCGTCCCCGATACAATTAATGATCAAGTTTGGGGAACGAAAGGTTATAAAGGCTTATTAAATATCCAATCAACATTTGGTGTAGATGTTTATTATAAGGAAGGAATGGTTGATCAAGAGAAAATCGTTGATGCCATTGAGGAATTTCATCAAAAAGGGGTCAATCTCATCATTGGCCATGGCAATGAATACAGCGACATCTTTAACTTGATCAGTGAAGATTATCCGATGACACAATTTATTACGGTCAATGGAGGCAAACCTCAAGCGGACAATGTCACAAATGTGACGTTTAAAGGAGAAGCGATGGGCTTTTTCGGAGGAATGACCTCAGCGCATATGTCAAAAACAAAAAAGATTGGGATACTAGCGACATACAATTGGCAAAGTGAAGTAGATGGCTTTATCAAAGGCGCTAAATATCAAGACGCCAATGTGCAAGTGCTAGCAGAGTTTGTTGAGAATTGGGATGATGCTGACAAAGCAGTTGAGCTTTATCATAAGCTGAAAAAACAAGGTGCAGATGTTGTTTATCCAGCAGGTGATGGTTATAATATCCCTGTAATCGAACAAATTAAAGCAGATCAATTATCTGCCATTGGGTATGTCACCGATCAATCAAATATTGGCAGCCATACAGTCTTAACAAGTACAGTCCAGCACGTGGATAAAGCGTACAGTATCATTGCCAAAAAATTTAATGAAGGTACGCTAGACGAACAACGAGAGTACTCCTTTGATTTTAAAGAAGGCGTGGTCGAAATGGGGAAATTCAGTCGAACCATTGATCAGTCCTTTTTGAAGGATATTGAAAACGATATTCAGCATTACAAAAAAACAGGCAAATTGCCAAATGAAAAGTGAGGAAATCAAAGATGCAACACGAAAAATCAATGGAATTCTTACAAATTGCGATGAAGTACTTCCCGCAAGCAAAAGAAGAATTAAATAAAGCAGGTATTCAATTGGATCCAGAAGCGCTCCAACCACTTCTATCATTGTTTACATCTGTCATGCAAGAGGCATATGAACTTGGAAAAGAAGATGCTGAAGCAGAAAAAGCCACAAAATAGTGGCTTTTTTTATGATAATTTTTTCTTGATTGCGCTGATCATTGGTCCAACATCTTTAAAGACAGGCTTTAGCTCATCAATGGAATTCATAATGTTTCCAAGTTGATTCATGACGTGCATATAGTCGATTGAATCATCATCATCGTTTGAAGTGGTGTCTGCCGGTTCCGTCTTTGCCTCTACTTCTGTTTCCTTCTCTGGCCGTCCAAACATCATCGTTGAGAAAAAATCCTTTTGTGCCATCTCACATGCTCCTCTCTACTATTGGTATATCATTAATCTATGAAAAAAGTGAGAAGAAAGGTTAGACGTTTATATTGCCATAGAGAAAAAAATAAGGTAAAATTAGTACCAGATACTAATATAAGATCACAATAAAACATGCTCGTATGAGTAAAAGGAGTCTTATTCAATGAATGCTGGAATTATTGGCCTTGGCCGCTATATACCTGAAAAAGTGTTAACAAATCTTGATTTAGAAAAAATGGTTGAAACTTCTGACGAATGGATTCGTACTAGAACAGGTATAGAAGAAAGAAGAATTGCTTCTGATGATGTCAATACATCACATATGGCGCTTGCTGCTGCAAAAAAAGCATTAGCTGACGCAGATGTAGCTGCAGAAGATATTGATATGATTCTTGTGGCAACCGTTACGCCAGATCAAGCATTTCCGACAGTTGCTTGTATGATTCAAGAGCAGCTCGGTGCACATAAAGCGTGTGCGATGGATATTAGCGCTGCTTGTGCTGGCTTTATGTATGGGCTTGTGACTGGAAAACAATTTATCGAATCAGGTACGTTCAAGCACGTGCTCGTCGTTGGCGTTGAAAAACTTTCTCGTATAACCGACTGGGATGACCGCAATACAGCTGTTCTGTTTGGAGATGGAGCAGGTGCTGCCGTTTTAGGGCCAGTGAGTGATGATAAAGGAATTCTATCATTTGAGCTTGGAGCCGACGGAAGAGGCGGTAAGCACTTGTACTTAGATGAAAAAGATCATACAATCATGAATGGACGAGAAGTATTTAAATTTGCTGTAAGACAAATGGGCGAGTCAAGCGTAAATGTCATTGAAAAAGCTGGACTATCAAAAGAAGACGTTGACTTCTTGATCCCGCATCAAGCAAATATTCGCATTATGGAAGCAGCACGCGAACGATTAGAGCTGCCAGTCGAAAAAATGTCGAAGACGGTCCATAAATATGGAAACACATCAGCAGCATCCATTCCAATTTCACTATGTGAAGAGATTGAAGCCGGTAAAATTCAAGACGGTGATGTCATTGTAATGGTTGGTTTTGGTGGTGGATTAACGTGGGGCGCAATCGCTATGCGATGGGGCCGATAAAAGAGTGAGGTGCACAGATTAATGGATAAAAGACGAGTAGTAGTGACAGGATTAGGTGCTTTGACACCTCTAGGCAACGATGTAGAAACAACATGGAAGAATGCTGTAGCAGGTGTATCAGGTGTTGGACCGATTACACGTGTCGATTCAGATCAATATACAGCAAAAGTAGCGGCAGAATTAAAAGATTTTAACATAGAAGATTACATGGATAAAAAAGAAGCAAGAAAAATGGCTCGCTTCACTCAATACGCAGTTGTTGCTGCACAGAAAGCGTTAGAAGATTCACGTCTTGAAATCACAGATGACATCGCACCACGTGTTGGTGTGTGGGTTGGTTCTGGTATTGGCGGACTTGAAACTTTTGAAGAGCAATTTGAAGTGTATTCAAACAAAGGGGCAAGACGCGTCAGCCCATTCTTTGTTCCAATGATGATTCCAGATATGGCGACAGGCCAAATTTCAATCGCACTTGGAGCAAAAGGGGTGAACTCTTGTACTGTGACAGCCTGTGCAACAGGTACAAACTCAATCGGTGATGCATTTAAAGTCATTCAGCGTGGTGACGCTGATGCGATGATCACTGGTGGTACAGAAGCCCCTTTAACAAAAATGTCGTTTGCTGGTTTCTGTGCGAATAAAGCACTATCGACAAATCCAGATCCAGATACAGCAAGCCGTCCATTTGATAAAAACCGTGATGGATTCGTCATGGGTGAGGGTGCAGGTATTATTGTACTTGAAGAATTAGAGCATGCACTAAAACGTGGTGCAACGATTTACGCTGAAATTGTTGGCTATGGTTCAACTGGAGATGCCTATCATATTACAGCACCTGCTCCAAATGGAGAAGGCGGCGTTCGTGCAATGAAAGAAGCCATGCGTGATGCAGGGTTGACAGCAGAAGACATTGATTACATCAATGCCCACGGAACAAGCACACCATACAATGATAAATTTGAAACAATGGCGATTAAAGAAGTGTTTGGCGCGCATGCCAATCAGCTTGCGATCAGTTCGACAAAATCAATGACAGGTCACTTACTTGGCGCAGCAGGTGGAGTAGAAGCCATCTTCTCTGTACTGGCGATTAAAGACAGTGTCATTCCGCCAACTATTAATCTAGATACACCTGATGAAGAGTGTGATCTTGATTACGTTCCAAATGAAGCACGTTCCAAAGAAGTAAACGTTGCTTTAAGTAATTCACTTGGTTTTGGTGGGCATAATGCGACAATTATCTTTAAAAAATATGAAGCGTAATCTCATATGAGAAGGCGGCGATCGATATAACCGATCGCCGCCTTTTTGCATAGGATAGAAATGGAGGTGTACGGTATGGGTCTTATCAATACACAATTTCTCATCCAGCAATCATCATCTTTTCAGGCACTTGCGACACGTTTTGTCCCATATTTTAAAGGAGCAAAAGACAAAGAATGGTCCTCGATTCTAACGCATTTGCAACATCATGGAATGGTGAAAACGTGGAGTGCCTGTCAAAAAATAATCGATCAACTCAAAGAAGATGGATACTTTCAACTCGTAATGAAAGAATTCAACCTGTTGAAAAAAGAGTGGGGAGGTCCAGATGTTCCGCTTTTTATTTTACCTGTCAATGAAGGGAGTAAAGAAATAAGAGAGCAGTTTTATTATCAATCGGGTATGGCATTTGACGATAAAATTTTTCTGTTCCTTTCTCCGAAAACCCCAAAGGAGCGCATCGGGACATTGGTGACACATGAATATCACCATGTATGCAGGTTACATTTTCTGACGAAAGAAGAAAAAGACTTTACATTCCTTGATACAATCATGATGGAAGGGTTGGCTGAATATGCTGTATATCATAGGTATGGAGAACGCTATACGGCGAAATGGACCACGTTATATACTGAAGCACAACTTGAACGAATGTGCAAAAAATGGGTATCTGGTCATCTTCAACAGAAAGTTCGAGACGACGAAAGGCTGATACAGAATCTTCTTTATGGAAAAGGAAACTACCCCAAAATGCTTGGCTATGCGACTGGGTTTCATATCGTGAAAAAGTATTTTAACGAACATCGAGTGAGTGAAAAGTCTATGATTGCAGAACCCTCAGAAACCTTTCTGAAAGTGATAGAATCAAAAAGTGAATAATTCACATAAAAAGTGACATATTACAAATTTACTAAATACTTCTTGATTTCGTCATGGTGTTGTAATAATATACAAATATAAATTTTGATAATTCTTTTTATTCTAAAAAGACTGAACCTTCAATCCAGTTCTTTTTATCTATGGGGGGAAAGGAGCGAATGAATGAGCGCGCTACTTGAAGTGCAAAACTTAAAAACATATTTTTTTCGAAAAAAAGAACCGATTCCCGCCGTGGATGGTGTTGATTTTAGGATAGATAAAGGCGAAACTGTAGCTCTTGTCGGTGAGTCTGGATCTGGCAAAAGTATCACGTCATTATCCATCATGGGACTGATCAAAGGGTCTGGCGGAAAAATTATGGACGGTTCTATTAAACTAGAAGGAAAAGACCTAGTTACATATGGAGAAAAAGAATTGTGCAACATTCGCGGTAATGACGTATCTATGATTTTTCAGGAGCCTATGACCTCACTCAATCCCGTTATCACCATTGGGGAACAAATAAGAGAAATCCTCATCTATCACAAAAAACTTTCAAAAAAAGAAGCCAATCAAAAAGCCATTGAACTCCTAAAGCTTGTTGGTTTTTCTCGCCCTGAACAAATCATGAAAGAGTATCCGCATCGATTATCAGGAGGAATGCGTCAACGGGTCATGATTGCGATTGCGCTCAGCTGTGATCCAAAGCTTCTTATTGCCGATGAGCCGACGACTGCCCTAGATGTGACCATTCAAGCGCAGGTACTCGCCTTAATGAAAGACTTATGTACAAAATTTGGTACATCGATTCTCCTCATCACACACGATCTAGGTGTTGTGTCTGAAGTGGCGGATCGCGTCATTGTGATGTACTGCGGACAGGTTGTTGAAAATGGGACAGTCGAAGAGCTGTTTGATCAGCCGCTTCATCCATATACAGAAGGACTGCTTGAATCGATTCCGGTCATTGATGGAGACATTCAGCCATTAACGGCGATCAAAGGAAATGTCCCTGCGCCAGATCAGCTGCCTGCTGGCTGCCGATTTGCACCTAGATGTCCAAAAGCCATGGAGCGTTGTCTTGGAGAATTGCCTAAACTGAAGACATTTGACAACGGCAGAAGCGTGCGGTGTTTCTTATATGAGGAGGAGGCAAGCCAAACATGACAGTTGCTGAAAATCAAGCACGACAGACAGATATGCTTGATCAAGAAATCATGCTAGAACTAAAAAATATTCAGAAGCACTTTCCAATCAAGGCAGGCATTCTACAGCAGAAGGTAGGCGCTGTCAAAGCTGTTGACGGCATCGATCTGAAAATATATAGAGGTGAAACGTTAGGTATTGTTGGTGAATCAGGATGTGGTAAATCCACATTAGGACGGACGATGATCCGGTTATATGAACCAACTGATGGTCAAATATGGTTTAAAGGACAAGACATTTCACACCTATCTGAGTCAAAATTGAGACAAACTACAAGAAAAAACATCCAAATGGTCTTTCAAGATCCCTTTGCGTCACTCAACCCTAGAAAAACACTTCGAAGCATCATCAAAGAACCCTACAAAACGCATCACCTATATTCCTTAAAAGAGAGAAATGAAAAAGTAGAAGAACTGCTGTCAAAGGTGGGGCTTCACCCAAGCTTTGCGAATCGATATCCACATGAATTTTCTGGTGGTCAAAGGCAGCGAATTGGCATCGCTCGTGCACTGGCGATGAATCCGGAGATGATCATTGCAGATGAGCCTGTTTCGGCACTTGATGTTTCGATTCAAGCCCAGGTGATTAATCTCATGGAAGAGCTTCAAGAAGAATTTAACTTGACGTACCTCTTTATCTCTCACGATCTGAGCGTCGTTCGTCATATTAGTGATCGAGTGGGCGTCATGTATTTAGGCAAAATGATGGAGCTGGCGGATAAACATAGTCTGTACGATGACCCGCTTCATCCATATACGAAAGCACTACTTTCTTCAGTCCCGATTACACGCAAAAAAGGGCAAGTGAAAAGAGAGCGGATTATGCTTCAAGGCGATTTGCCAAGTCCTGCGAATCCACCAAAAGGGTGTGTGTTCCACACAAGGTGTCCGCAGGCAAAAAGCATCTGTAAAGAGAAAGTGCCTGAATTTCAAGAACTAAAAACGAATCACTTTGTTGCCTGCCACCTCTACGATTAATCAACATGCGTATCGCATCTTTGAGAGGGGGGATGAAACGGCATCTACTATGATTCATTTGACTATAGGATAGGGGGAAATGAAGATGAAATTTAGAAACAAAAAAGCATTGATGATCAGTGTTTTGATGATCTTTACACTCATACTTGCGGCTTGCTCTGGTGGAAATAAAACATCAGGAGACAGTGAGAAAAAATCAACAGGTAAACCTGTACAAGGTGGAGATCTTGTCATCGGGTCCATTGCTGAACCTACATTATTTAACTCATTATATTCAACTGATGTCGCAAGTTCTGACATCGAGAGCAGAATCTATAGTTTCTTACTTGAAACAGATGGAAAACTGAACCCGCAGCTATCACTGGCAGAGGATATCAAAGAATCTGATGACGGTAAACAGTTTGATGTGACCATTCGAAAAGGTGTGAAGTTTCATGATGGCAAAGAACTGACCGCTGATGATGTTGTGTTTACATACAGCATTCCAATCAATAAGGATTACAATGGAGAGCGTGGATCAGGCTTTGAAGTATTAGAGTCTGTGAAAAAGACAGGGGATTACTCGATCGAATTCAAGCTCAATAAAAAAGATCCATATTTTTATAATGTGACATTAGGAAGCTATGGAATTTTGCCGAAGCATATTTTAGGTGATGTGCCTGTGAAGGATCTCGGTGAAAACGAATTTAACCGAAAGAAACCAATTGGTTCAGGTCCATTTAAATTTGCAGAATGGAAAGAAGGAGACTATGTCAAACTAGAGGCGTTTGATGATTATTGGGATGGGCGTCCATACATTGATACCGTCACAATTAAAACCATACCTGATCAAAATGCAGCCATTGCACAGCTTTCGGCTGGAGATATTGATTTCTTTGCGGTGCCAGGAACGGAACTGCAAACAGCTGAAAAAATCAATAACATCAAAATCGAATCTGATCTAGGGTTGAATTACTCCTATATTGGCTGGAATCAGAAAAATGAGCTATTCAAAAGCAAAAAAGTCCGCCAAGCGTTGACGCATGCGATTGACCGTCAGACGATTGTTGACACCGTATTAAATGGAGATGGCAAAGTGGCCAACATTCCAGAAAGCCCATTGTCATGGAACTATCCAAAGAATGAAAATGTCCCAGTATTTGAATTTGATAAAGAAAAAGCAAAGAAGATGCTCAAAGAAGAGGGCTGGGAGGATACAGATGGCGATGGCTATCTTGATAAGGATGGCAAAAAATTCTCCTTTACAATGAAGACGAACCAGGGGAATAAAGTTCGTGAAGAGATCGCTGTCGTTGTCCAGCAACAGCTAAAAGAAATTGGGATCGAAGCAAAACCGCAAATTGTAGAATTCAGTGCATTAATTGAGCAAACAACACCACCAAAATGGGATTATGAAGCACTCATCCTTGGCTGGAGCCTAGCGACATTCCCAGACCAATACAGCATCTTCCACTCAAGCCAGTCTGAAAAAGGCTTGAATAACATTTGGTATAAAAATAAAGAAGTTGATCAATTATTAGTGGAAGCAAAAACATTAAGCGATCGCAAAGATTATTCAAAAAAATATGAAAAAATTTATGAGCTGATCGCTGAGGATCAGCCGTATACGTTCCTTTATTATGCCAACTCTCATCGTGCGATGCCTACGAATCTTCAAGGCTATTCTTACCACCCGAAAGATGAATATTACAAAATCGAAAAATGGTGGATTGAACAGTAGGTTGATTGAAGGGGAGAACGATCTCCCCTTTCTTCACTAGTGTATGGCGATCCGATGAAAAAGGAGTTGTGCATATGGTTACATATATCATTAGAAGGACATTGCTATCCATTCCGATCTTGTTTGGGATTACCATTTTGTCCTTTGCCATTATGAAAGCAGCACCTGGAGATCCAATGTCACTGATGATGGATCCGACCATTAGCGCTGCTGATCGAGAAGCTTTTATAGAAAAATACGGATTGAACGACCCGGAATACGTGCAATATTTGAAGTGGCTCGGCAACATGCTCCAAGGTGATTTTGGTACGTCGATTGTCAAAAAAGGAACACCAGTGGCTGATTTGATTTTTGCGCGGCTACCAAATACCCTCATCCTCATGATCTTTTCTACATTCGTTGCCTTGATTATCGCCATCCCATTTGGTGTCATTTCAGCAAAACGTCCATATACAAAGCTTGACTATGGCATTACGGTTACTTCATTTATCGGACTGGCTATTCCAAACTTTTGGTTTGGTCTGATTTTAATCATGATCTTATCTGTGAATCTCGGCTGGTTTCCAACCGGCGGGGTGTCGACCTTGAATGCAGATTTTAATTTGTTTGATCGGCTTCATCACTTGATTTTACCAGCTTTTGTTTTAGCAACGGCTGATATGGCAGGACTTACGCGTTATACAAGGTCCAGTATGCTTGATGTCATGAAGCAAGATTACATTCGTACAGCACGAGCGAAAGGCTTTCGAGAAAACAAAGTCATTTTCAAACATGGCTTGCGAAATGGTTTGATGCCCGTGATCACCATTTTTGGTCTGATGGTTCCATCCTTTATTGGCGGTGCGGTCGTCGTGGAACAAATCTTTACGTGGCCTGGACTTGGAAAGCTGTTTATCGATTCTGCCTTTTCTAGAGATTATCCCGTGATTATGGCGATGACGGTGATTTCAGCAGTACTTGTGGTTGTTGGAAACTTAATTGCGGATATTTTATATGCAGTCGTTGATCCGCGTATTGAGTATTAGAAGGGAGCTGAAACCAATTGGCACAACCTAATATGGGAACTCCACCTGTTGATCTCAAATTAAAAGAAGGCCTTCCGCCAAAGCCTGAGACAATGCTACGTCTTTTTTGTGAGAAATTTATAAAAAATAAACTAGCAGTTGTCGGCTCTATGATTTTGCTCATCATTCTTTTTTCTGCTATTTTCGCTCCTGTGATTGCTCCTTACGCACCAGAACAGCAAGATTTGTTAAAACGGCTACAGCCACCAAGCGCAGAGCACTTGATGGGGACTGACAAATTTGGGCGAGATATTTTTTCAAGGGTGCTTTATGGCGCGAGGATATCATTATTAGTTGGATTTGTTTCCGTTGTCGGTGCGATTACCATCGGGACGGTCATTGGCGCAATTGCTGGCTACTTTAAAGGATTTGTTGATTCTCTTTTAATGAGGATTGTCGATGTGGTGCTGTCGATCCCAGACATTTTCTTATTAATTACACTCGTCACCATTTTTAAGCCGGGCGTTGATAAGTTGATTTTAATTTTTGCCCTAACTGGATGGACAACAACCGCTCGACTCGTTCGGAGTGAATTTTTATCTTTACGAACAAGAGAATTCGTTCTGGCAGCAAGAACCATTGGAACGAAGAATCATGTCATTATCTTCTCTCACATTTTACCGAACTGTATTGGTCCGATTATCGTATCGGCTACATTAAAGGTCGGTTCCGTTATTTTGGCAGAATCAACGCTTAGTTACTTAGGATTTGGTATTCAGCCGCCAACGGCGAGCTGGGGGAACATGCTACAAGATGCACAAAATTTCTCGATTATGGTGCAGGCGTGGTGGTATCCGCTTTTCCCAGGCTTATTCATCTTGTTCACAGTTCTTTGCTTTAACTTCTTAGGAGACGGACTGAGAGATGCACTTGATCCTAAAAAGCTTAAGTAAGGCTTTTTGAACAGAAGAGTGTGCGATCGATGAAATGAGAAAGAGCCTACACTGATTCACCTCGTTTGAAGTTTTGATAAAGTTGGAATAATTTATCTATCCCTTGCCCATACTGTGGACAACAGTTTTTAAAAAGTGAGGGATTGGTTATGTTATTTCTTCATGACGTATGGGTGAATTGGTTTGAAGGGGAAGAGAATGGCTACAATGTGTGTCATTTTCATGAGTGGCGCAAGGAGGACAGCGTTGAATTGTTAGATCAAGTGCCGTTAATGAAGGTGCAAAGTCCTTTATTTGATTACATAGAAAATGATCTATCAGAGCTGCCGAAAACGCTGCTAGAATCTGTTTTTGAGAAATCATATATTCGAAAAAATCATGAACGTCGAAAATTAGAGTATTGCTTTGTGGTGACAGATGGCATCAGAATCATTGCTGTCGATACGATCGGATATTCCATTCCTGTGAGGAAGAGCCGGCTGATCCCAAGGCAAGAGCAATTGGTGTATGAAATGGTGAAAGATGTGAAGGCAGAGGAATACGAATTTTCAACTGACACAGGTGAATCTTCAAAAGAGTATCATATTTTATCATTACAACCACAGTACATCAGTGGACTCACAAGAAAAGAAAGACAATTGAAACAGCTCATGTTTATGGCGCTTGATCAATTAAAAGGACTGCAAAACAGGGCTGAAATTGCTTATTGGTATACGGAATGGAATCCGCACATGTACAATGACATCAAACGAATGTCGTTCGAGGAAATTTGGAATATGCTTTACAATGAAACGATTGACGGATGGTCCGAACACCATTTGGCTTTCTGTGAAAAAATGATTAAAGGTCAGCCGTTTTTTGAAAAGCTGTGGGAAATGGAAAATGAATCAAAAGTGAATTAAAAAAGCTTGCAGCATCTTGGGACTGACCCCATAAGATGAGACAAATAAAAAACACCTTCAAGTTTGAAAACGGATCGTTGTGATCCGAAATAAAA
>NZ_JBFEFT010000014.1:0-86947 GCF_047229225.1 Bacillus sp. 179-C3.3 HS | reverse complement strand
ATTCCCATGTGTACATTGTCGTCTAAAAATTGTTCCTCAACAAAGGTATCACCGCCAAAATTCAGATCATCCAGTGTTCCAGAAACACCTTGATGAAAAGCTTTTTGTTTATCAATGAAACCAATAAACGTGTCCACATTGCCAGCCAGTTCATCATAGAAGCTTTTAATATTATCGGCACCTTTTCCTTTGAAATCATCACCGAGTTTGGCCACACCTTTTAAGGCCTTTTTCAAATCTACCATTTGTTCGCGGAGCTCTTCATAGTGTTTATTCCTAGTATCCATGGCACTTGTTAGTGCTTTTGCATCAAGTATCTTACCCAGAAAAAGTCACTCCCTCCATTATACTCATAAGGTCTATTTTACCTTTTATGACACTTCAGAAAAATAGTCTTTAAGGTATAAATTCATTTTCCAAACATTTCAAACGAAAGTAAAACAAGTGATAAAAGAATTGTTTTTGATGATAACCACAAAAAAGCCAGTCTTCTTTTCAGAAGACTGACTCATGTCATTGTTTTTAGAAAAAGCGTTTCAAGCTTTTCTTGAGTGGAGGGAGATCCATCTCACCTTTTTCAAAGAACTTTTTCAGTAAGTACTTACTGAAGCCTGCTGCTTGTGTATACGTGATTTTCCCAGGCAATGGTGGTTCATTGGTTACCGCTACATCAATAATAACGGGTTTCTTCGCATGAAGTGCTTGATCAAAAGCTGGTGCTAGCTCTTCGTGTGAGGAGACAGAAATGCCTAAACCGCCGCATGCTTCTGCGAACTTCGCAAAGTCAATATCTTCTAGCTCTGTTCCATAATTGATGTTTCCTTTGACCTGCTGTTCATATTCGATCATTCCGAGATTGTTGTTATTTAAGATCACGACAACAATTGGAAGTTGGTATTTGACAGCAGTGACGAAGTCTTGCATGACCATTGTAAAGCCTCCATCACCACAGACAGCAATGGCTTGACGATCGGGTTCATTTAACTTAGCCGAGATGGCCCCAGGTAAACCACAGCCCATTGTTGCAAGCCAGCTAGAAATAATGAAGTCTTGTTTTTTCATATTGAAATGTCGTGCCATCCATACGGTCACATTCCCGACATCAACTGAGAGAATGGCATCATCTTCGACCGCTTCTTCTAATCGAGCAATGACTTGCTGCGGCTTAAGTGGAGACGTTGCAATAGATTTTTCCTTTTCCATTTCTTCTCGCCATTTCATCATATGGTCTGTACAAGCTTCAAGAAAGCCCCGTTGCTCTTTGTATTCAATGTAGGAGGTCAATTCTTTTAAACCAACTTTGCTGTCACTCACGATTCCGACTTCTACAGGATATCTTTTACCGATTTGATCTGGTTTTATATCCAATTGAATGGCAGGTGTGTCCTCCGGTAAATAGTCTCTATAAGGAAAGGAGGTTCCGAGCATGATTAAAAGGTCGCATTCTTCCATCGCTTCATATGCTGGTTTCGTTCCGATTTGACCTAGGTTTCCTAAAAAGAGTCGATGTCTATCAGGAACAACTCCTTTCGCTGGGAGCGTAATGACGATAGGTGCTGCAGCTTTTTCAGCAAAGGTAAGAAGCTCCTCTTTCGCATGTTTTAATCCTTTTCCAGCTAAAATCACTGGCTTCTTGGCATGATTAATTAGCTGAGCAGCCTTCAACAATTGATCTTTCTTAGGCTGTACTTCTCCCTCTACATAAAGTGGAGAGGTATATGCAGGTTTACGTTTGATTTTTTGAGAAAATAAATCATCCGATACGGTGAGAACGGCGACGCCTTTATGGGTATAAGCTGCTTTGATGGCCTGATTCAACATATCTGGAAGAGATTCTGCTGTTTGAACTTGTTGATTAAACACCGCTACATCGTCAAACATCCGCTCTAATTTGATTTCTTGAAATGTGTCTCTACCTACTTCATTAGATGCGACCTGACCAGCAATCGCTAAAACTGGTGCTCCATCTGCTTTTGCATCATATAGTCCATTTAATAGGTGGACAGCACCTGGTCCAGCTATGGATAAGCATACACCGAGTTTACCGGTTAATTTAGCATCTGCAGCTGCAGAAAGTGCTGCGACTTCTTCATGTCTCGTTTGTATGAATTGAATGCGGCTTGATTCATGCCTTAGTTCTTCGATCAATTCATTTATACTATCGCCGGGCATCCCATAAATATGTTTCACGCCCCAATCTTCCAGTAATGCTGTCACTTCATTTCCTGCGGTTCTTTGTGGCATGTGAGAAAACTCCTTTTTTCTTACTCCATACCACCGCATTCTTTTGATCAAACGTTTCAACTTGCACACCCTATTTTTTAAAATGGTACGGAAGCGTAGCCTTAATAAAAAGGCAGACTGATTATGCAGCATGGTGTGCCACTTTTTTTTAGGGATGAATTGCGGCACGAGAACCATGACCTTTTATTGATCAACTAAAACATTTGAAAGTCACCAAAAAAGACACAGAGGCAATAGATTGCCCCCTGTGCCTATGTTCAAATCACAGATTGATCTTTTATAAAAAAGATCATACCCGTTTGACATCAAAGTAAGAGATTTTTCATGGTCTTTTGACCGTTTATGAAGCTGTTTTTTTCCGTTTTTTACGTGCAAAATAAACAATCATTGCAGCAACGAAAACGATCATTGCAGCAACGAAAACGATCAATACAGCCATGCATGCAAAGTAGATCCAGGACTCTTGATTGCTTTGTTGCTTATCTTTCTGTTGATCACTCAATGCGTTACTTATTGCTTGATAATTTGAAAACATATCTCCATTTTTACTCTCTATGGCGATTGTCGCAGTGTCTGTATTTGTTTGAAGAAAACGAATGACTTCCTTTGAAATATGGGCGTCAGTTGCTTTCATTCCTGAAAATACAGTCATGGTTTGTTCGTCATTCCAAACCGATGGCTGTGTCCAGACAATGCGATCCGTTGTTTCGTTGATCATGCCAAAAGACGAGACATCATATTGACCGTTTTCCGTTGGCACAATGAGCTCGCCTGCTTTTTCTTTTAAAAGAGGGAATGCTTGAATGCCACCAATCCAGATGAGCGCATTGTTTTTTAATTGTTCATCTGTGACGTTCGACGTTTTGACCATCCGATATTGTCCAGTTTCTGGTTGACTAAATGATTCAGAGAGCATCGCCATCTGTTTCATGATCTGACCGTCAATTTGATCCGGCATGATGATGAGTGTTTCCCCTTGTTGCGCCTTTGTAGTAAAAGGTTGGGGCCATGCTGCTAAGTCCGGCGAATGATTTTGTGTTCCTTCTGAAATCTGGAAAGAGCTGCTCTTATCAATGAAGATCCAGCCACCTTCATCTGTATTTTTACAAGTATCTGTGTTTTTAAAACCACTTGTGACAAACTGCAAATCGAGATATTCATTTTTTTGAAGAACTCGAGAATTGACTGGAATGGACACATGATAGAACCCATTTTCATCTTTGTTTCCTAGCTTTGTTAATGGTACATCATGCGGTTCATCATTGATCATGACCGTTAAACGCTCTGCTTTGCTTGCTGTATCTGATTTTTTTAATACGAGATTCAGCTTTGCGCCTGATTTTTGATGAACGATCAAGGCTCTTGGATAATAGTAGTGATTGGATGTTGTCTTATTCGCTCCAACTGTGACATTATCTGCACCAAAGTCTTTTAAATGAATGCGGTGAGATGGCTTCGATGATGGGGCTGTGACTTTTTGAACTAACACATCTGTTCCCGTGAGCTGTTCCGACAGCTCTGGTTGAGTTAGAAGATTGATTTTTTGAGCGATGATACTTGGTTGTTCCGCTGTGACAAATAACATTGGCTGTTCTTTTTTCTTTGAAGCTATGGTTCTGACGGATAATGTCAAATGATTTCTTTTGATCTTGATATCTGCTGTTTGCATAATAGATTTGATCCGTCCATCCCACTGATCTTTTGCCCCTACGACAATGGTAGGTTGTGAGATTTGTTGGACTTCTTTCTCTTGAAGAAGTCTCATGTCTGCCTTTTGGTTCTTATTTTTCAATGTTCGGTATATCTTGATCGCCGCTTCTACTTCTGATTCATTCGGTTCATTCGGAAGCACGATATTCGTCTCCTGCTTCTGATCACCTGTTTCTACAAACGGATATGGGAAGCTATCTAACGAGAGTTTCTCCGTTTGGAGACCGGAAAATGTGAGTTTACTTTCAGGATACACTTTTAGCCAATTTGCTGGTGTCTCTTGGTTGATGCATACACCATCTTTCAAGACACCGTAAAAAGTGAGTTGAACTTGATGAAATCCTTTTTTCAATTGCGATTTGTTTAATTTGATTTGAATGGATTTCTTTTGATTTTTCCCCGTTACAGGAATCGTTTGTACCATCTCCCCATCAATCATGATGGTGAATGAGGAGGGTGAGATGAGTAATGGTGACGCCTCAATATTTAACGTCAGGATGCTCGAGTCTACTTTTCCTTTTTCAATTTGATAGGAAAATTCCTTTTCATCTTCCTGTCCATATAATGTGACAACCTCTTCTGATAGATGTTGTGTTTCTTCTTTTTCATTTGATGAGCGAATCCACTCATCTTTCACTTGTACTTGATTAGATGTCGCCATGGCTTCACCTGCCATGAATAGAGGTTGAACGGCAAGCAATAATGCGAACATCAGCATGATCCATTTGATCGATTTCAATTTGTCACCCGCTTTTATTTTGTTGATTTTGATTGTAGCGCTCTGTTTTATACCATTTCACTTCTTGTTTTAATAATCTACTTTTCGTTTCTACGAATAAGGAATATACCACAAGTGCGATCCACACTTGGGAATAAGTGAAATACATGAGAGCCACGATGAGAATATTTTGTTTGGTTAGCTCTGTTTTCTCAATGCTTAGTGTGATCATCACTTCTGTTAAAAAGAGAAAGAATGCCAATCCCCATAGAATGAGTGCTACTGTCCCAACAGATAACTGAAGATCGACAAATAAATTGACGATAAATATGCCATTGGAGAGTAGTACCCCGAAGAAAAACAAGAAATATGTGAAGAAAAAATAAAACAAATCAAAAATCATTCGTTTTCGTTTCAGCTTCATAAATTGCCTTAAAAATTTGAGGACAACATATTGATTGCCCCTGGCCCATCGCGTTCTCTGTCGCCACCAGACCTTCCATGTCTCGGGTTCTTGCTCCCATGTGATGGCAGCAGGGAAAAAACGAATTACATATCCAAGGTTATACACACGGATGGTTAATTCGGTGTCCTCAGCCAGCGCATTTACATCCCAACCGCCAAGCTCTTCTAGGATATGACGACGGATCGCGAAGTTTGTGCCAGGAATTGTGGCAATGCCAAACCACTTCCATCTCCCGCCCTGCGCCATCCACTGAAAGCAGATGGTTTCAATGTTAATGAATTTTGTCAGGAGATTTTTGGCTGCGTTGATCACTCTGAATTTCCCGACGACAGCGCCTGCTTTCGGATCATTCAACAGCCCAAGAACTAAATGGTAAACTGCCTTTTTTTCAGGCATGTTATCCGCATCGTACACGCAAATGATTTCTCCGGTAGATGCCTTCAAGCCTTCATTCAGTGCAGTAGATTTCCCCTTACCTGCAAAAGGCGGCTTCGTTTCAATCATCCGGACGTGATCATATTTCTCATGAAAAGATTGTACGATATCGCCTGTGCGGTCATTGGAGTTGTCATTGATCACAATGATTTCAAGTAAATGTGTTGGGTATGATAGCTGGACCATCGCTTTTAAGGTTTGCCGGATGACCACTTCTTCATTATGGGCAGGAATCAGAATACTGACGGTTGGCAGCTCTTTCGCTTGTTTCGTCCATTTGGGCAGCACTTTTTCATACGTTAAATAGTGCTGAAAACCACCTTGCATAAGAAACATATGATATAGGAGCATGATCCAAATCAGTATTAATGAAAAATAAAATAAGACATCAGCCAACTGATTTCCTCTCCTTAAAGATACGTTTTTTCATTGTCAGCCTTAAATACAGCGTGTAAAAGGCAAACGCCACAATAAATAACAGGACGACCACTGTAAGGATCAGCAGCAAGTTTTCCATGCCGCTTCGTTTCACTGTTTGGGCTTGTGGCAGATTCGATTGTTTCACTTGAATATGTCCGTCTCCAGTTGTCTTAATTTGAACATGTTCTGTTTGAACAGATTGTCTCGTTTTCTTTAATTCGAGCCATTCACTAGAAGGAATCACTTCCATCTGTGTGATCAGAGCTTGTAAACCTTCTAATCCCGCTTCCGCTTGGTAAGAGACCCCCATGGTGAAGGATGAAAGGTGCTGCATGGATTGAATAATTTGTTCAGTCTGATACAGTGAATCATTCTGATTTGATGCTGAATCTATTGGCTGTTCAGGATATAGGGACATGCCATGGAGCATTGCTGGTGTCGTTATGTATGGGGATTCACCGCGCATGTTCCACGTTTCGTCTGTGAGCTGCACCTGACCAAAGAGGCTGGTGACAAATTGGGATATCACATGATAGCTGTGTTGAGACATGGCATCATGTGGCACCTTAAATGCAAGTGGATATAGACCTTGCTGCGAAAGTAGCTCAATCCCTTTTGTCAGCTTATCTGCTGTGTAGACAGCTTCTTTTTGCTGAAGCGATTGAGTATACGTGTCATACGCTTTTTGATTTGGAAAATGAGACGCTCTCAATCTCTTCATCGTCGCTACGTTCGGCTCACTTGTTGTGATTGGTTGATCGAATTTCGCATCCCAAAATTCAAATCCTTGCCCTGATTCCTCCGTTCGGTAAGTCCGGCTAAACCCATGTAAAATGATACTTCCGCCACTTTCTTGTAATTGTTTCAATACGTGTACAAGCTTAGGACGATCACTTAGCGTCACTTCTTCACCTGTTGTGGAATCAATCCATGTAGGGGTGACCGATAGGAGATACGGGATATGTCGAGCTGTTAAAAATTGTCCAAGTTCAAGTAACTTTTTCTCGTCAGTCACTGGACTGATGTCATCGAGTCGCAAATACTTTGTGACCCCTTCATCTGCATTCGGCATGAGAGACGCAATGATTTCAGCCAATAGCTTGTGATGCTTCAACACGTCTAAAGTGCCAATATAAGCCGCATGCTTTGTTTGAACCACAAATGGCAAGTCCTCTTCATTTTTCTTCAATAGAAACTTATTTTGTTTGTCTGCGCCTTGTACCGTCCATGCGGTGATATTCTGGTTGAGTTGACGGTAAGTTGTTTCATGTTTGCCTTTGATTTGACTGATATGACCTTGTTGATGAAACGTGAATTTGGAAAAGGGGTCGAGTTGTTTTGCATTATATCCAATTGCGATCAAGTGCTTTGATTCGTTCATTGCATGCACTGTTTGTTTTGATAATCGTTTCTTGGCTTCTCCAATATAAATGACTTGTTGAACTTCCTTGATTTTTTTCAGCGTGATCTCTTCTTCAGAGACAACCTCCGTATTTTTAGACACGTGGCCGACAAGTAGGTCGAGCATGCGAACAGCCGGCGTGATTTCCCCAGTTTCTGTTGAATAGATGATCAGGGTATCGGGCTTTGATGTAATGGCATCTACTGGTTCAATGGTTTTGAGTGACAACACAGAAAGAAGGACGATCAACAAACAGCTTTTTATAAAGGGGTTATAGTTCATTCATCATCATCTCATTTTCTAGTTCTTCTAAAAATTGCACTGGGGTTTGATATACCTCGCTACTCATTAAATGGCATACATGAAATGTTAAGGTCACTTGGCGACCATTGAGTAAAACATGCGTTTGCAGTTTGTCTTTTAGCTTGTCAAGAACGACGGAGACGTTATCTTCATGTGTATGGGTCAACAGCAAACCCATGCGTTCTTCTGATAATCGAAATTTCTTATCTGTTTCTCTCACACTCTCCCGAATTTTCATACTCAATTGCTGGAAGAGGTGATTCATTTCTTTTTCTCCATACAATGATTTGAATTCTGCGGCGTAGTGCATATGAAGAAGGATAAAGACAAAAGGCTGTTTATATCGTGCCGCCCGCTTTATTTCTTCTGACAATTCCAGCTTCATTCGCTCAGCATTGTCAAACCCAGTTGTCGCATCTATTGCGACAAATTGTTTGATGGTTTGTTTTTGTTGTTCTATCAGTTGTCGCATCGCCTTTATTCGTTCATGCAGGTTTCCTGCCGAAATGGCGAAAAAGAGCATGGCCACTCCCCATATCACAACATTCTGCAATGTTTGTCTGGAGAAAAATGCACCCGTTTGCCCGAATTCGGTAAAGAACATGGTGCTTCCTATAAAGAAAAGGATGAGTAAAGTCAAAATTAAAGCGGGTAAAATGCCAAATAAAATACCGCATCCTAAGACGACAAATGTCAGTGAAATGATGAAAATACTCTCTGTATCATGAACGTTTAAATAGGCAACAAACAGGATGATGCCTGCGATCATGAGTAGTAGCGTATAGTACATCCGATAAGTATTACTGAATAACCGATTCATTGAAAAGCTCCCTTTCTGCGATAAGAGGCAATAAGTTATCAAATGAGTGTGTATCTTTTTCGTTCATATATCCACCGTAATGGGGCTTGATCGGATCTTGAATTTGTAATGTTTTCATTTGATGGTAAACATCTTCTGCAAAATCCCGCTCATTTTGATCGAGCGCGTATAAAATCAGCAACGCATACACCGCTGGCGATTCATACGTAACAGTTGGTTCCAGTGTACTGAGCTCATATCGTCCATAAAGCTTTCCTTCTTGATGAAAAGTCGTTTTGAGCCATTTCATGATGGAGGAAGTATCGATCTGACTATGTTCAGCATGTAGAGCCGTGTAGATTTGATCAATTAAGTTCAACTCTTGATCAAATGAATAGTTATTTTTCGCTATGTCATAAGATTTAGGAAAAAACCCTTTTTGTCGAGGTGCTTGTTTTAAAATTGATAATTGGTCATTGACCATCTGTTCTGTGAATACTCGAAGGGATACTAATTCTTTCAATGCTAGTGGGTCGAGATATGAGAGTGTGATGTTGTGCGAAGTTTGGTTTGTCGCTGCATCGTAATAGTCCGTCAGTCTGCCTTGATACATGTTTTTGTCTTTTATTGCTTTGGCAATTTGTTCAGCGGTGTTTCGATATGCTGAATTCTGCCACAGTTGGTCTGCTTGTTGAAGAGCCGTCACGATACGTAGATCGTCGACCAAAGCATTGACTTTGCTCTTTTGTTGAGATTCTAATTGCCAGCTTAGAAGACCATGATCAAGTAAAAAATGTGCGTGCATGATGTCAAATTGTTGATGAAAAGTGGATTGATCTTTTTTCCGAACAAGATAATCCATCCAGAGTCCAAGTGATTCGGATAAATAGATGTGGTTCTCTGCAAAAGTGGTGCGAATCAGCCCTTGTTCTGTCATTAAATGATGCGTGATAAAATATTCTCCAGCTAGGACTGGCTGTGCTGATTCTGGTCGAGCTGGCTCTTCTTGATGCTTCCACTGACAACCACCGAGAAGAATCATGAGTAATAGGACAATAGATGTACGATGTATGGATTTATCCATTCGTTTCCCCTTTCATCTCATTGATCTCTTTGCATTCAACGTTTCATTATAGTGTGTTTCCATTAAAATTGAAATAAATATTTACTACCAAAGCACAATTCTTTTTATAACTTTATTCCTACTTTAGGCTATCGATTTATCATGATGTTTGATGATATTCAAAAACCCATGCGAATTCGCATGGGTTTTTACATACCTATTGATCTAACTTTAGTTTCTTTAATTGTTCAGCCAGTGCGTTATTGATTGGCTCATCCGATTTGTTTTGTTTCTTCAAATATTTAGAGACATCGTGCTTGCTCGCTCGTTTTTGATTGGATTGTGATTTGCGCTTTTCAAAGACAGACAGTTTCTCTCGATGACCACAGACACAAGCAAATATTTTGCCATCGCCCTCTCCACGCAACTCGAGTTTTTTATGACAGTTCGGGCAACGGGCATTTGTTTTCTTTGCTACATTTTTACGATGTCCACATTCTCTGTCTTGGCAGACGAGCATCGTGCCATTCTTTCCGTTCACCTTCAGCATGAGTTTTCCGCAGTCAGGGCAATGTGTGCCTGTGATATTATCATGCTTAAATGTTTGGTTCGTCTGTTTGATTTCAGTTACCGCTTGTTTCGCATATGCTTTCATTTCACTCATGAATTGAGAAGCCTTCAATTGACCTTTTGCGATTTTTGATAGCTTTTGTTCCCATTCCGCTGTTAGCGCAGGAGACTTTAAATCTTCAGGTACTAAGGAGAGCAGTTGTTTTCCTTTAGATGTGATGAAGATGTCTTTGCCTTTTTTCTCAATCAAGAAACTGTTAAAGAGCTTTTCGATGATGTCCGCTCTTGTTGCGACTGTGCCTAAACCACCTGTTTCCCCAAGGGTTTTCACTAGATCCTTCTCTTGGTTCTGCATAAAAGCAGCTGGGTTTTCCATCGCAGATAATAGCGTCCCTTCATTAAATCGAGCCGGCGGCTTTGTTTCTCCTTTTGTTTCTTTCAGCATCCGTACTTCAAGAGATTGTCCCTCTGTCAGTGCAGGTAGGTTCTGATCTGTTTCGCCTGCTTCCTCGTCCTCGTAGGAATCATCGTATACCGCTTTCCAGCCAGCTGATTGGACGGTTTTCCCTTTCGCTGTAAACGTTTCATTCCCTATTTTGGCGATCACAGTTGTTTCCTCGTACTCAAAAGGCTGCATGAGCACAGCAAGGAATCGTTTCGCAATTAGATCGTATAATTTTCGTTCTTTGTCACTTAATGCGCCAGGGTACAATTCTTCTTCCGTTGGGATAATGGCATGGTGATCCGATACTTTGGCATCGTTGACAAAACCTTTATGCGCTTTAATTCCTGATTGCATGATGCGATTCACATGCTGGGCATACGGTCTAACATTCATCCCTTTTAATCGATCCTTTAATGTTGGCACGATGTCAGCTGAAATAAATCGCGAATCTGTCCGCGGATACGTGACGAGCTTATGCTGCTCATACAACCGCTGGAGAGTAGATAAGGTTTCCTTTGCGGAGAAGCCATAGCGCTTATGGGCATCACGTTGTAATTCTGTGAGGTCATATAACCCTGGTGCAAAAGCTTTTTTAGCTGTTTTTTTCAAAGCCTCGATCACGGCCGGTTTTCCTTTACAGGTTGCCAGTCGTTCTTTGATTAGTCCCTCTTGAAACGTGCGGCTTTGCTTCGTTTTGGCATCCTGCCATGTCAAAGTGAGACCTTCCACCTGTGCGGTGAGGCCATAAAACGGTTTTGGCTGAAACTGTTGGATGTCCTCTTCCCTTTTTGCAATCATAGCAACAGTCGGTGTTTGCACACGACCACAAGATAATTGTGCGTTAAACTTTGTCGTCAGCGCTCTCGTCGCGTTGATTCCTACGATCCAGTCTGCCTCTGCTCGTGCAACGGCTGACCGATACAAGTTATCGTATTCTCTACCATCTTTTAGTCGTTTGAAGCCTTCTTGAATCGCTTTGTCTGTGACAGATGAAATCCATAGTCGTTTCAAAGGTTTCTTCACATGGGCTTTTTCAAGAATCCATCTCGCTACAAGCTCTCCTTCACGTCCCGCATCTGTCGCAATGACAATGTCTTTGACATCTTTTCTCGCAAGCTGTGCTTTGACAGCTTGGAACTGTTTGCCTGTTTTTTTCATGACCACAAGCTTGAGCGGTTCTGGAATGATCGGCAAATCCTCTAAGCGCCAAGACTGAAACTCTTTCCCGTAGCCTTCTGGATCAGCAAGCGTGACCAAATGGCCAAGCGCCCACGTCACAATGTATTGATCGCCTTCCAAAAAGCCATTTCCTTTTTTATGACACTTCAGCACGCGCGCAAGGTCACGACCTACTGAAGGTTTCTCTGCTAATACAACTGTTTTTGACACTAGGTTTCACATCACTTTCTTTTATCCATCCTTTTATTATAGCAGACGAGAAGATGTGGTTCTAATGGTGGGACATCATTTGATCACCACACATCCTCTCCATTTTAACGTTCCTATTGTAAAGGGTATATTTTCTTCAAGTTTCAGATCATAACATGAACATATTTTGAATTTTTCATAGATTCCTGCATGTACAGGGAACTTTCGTTTATATTAGAAGATAAGAAACGAGCTTTTACACAGGAGGATTTGTTTATGCATACTAGTATTAACCGTCTTCGACAGGCGGGATTTATTGAGGGGATGTCTCTTTTAACCCTTCTTTTCATCGCCATGCCTCTGAAATATTTCGCCAATATTCCGATGGCGGTCACCATTGTAGGCTCTCTTCACGGGGCGTTGTTTGTCATCTATATGCTCTTGTTGGCCTATGTCACATTTAAAGTGAGATGGCATCTCAAATGGTCAGTAGCTGGGTTCTTTGCAGCCTTCATTCCTTTCGGCAATTTCGCGTACGATAAGGCGCTTCGCAAATTCGATACAAAATAGTCTACAAAACAAGCATCCCTTTATGGAATGCTTGTTTTTTGATTGAAGCTGCCTTCTAAAGATGATGATAACTTTCATAACCACCATTTACAAAAATAGGGCATTTCGATAAAATTCAATCAGATTCTAAAAAAAGGGAGTTATATCATTGGATAAGTACTCTTCCAAAATATTAGCAGCTTGGTTACGTGTGCCTCGGTGGTTCAAACGCGGGCTGCTTTTGTCATTTTTCATTTACGTTATATATGTCTGTTTTAAAACATGGGTTCACTAACTGGAACACGCTACCACCAACCACATTGATCGCTTGTGTCCTTGCATCATTCTTCATTTGGATGATTTGGCTTAAAAATCAAAAAAAGATAAAACAAAAAGGCTGCCAACATTGTTGGCAGCCTGCTTCTTTTATGCAAATAAATAGTGATCGTCATTTTCATAGAAAATGGGATGAATCAAGATTCGATCATATCAGTGTGTCATATGTGTTCCGAATGAACCTACGTTTGAAAGTAAACGCCATGGAAGTTCTGGATAACAAGACAACGAAAGCCCTACCTCTCATTCGTCCTTACGGCTCCTAAGCCGTGCCAGTGTGAATTGTAAATCAAAAACGTCTTTTTTCCATTCTTCCGCTTTTTATAGGGGGCGGTGCAGAAGGAAAAGAATAAGTTTGTTCGCTTTGACAGCGTCTCGTTCTTATCAAAATAGAAGCGCAATGGCTTCTCATTAAATTACAGAAAAAAGAAAGTTTACTTTCTTTATTTATTTGCTTATTTCAACACTTAATATAAAACTATAACACATCCCCCTCGAGTACACAAGTGTTACAATGTCAATTCTGCTGGTGTTTGACTCCCCTCATTCATATAACGGATGGAAGTTGGGTCAATCTTTAGAATGACAAGGTTTGGGTCGTCTTTTCCTTTAAACCATTTCTCCATTTCCTTCGACCAAAGCTTGTCAATCAAAGCTTGATCATCCGTTAATGTAGCGGTTCCTGCAATTTCTGCATAGGTGTCACCGAAGCCTTCTCCACTGTATCCAATTAAAATATGGACATTTGGATTTTTTTTGATTTCGTCCGCTTTATGGGTTTCTTTGCTCGTTGGTGTATAGAGTGTGAGTCCGTCATGATAAAAGGTCATATAACGCGTATGGGGTCGATCTTGTTCAACTGTTGCAAGGGTCCCGACCTTTTGTTGATCGAATAGTTCAAGTACCTTTTGTTTTAACTCATCTTGTGACATACATGCTCACTCCTTCAAATTTCATCCGTACAGCTAGGTTTCCACGACAATCCATTCATTAAACCTACAAATGTGTTTTTCTCAAAAAGAGGGCTTTCGTTTGTCGATCTATCTTCAGCTGGAAGAGCCTCATGATCATGTATTCATAAAGGAGCCGCCATTGACATGAAGCGTCTGCCCTGTCATATAAGAAGAATCATCGGACGCAAGTAATACATAGCATCCTACATGTTCAACAGGCTGTCCGGGTCTTCCCATTGGGGTTTCTGCTCCAAAGCCTTCCACACTGTCTTCATCAAATGTTGATGGAATTAGTGGCGTCCAAATAGGACCTGGCGCTACGCCATTTACTCGAATACCGTCTTTCACAAGAGACTGTGCCATTGAACGAGTAAAGCCATTAATGGCTCCCTTCGTCGCAGTGTAATCAATCAGCTTCGCATTGCCTCGGTAAGGATTAATGGAGGTTGTATTGATGATTGAGCTCCCTGGCTTTAAATAATCGAGGGCTTTTTTTGTCATATAAAAATAGGAGTAAAAGTTGGTTCTAAAAGTTTGGTGAAGCTGTTCACTTGAGATATCTTGAATTCGTTCTTTCGGATGTTGTTCAGCCGCATTATTTACTAAGATATCTAGTCCTCCAAAAGTTTCCACCGTTTTTTCTACCGCTTTCTCACAAAAGGCTTCGTCACCAACATCACCTGCAATGGTTAAACATTTGACTCCTTCTTGCTCGATTCGTTTTTTCGTATCAGCTGCATCTTCATGTTCATTTAAGTAAACGATCGCCACATGTGCTCCTTCTTTTGCATAGGCAACCGACACCGCACGTCCAATCCCACTATCTCCACCTGTAATCAAAGCAACTTTCCCCTTTAATTTGCCAGATCCTTTATATGACTCGTCCTCAAAAATCGGTGCTGGATTCATTTCTCTTTCACTTCCTGGCTGATTGGCCTGTGTTTGGCGCGGAATGCCATTTGTTAAGTATTCACGTAAATCCATGTCCAAGCTCCTCCTTTATTTTTTGATGTATCCTTTCATTACCACTTCCATACGTACTCAAACATTTTCATGTGTTGGGTGGAATTGATGAACTAGTTCATATGTTTCAACATGTGGAAAAGAGGTTAGAAGATGACTAAAAAAGGAGCGCTTTCATTATGCTATCAACCATTTCAAAAGCCTTTAGTCGACCGAAGGGCTGGTTTGGAAGCCTCGCAGGTTTCATTATGGCAACTGAAAATAAAGCGTTAAATCAATGGGCGATCCGTCACTTAGATGTGGATGATGGCGACAAGATTTTGGAGATTGGTTATGGTCCCGGATACAGCATGACGTATATGCTCAAGCATTATCAACATCTTCACATTGATGGGCTCGATGCCTCTTCTACGATGCAGGAGCAAGCGCGTCACCAGATTCGAAAACGACGTCAAAATGGCTACGTCCGCCTATATGTTGGGGAAATTGAGAACACACGTCTGCCGTCGAACCAGTATGACAAGGTGCTTTCTGTCAATAATTACACGATTTGGGACGACCCGAGAGCAGGGTTATTACATCTTTATCACACGTTAAAGCCCGGCGGGAGGATGGTGATTGTGATGCAGCCTCGAGAAAAGGGAGCAGACGCCAATCGAACAAAAGAGATGGGGGAGCACATTCTGAATGACTTATTGTTTGTTGGTTTTGACCATGCTTCCGTTGAATATAAGGAGATGCGCCCGACCCTCTCTGTCTGTGTCACAGCAAAAAAGCCGAGTGTCGATTAAGACCTCGGCTTTTTCCTCACCACTTTGCCTCTTTCACAAATTGGTAGAAGAGCTGGTTTAATTTATGCTGGATGTCTTCTTTTGTTCCATGCCCATACAGCGCCATGCTTTCTTCACTTTCAATCATAGACGAGCTAATTAAACTAAACATTTCTGATCCTTCTTTACCAAGCTCTAATGGCGCAAGCATCACGATCATTCGTGACATCATCTGCTGTCCACCGTCCATGCTTTTCACCTCGTATGCCTGATCGAAATCATAAATATGAAAGACAGGCTCCTTGATGTATTCATGTTTTAAGTGAAATAGAGCAAACTCGGTATCAGGTATCCCTAATCCTCCCTGCTGTTCACGTTCAAGTAGACTCGCCGCCACTTCGTCCGCTCGTTCAAGGAATCCTTGCTGTTCCATCTGATGCAATAGATGGTGAACAGTTGCGACATGATCGGTCATTACCTCTTTTTTCTCAATGGTGAAATGAGACAAGATGCTGCGGATGACAGACATGTAGCTTGTCACTTGCTCTGCCATCGCGATCATATCAACACTTTCTTGCTTCCGCACAAATGCAGATTCTTTTGTTCTTTTTTTCTCTATGATATAAGGGATTTTCCGTTTGATATGTGCTTTGACACGCTTGGCGTCGTCTTCATTTAAAAGGGGGCTGACCAAAATGTAATCAATGTGCTCATATGGGATGGGAACTGTCGACACAATCATGTCATAGCTGGCGGCATCCATTTCCTTTAATTCTATTAAAGAGGACAACTCAAATTGAGCGATCTCCGGCAATTCTTTTTTGAGCCGTGATGCGAGCATTTTGGAAGAACCGATGCCACTTGAACAAACCACCAATGCGTGAATCTTCGTTTCTTCCTTTTTAATTTCTAAAACGGAACCGAAGTGCAGGACAAGAAAGGCAATTTCATCCTCTGGAAAATCAATCTCTGGAAAGAAACGCTCGACACCTTCTTCGATCGCCATGAAAAGCAAGAAGTAATCTTTTTTGATTTGCTGTTTCAGCGGATTATAGATCCTCATCTTTTCCTTTAAGCGGTTCATTGCGGGTTCAAGATGAGAAATAAGTCCCTCATACAACGAGTCATTCTCGTTTAATTGATAGCCGGTTTTATTTGAAATAAAATCAATCAGCTTTTTTGTTCTGAGCGCAATATCGAGCTCAATCTCTTCAATGCGGTATTCTGTCGTATAACTCCGATTTGCACTACGCAAGTGAATCGTCATATACCCGACCTCTGCTTCCGGAATTTCCACATTAAACATCCGTTCAAGCGCTCTTGCCATTCGCTCTGACAATTCAAATTCCTTCGTTCGTTTTAATTCTAGTAACTCTTCTTCTTCCATTCGAATGGTTTCACCTAGTTGAATGCGTTCGATGGCATAGGTTAAATGGACGACAAGTGCGATATATGCACTGTCAGACAATGAAAGGGCGAGACGATTTTTCAAATGGAAGAGCAGTCGTTCTACTTTCAGTAACTGGCCTCTGCTCACAACGCCAAATACTTTTTCTGTTGCTTTCGTTCGATGTTTAATATTCATTTCAATCGTTTCCAAGAACAATTGAATATCGAGCTGATCTACAATTAGGTTGCCAACGATTTTCCGTTTTGCTTCCTCTGGTCCTTTTAATTCAATGCCATATCCGCGCTTTCTAATGAGCATTAAACCGTAAGGCGTGATCCAATCTGTCAGTTCATCTAAATCGTAGCTGATGGTGGCATTGGTTACTTGAAGATCAGCTGCCAGTGTATAGAGTTTCACTGGCTCTTTTGCTTCAAGCAGCGCACATAAAATCAACAGCTTGCGTTCATCTGAACTATATTCAATTTGATCTTCATTCGATAAATCAGAGAGAAGACGATGTTTGTCCACTTGTTCCCCTACTGTTTTCAAGCCCTTTCCAGGCTGTTTATCCAGTGAAAGATTGTATTTTTCCAAAATCGGTTTGATCGATTTTAATTCTCTATGGATTGTTCTTGTACTCACTTGAACAGAATCGGCTATCTCACGAATCGTGACATAACGATTTTGTTGAATCATATACTTGATGACTTTCTGTTCTCGTGCCGTGATGTACATGACATACTCCCTCCGTATTCATAGGTCAATTGTCATACTAATATAAAACGCTTTCACTAATTGTAGCAAATATAAGTTAACCTGTCTTTGGCACATGAGCTGTGCCAAAATTAAAGACCCAAATCCTTGAAGGGAGAAAATCAAACTTCTAATATACTTGTTCACTCAACGAACGATCTCTTTCTGATGCTACCTTTTACATTGTCCATTTTCGTTATAGCACATACGAATGAAGACGTTCATATCAAGAAGAAAAAACTGCAACCCATTCGGTCACAGTTGGTTAGCGGATTGTTGAAACAGTACATTCGCTATCGCTTGATAGCCTTTATGATTTGGATGAAATTGATCAATCGATAAGTATTCTGTTTCGTGTCCTTTAAACACTTGGTCTATCTCGACGACTTCAACATGCGGATTGACTGCTAGTAAACGAAGATGTGCATTGTATTGCTGGAGCCACCGCTCGGCTAGTGGTATATGTGGAAAAGGGTTATATAAATTCAATAGATAGATGGTGTATGACTGATGCTGTCCTCTTTTGATATTGGCAATTTCACGAATCATGCTGTTGAAATTTTGCTGACAGTGCATAGAAGCTTGTTGTAGTTTCTTTTCATCTACTCCCTCTTCATACTGCTGAATGGCTTGCACAAGATCGTTGCCACAGCCTGTAATGGTGATGATATCAGCTTTTGCAATGGCACATCTCACATCAGGCCGTCTAAATAGCTGAAAGATTTCTTCTGTTGTTAAACCAGATTTCGCAAAAACAGAGGTCTCAACTTCTATCTGTCTCCTTTTCTGAAGCATCGCCGTATATCGCTCGACAAAACCTCCGCCAAATAAACGCGCCCCCACCCCAACTGTCAAGGAATCCCCAATCGCAACATAGGATCGTCCCACTCTTATCCCTCACTCTCTTCTGCCTTCTCTTATATATACGAAGAACGAGCAAAGATGCTTGTAGCATATGGCTAGGGGCATTCATCTTTTTTGAAAATGGTGGTTTTTTGATCATTTACAAACTCTTTACTTGCGATATATCGTTATTTTTTGTTCAATAAAAAGAGAGGTGAAAAAACGCCTTTTTAAAAATAAAAACTGTTCTAGAAATATGTATATCCTTTTTATCTTGATTTCGAGATTTTTTTACCTTGACTTCAAACTTTTTTGTGATTACAATAAACATGTCAGTTTTTATGTAACTGCACTTGTTACATCTCTATTCATACCATTCCAATATGATAAAGATGCTACATATTCAGTGTACCATTGGGATACACTTTAATAAAAGAATTGAAAGGGTTGAATAAACATGGCTAAAGTTTTATACATCACTGCACATCCGCATGATGAAACAGTTTCTTACAGCATGGCTGCTGGTAAAGCATTTATCGAATCTTACAAGGAAGCAAATCCAAGTGACGAGGTTGTACACATCGACTTGTACAAAGAAAACATTCCTCACATCGATGCTGATGTATTCGCTGGATGGGGCAAATTACAATCTGGTTCTGGCTTTGATACACTTTCAGCTGAAGAGCAAGCAAAAGTTGGCCGTCTAAACGAACTAAGCGATCAATTCGTTTCTGCTGACAAGTACGTATTTGTTTCACCACTTTGGAACTTCTCATTCCCACCAGTTCTAAAAGCATACATCGACTCTGTTGCTGTAGCTGGTAAAACATTCAAATACACTGAGCAAGGTCCTGTTGGATTATTAACAGACAAAAAAGGATTACACATCCAAGCACGTGGTGGATACTACTCTGAAGGTCCAGCTGCTGAACTTGAAGCGGGTCATCGTTACCTTAGCACAATTGCGAGCTTCTTCGGAATTCCTTCTTTTGAAGGCCTATTTGTGGAAGGTCACAATGCTGAGCCTGCGAAAGCAGAACAAATTAAAGCAGATGCAATTGAACGTGCAAAAGCTTTAGGTAAAACATTCTAATCAAACGTTTAAATAAGAGCCAATGATGCTTTCATCATTGGCTCTTTATTTGTGTTTTCCTTTTAAACGAATGCTTCCCACTTTACTCTAGCGGTCAATTCTCGTAATCCTTCTTCTTGCATGATCAGTGCTTGCACAGCTTCATGATGCTCGACGAGTTGAAAGTGCAAGCTCGCACCAGGCATTGCTTGTGCAATGAGCGGCAAGTCTACAGTCGCCACCTCCCCAATTCGTGGGTACCCTCCAGTCGTTTGACGATCCGCCAGCAAGATAATAGGCTGGCCGTCAGGGGGAATTTGGATCGACCCAAATGCCACTGCTTCAGAAATCAACTCTCGTTTTTCCTTCAAGCGAATGGATTCCCCTTTCAACCTGCATCCCATCCGATCTGATTGTGGTGTCACCTGAAAGGGCTGTGAGAAAAAGGCACGCTGGGAATCTTCCCGAAATAAAGGCATCTGTTTCCCTGCCAACACCCGAATGACTGGTGACTCCCATAACGGTAAGAAATGAGAATGGTTGACGGTCCAATCTGGCGCGTGGTATCTCGTCTGCTTTTTTTTCCTTTTTAGCATGTTGCATAAGCCATTCGCTATTGATGATGGCTTCCCAATGGTGAGTTCATCTCCTTTTTCAAGTGGTCGTCCTTTCAGTCCACCGATTTCCGCTCTTACATAAGTACTTTTACTTTTCATCACTGGCTCTACATCAATTCCGCCCGCCACTGCTAGATATGCCCGGCAACCTCGTTTACAAAGTCCGAAGGTGATGGTGCTTCCTGATCGAATGAAGAGTGGTTTCCATAGAGGTGCTGACTCACCATCAATGTCTACCTTCACATCTGCACCGGTCACGGCAATCAGTTGATCTGTTTGAGAAGTGAAAACAGGGCCTGTCCCCATCAATGTGATTTCCAGTACAGCTTCACCTTCGTCATTACCGGTAAGAATATTGGCGATCCTGAGGGAGAGCTGATCCATGCCGCCACTCGTTAAGACGCCATATTTTTGATAACCCCTTCGTCCTTGATCTTGGATGGTTGTGAACATCCCTGGTTTGACGACATGCAAACTCAATGCTCTCCCTCCTTCATACTGGAAAATTCCTTCTCGGAAATTTGGACAAACCTCACTTGATCGCCTGCTTTCAGAAGGCTTGGTGTCTGCCGGTGAGGACGAAATAAGGAGAGCGACGTCTGTCCAATGAGCTGCCAGCCTCCTGGTGTCGAGATGGGGTAAACACCCGTCTGCTTCCCCGCAATACCTACCGATCCTTTTGGAATGGACATTCTAGGCGTATCCTTCCGCGGCGTTGCAATTTGATCGGATAACCCTCCTAAGAAAGGAAACCCTGGAGCAAATCCAATCATATAGACAAGATATGTGCCAGTGGTATGGATACGTATCACTTCTTCTGGTGTCAGACCGTTGATCCTGGCTACCTCCTCTAAATCAGGGCCATACACCCCACCGTAGCATACAGGAATCTGGACTGTACGCCGCTTTTCCCCACGCTTCATATTCCCATTGGCTGCAAGTAACTCCTCCAGATAGGCTTTGACCCATTCATATGGAGTTATAGCATTCTGATGCAGATGTGCACATTGATACACTGTATAAGGCTCGTAAAATACCGTCACATTCGTAAAGGCCTGAACAGCTTCAACGTATCCTTGAAATGGGTGCTGTTCAATACAGGCAAAAATATGTTGAACGCGCTCATGAGTATCTTCACAGATGTCATCACCTGCTTGAATGACGATCGCCGCATCTCCGAGCGGGTGAAAAGTAATCGATTCCTCTTTGTTTGAAAATGCCACTTGAGAACACCTCTCTTTCTCATGGTTGATCTTCTCAAATGGATCAACTCCATAGTTTTGGGATTTCATTCATCAAGGTATATCCGCCCATGATGGCCATCACAACGACAACAAATGCACCTGTTACGGTTAAAAAGAGTGGATGTCGATAGTCACCAACAATCTCCTTTTTATAGGCGGCAATTAGCAATGTTCCAAGCGCAATTGGCAAAATCAACGCATTGATTGCACCGACCAAAATCAAAATGCTCACAGGTCTTCCAATGGTCATAAAACAAATAGTTGATATGGCAATAAAACCGATGATGATTCCGCGTTGATTTTGCTCAATTTTCGGCGAGAAGGTTTTAAAGAATGAAACAGATGTATATGCCGCTCCAATCACAGACGTAATGGCCGCCGCCCACATAATAATTCCGAACATTTTATATCCAGCGTTTCCTAATGCTAGCTGAAATACAGAGGCTGGAGGATTGGACGGATCAATTTGTAGACCTTTTGAGACAACCCCAAGAACCGCCAGAAATAAGGCGACACGCATCACAGACGTAATCAAAATACCGAAGATAGAGCTTTTTGTGACTCGAGGAAGTGACTCTTTCCCCTTTATCCCTGCATCAAGCAAGCGGTGACCGCCAGCAAAGACGATGTATCCACCAACGGTCCCGCCCACAAGGGTCACAATGGCTAGGATATCGATTCTCTCTGGGACGACCGTTCTCATTGCGGCCTCTCCTACAGGTGGAGCTGTCGATATCGCAACATATAACATCAGTCCAATCATGACAAAACCCGCTACCTGCGTGAATCGATCCATTGCTTTTCCTGCTTCTTTGATGACAAAAATAAGTATCGCAATAACTGCACTGATTCCCGCACCTATGCGAGGATCGACACCGAAGATCACCTGAAATCCGAGCCCCGCTCCTGCAATATTCCCAATATTAAAGGCAAGTCCACCTAGGACAATGAAGGTCGCTAAAACATAACCGAGACCCGGAAGTACCATGTTTGCGATCTCTTGACCTCGCTTTTCGGATACAGCAATGATTCGCCATACATTGGTTTGTGCAAAAATATCTAACAGAATCGAAATCAAAATCACAAAGCCAAAACTCGCTGCTAGTTGCTGTGTGAATACAGTCGTTTGTGTTAAAAATCCTGGTCCAATGGCAGATGTGGCCATTAAAAAGGCTGCCCCCATCAGCATGGAACGGTTCCCCTTTGATGCCTTCAATTGACGATCTTTCCTTGTTTTCATGCAGCTTCCCCCTTTGATGCCGATTTCTATTAGAAGGCTTGAATGTGGATGTTGGCTAGTTTCAGTTTGGCTGTAATGGTTTTCGCAAATTGAAGCGCGTGGCTCCCGTCACCATGAATACAGATCGTATCTGCTTTCAATGAAAGGTCTTCCCCTTGAATCGTATGTACCTTTCCTTCTTTGACCATCCGAATGACTTGTTGTACAGCCATTTCATCATCTTCAATGAGTGCACGAGGTTCGCGGCGAGAGGTAAGTGTCCCATCTGCCTGATACGTACGATCAGAAAAGACTTCATGCGCCACCTGTAACCCGATTTTTTCACCAGCTAAAGCCAGCTCACTGCCCGACAATCCGTAAAGTATTAGATTCGGGTCAACATCATACACAGCCTTCGCAATAAACTCAGATAACTCCGCATTTTTTGCTGCCATGTTATAGAGCGCGCCATGTGGTTTGACATGTTGCATCTTGCCACCTTCTGCTTTGAGAAAAGCTGCTAAAGCGCCAATTTGATAGATGACAAGGTCATACGCCTCTTCTGGCGAGATCGCCATCGGACGTCTACCAAAACCGACCAAATCTTGGAGACCTGGATGTGCACCAATTCGCACTCCTTTGTCCAGCGCCATTCTCACCGTTCTTCTCATGACAGTTGGATCTCCTGCATGAAAACCGCAGGCGATATTGGCTGAGGTGACATATTCAAGAATTTGTTCATCTGACCCGATTGTGTACGCACCAAAGCTTTCTCCCAAATCACAGTTGATATCGACTTGATACATAGGACCCCTCCTCGTTAGTATCAGACGGAATAAAACATCTGAATATTCGAATAATATTGATTATACCAATTTTGAATCGACTAAAAATTGAATGCGAAGAAAACAGAACAAACGAACTAGGCGAATGGAAAAAAGCGAGAGGTCATCACCTTCTCGCTTCTTCATTGATATGCCATGATTGATGGCTTGCCTTCTTGCGACCAATCAAGGTCTTTATTTTGATAGCACCCAATGTTGAATGGCTTTCGCTACACCGTGTTCTGTATTTGGTGCGGTGATCCAGTCAGCAGCTTCTTTGACTACTTCCTGTGCATTCCCCATGGCAATTCCTAATCCTGCTTCTTGAATCATCGCCAGATCATTTAGGCTATCACCTAGAGACATCACGTTGTCCATCGTACAGCCAATACGTTCTGCAACCTTGGCAAGTGCCGCCGCTTTGTTTATCCCTGCTGCATTTACTTCAATATTGGTTGGACTTGAATTGGTAATCTCTAATTGACCATTTGTTTTCAGTGTGTTCAGCACTTCTTTACGAACGGTATCATCCTGAATATCGAAGCCGAATTTCAACCATTCATGGTCATGAATTTGTTCTGGGAATTCACCTCGCCACACTTTATCCACTGTAGAAGCCCAGTAATCCGTTTGGTACCTATTTTTCAAATCCCACATCATTTGGACATGATCGGGATGAAGCAATTCACGTTCAATGAGTTCAAAGGACGAATCCCAAATTTCACTGCCGTTTGCTGTAATGAGGTATGAAGAGAGTTTGAGCGGCTCCACAAGCTCTCGGCATGTCATCAGCGTACGTCCTGTGCTAATGACCACATGAACTCCTTTTGCCTCTGCTTCTTTAATGGCTTTTTTATTTTCTTCTGGAATGACATGATCACGATTTAACAGCGTGCCATCCATATCAATGGCAATCAATCGGATGTCTTTCTGATCAGCTTGAGTTGACAAATTGAGTACCCCACTTTGTATCATTTTTTGAATCTATCTTCATTTTAATATAAAGATGAAGATGGCACAAAGGAACGGGTTTAACCTCATAGAAAAAAGACCTTATTCAGGTCTTTCCGTATGTTCTTAGCGTTCACAAGCAATGCCGTCTTTATCTCGATCGAGGTGTTTGTTTTTTAAATAAAGTGCTTTTGAAGCATAAGGCTTGTACTTTGTCTTTCCGCCTTTGTTTTTCGTGTTTTTGCTCTTTGCCACACCGCCCTTGTATACCTTGTTGAGCGCTTTGCAGTTTTTGTACTTGACCGTCTTGGCTTCCGCTGTGTGAGTGTCGACTTGTACAACGCTCAGGAAAAGACCTAAAGACAAGACAGCAACCATGATTTTTTTCATCATCATTCATCCCCTTTTTTACATTTTTATCATATGTTACTAACATTTGTTTTTCAAGACGATCGGTCTAATTTTTTTGTTTTTATGGAATGAATCAGACCTTATGACCTATGTGGTAAAATGAATGGGAAACCTTTCCGGTTTTGACACGTATATGAAGAAGGGAGTTTTTCACATGAAAATGAAATATACCATTCTATATGTACACGATGTTGAGGCGAGCATTGAATTTTATCAAGATATACTTGGTTTCCCTGTGAAGATGCGGGTTGAATCCTATGTCGAATTTGATACTGGAGAAGTGACGCTATCCATTAATTCACGCCAAGATGTGAGAGAATCACTTGGTTTACCTGTTCCAGAGGGCATTCACCCTTCTCAAACCTTTGAGCTCGGCTTTGTTGTTGATGATGTGGAACAAACCATTGCAGTCATGAAGGAAAAAGGTGTACCGGTCATAAAAGAACCTGCAAAGAAGCCTTGGGGTCAAACCGTCGCTTATGTGACTGATCCTGATGGACATTTCATTGAAATATGTGACGACATCTCCTAATGTCATGTTGAAAGGAAGGTACATAAAATGAGAAAAAAATATGCTTTTATCGCTGGTATTTTCACAACAATTGCCATTTGTAGCGCATCTATGATTCTCAATCAAAATGAGTGGATTGTGATGTTATGTGGTGGCATCTTTATGATCAGTCTTTTACTTTCCGGAGTAGCCATTGGTGCATTCTTACATGGTGACGAGGCTCGGGCTAACTATCATTCTGAAACGAAAGAGCATCGCACATTTCGATTGGATTTGGCTCTTATTCTCGTCTTCTTTTCGTTTCCACATCTGATTGCAACGGTCTTATATTATGTCATGTAAAAAATGAATGTAGAGGTGTTAAAGGTTTGGCTATCTTTATATTAATGGTGATCTTTGGTTTTCCGATGTTGTCAATTCTAGTTGGCGTTCTGGGGACCCTGCTTTTTAAAAACATCTGGTTACCGACGACCATTGTATTGTTGGCAAGTCTTGTCCTGATGTTTACTTTTATTGAGGGGGATGATTCCTTTCTCATTTGGGTCATTTGCTATACCGTCTTCGCTTTCGCTTCTGCTCTTATCACAAAATTAGTGATAAAAGCAGCAACTTAAAAATCCCTTTCGTGAACAAAAGGGATTTTTAGATTGTGACAGAGGACTAAAATGATTTTATTTTAGTCCTCTGTCTTCTATTCAGCGTGATTGAAATCCCTTGAAGTCTAGGAAGGGCGAGCACTGGACCGGAGCGAATGAAACATTCGTGAGCACCAGCGCACAGGCATGACATGCGAGGGTTTGTCTACACGCTGAAAGAGATTTTTTCATTACTGTGCTGTTTCTTTCAGAATGGCTTGATAGAGATCGTCTGTTGGTGTGAGTCCACATACTTCTTGTAAGACACCTTCAATGCCTTTTTCTTTTCTCAGCGCTTGTAAACGAACAGCTTCTTCATCTTCTGCATGATCGTAAGCTAGTGCAGCTACAATACCTTTAATTAAGTAAACCGGCTGCTTGATCTTCTTCGCCGGACCGATTAATCGGTCTTCTCCTCCTAGCTTTCTAAGTGGAGAGCGTGCGACACGGGTGACTTCATCAGAAATAAAGGCATTCTCAAATCGTTTGATGATTTTTTGAATATACGCATCATGCTCTTCTTTTTGGAAGCCATATGCCTCTATTAAATAGCTACCTGTTTCGTGAAGGGCGCCTTCAACGACTTGACGAATGTCTGGGGAATCAACAGCCTCTTTAATCGTTTGGACGCCTTGCTGGTAACCGACATACGCTGCAAGGGCATGGCCAGTGTTAACAGTAAACAGCTTTCGCTCAATATAAGGCGTCAAGTCTCGTACAAAGGTCGCACCGTCAATTTGCGGTACATCACCAATAAATCCAGTCTCATCAATGGCCCATTCAAAAAATGGCTCAACAGATACTTTGAGAATATCTTCATGGTGCTGGATTGGCACAATGCGGTCAACCGCTGCATTTGGAAAACCAACCGTCCCGTTTAACGCTTCTTGTTCGTCCTCTGTTAAATGAGAAAAAACGGCTTCCTTTAAATGCGAGCTGCCCCCAATCATGTTTTCACAAGCTACAATATTCACGATATGGTCTGGTTTCTTTTGTTTTAATCCTTCCGCAATAGAGGAGGCAATGATTTTTAAAACAGCCGGACCTACTGCTGTCGTAATCAGATCCGCAGTTGCAATCGCCTTCGTTAACTCCTCTGGATGTTGCGCTGAGTTGATGGCTGAAACAGGGCCGACCACTTCTTTTTCCTGCCCAGGTGCTGCAAGTTCAACCGTATATTCTCCTCGTTGATTCAACTCTTGGATCACTGCTTCATTTACATCTGTGAACACAAGGTCAAAACCCGATTTTTTTAGCAAAGACCCGATAAATCCTCTACCGATATTCCCTGCGCCAAAATGAAGTGCCTTCATATTAGTTCACCTCGTTGAAGATGGCGATCAGTTCATCTTGATCTTTCGCATGAATGATGCGTTCTACATTTTCTTCTTCTGAGCAAACAATCGCAATTTGAGACAAGATATCGAGATGCTCGTTATTCTTACCAGCGATGCCGAAGATCACTTTTGCGACATTTCCTTCTCCGTATTCAACCCCGTTTGGAATTTGAATGATCGAAATACCTGAGTGAAGCACTTCAGCTTTGGCATCCTCTGTGCCATGAGGGATCGCAATGCCATTTCCCATAAATGTTGAAGAAATGTTCTCTCTTTCAAACATTTTGTCAACATAGTCACTTGTCACATACCCATTTGCTACAAGGACTTCACCTGCTTTTTTAATGGCTTCTTCTTTTGAGCTCGCTTGTTCGTTTAGAAAAATGTTGTCTTTGGAAAGTACTTGTTTCATAAAACATCACACACCTTTTTTAGAATAGATAATCAGAAAACCACCAAAACGGGGAGTTCAATCAGAAAAATTGAACTCAACCCGTTTCGTCATGCTATTTTTTCAATTTCTCAATCAGCTCATCATATCTTGGGCTGTTTAAGAAATTATCAACTGAGATATGCACAGCGCCTGGCAGTTTCGCCTTCGCTCTGTCTGTTAAATCTTTATGCGTAAAGACCACGTCGGCATCATCTGGAATGTTGCTGATGGACGTATTGGTGACATCAACATCTAGCTCTGCCTTTTTGACTTTGTTTTTTAGGATGGATGCGCCCATCGCGCTTGAGCCCATTCCTGCATCACAGGCAAAGATGATTTTGTTCACTTCTTCTGCATTCACATCATTTGACGCTATTTGATTGTTTGCTTCAGCATCTTCTTTTTGTGCTGTTAAAGCTGCTGCTGCTGCGCTTTTCTTCCCTTTCATGTCTTGCATTTTTTCTGTTGCTGCTGTTAAATCTTCATCTGCTTTTTTCGAAGATTTCAAGATCACAGAAGCGACAAGGAATGAGACAATAGTTGCGACAATGACCCCTGCTAGCACAGCTAGGTGTCCACCTTTTGGTGACATGAGCATAAGAGCGATAATACTACCTGGTGATGGCACAGCCTGTAATCCAGCATCTAATAAAGTAAAGGTCAAGACTCCACTTGCTCCCCCTGCAATGACTGCCAAAATGAGCATTGGCTTCATTAAGATGTATGGGAAGTAAATCTCATGAATTCCACCTAAGAATTGAATCACAATCGCACCTGGTGCTGTTTGCTTCGCAGTTCCTCTTCCAAAGAACATATAAGCAAGAAGTACACCTAAACCTGGTCCTGGGTTCGTTTCAAGCAAGAACAGAATGGATTTACCCGTCTCAGCTGCTTGCTCCACACCTAACGGACCTAAAATCCCTTGGTTAATCGCATTGTTTAGGAATAATACTTTGGCTGGTTCAATGAATATACTTGCAAGCGGTAGCAAATGTGCATTCACAATGATATCTACACCTGCTGCAAGGGTTTTATTTAAGCCAAGAACCACTGGACCGATGCCGTAGAAAGCAATGACTACAAGAGCCGCACCTAGGATACCTGCTGTAAAGTTGTTCACAAGCATTTCAAATCCTGATTTGATACGGTCTTTGAACAGTTGGTCAATCTTCTTAATCAGATATCCTCCAAGCGGTCCCATAATCATGGCCCCTAAAAACATTGGAATATCCGAACCGACAATGACCCCGATCGTTGCTGTAGCACCAAGTACCCCGCCTCGGTGATCGTATACGAGTTTACCGCCTGTATAACCAATTAATAATGGCAGTAGGTAGTTGATCATTGGACCAACTAATGTATTTAATTGTTCGTTTGGTAAATAACCACTTGGAATGAACAGGGCTGTAATCAAGCCCCACGCAATAAATGCCCCAATATTCGGCATAATCATACCGCTCAAGTAGCTTCCAAATCGCTGTACTTTTACACGGAATCCGCTTTTCTCTTCCATCTATGAAAACTCCTTTCTACTCTCCCTTTGTTGAGGGCTTTTATAGGTCAAAAGATATAAAGACAAGTGTCAGTGAAGCCCTTACACCTATCCTAAAACGCTTTCACTCACCATTCAATTGAAACTAAGCACCACTTTGTCACATAGTGTGTGACAAAATTGAAAAGTGATGTGTGTTTTTCCTTTTAACTATGAAAAAATTGAGTGGAAAGGTTGATCTGGCCTTGTTTAGATTGAAAATTCATTGGAATTTCACAATTTTTAATGGGGGACTTCTTGTTTACATTTCCTAAATAGAATAGGCTTATATTGATCAAACCTATTCATTCAAGAAACGTCTGCGCGGACGTGACACAGAAAAGGTGAACCGTCTTGTTTCTTGTTTCGCTTCTTTTACATGAAGGCGGGACATGAGGGAGAGGGGTTTTTTCTGGGACTCACAGTTTTCTGCCGCTTTCTTTCTGATATTTGAGACATCTTCATAGGTAGAAAGGCGGTTATCAACATTGTGGAAATATAGCAAGTGGCTGTTGCTTCTCACACTGATGCTCACTTTTTTCATACCGAAGGACGCTTTTGCCCATGCATATGTGGTGAGCTCGAATCCAGCGGCCAATGAAGAGCTAGAAAAGCAGCCTTCTTCAGTCTCTATCACATTTAGTGAAGGGATAGAAAGTGGCTTTCATGCCATTACGGTCCTCAATTCGAAAGGTGAACGTGTAGATCATGGAGACACGGTCATCAAAGACCAAAAGATCATGGAAGCGGAATTAAAAAAGGATTTACCTAAAGGAATTTATACGATCCAATGGAATGCGGTATCAGCAGATGGACACTCTGTCTCAGGCATGATTCCGTTTAGTATTGGAAAAGCGGATGGCGGATTTGACCAATTAGATCAAGGTCAATCAAATGAATCCATCGATACGGCTTCGACGATTGACAAAGCCTTTCTATATACATCCTTTAGTTTATATATTGGAACCATTTTATTTGGACTGTTTTGGTTTCAATCGAATATCTCAGCCCAGTTAGCCAAGCGAATGAAATGGCTACTGACGTTGTCACTGATCATGATGGGCGGAGCCATCTTGTTTCAATTACCGATTCAAACAAAAGCTGCCGCCAACGTGTCTTTTTGGAAAGGTCTTCAACCATCGCTTTTACAAGAAACCATTGCAACGACTTCTGGTGGAAGTATATGGCTGATGCAAATGGCGACGTTTGTTCTTCTGACCATATGGACGATCGTGGTGATGAGAAAAGGGAACTTCACCTCTGTTCGAATCTGGATATTCCCGTTACTCATTTTCACTGTGCTCCTTTGGTTGAAAGCACAAATTGGGCATCCAGCCGCTACGGAGAATAAAATACTGACGACATCACTTGATTTTATTCACCTCGTCTCTGCATCTATTTGGGTCGGTGGTTTAACAGCGATCGTGCTTCTTTTGATTAAAAAATTGCCAAATGAAAAGCAGCCGTACATCCGCAGTACACTGACAACCTTTACACCGTGGGCGCTGATTGCTGTTGGACTCATCGTGTTTTCAGGTTTTGTCAATGCCATCTTCATTTTGCAATCATTTGATGCCCTGTTCCAAACAGCGTATGGACGCACATTTTTAATCAAGATGGGGCTATTTATTGTCATGGGCTTGCTTGGACTTTTTCATTACTTGATGCTGAGATGGAAAAAGAAGCAGCAACGACACGTTTCCTTACGTGCGGAATGGATGATTGGGGTCGCCATCTTGTTATTAACAGCTGTATTCACCAATATTCCGAGTCCTCCACCACCTGCACCAGTGCCGTTCTTTGGCGCAAATCAGGTCGAGCACCGTGATATTATTTCCTTAAGCATCACACCAAATGCCCCGGGAAAAAACACATTTGAGGTCGCATTTACAAAGAAAGATGGGCAAACGATCACAGACATTCAATCCGTGACAGCAACCATCCATAAAGTCACCCTTTTCGGTGAACCTACTCCAAGTGAATTTCAGCTAAAACGATTAAAAAATGGACATTTCAGCGCTGAAAATCTCTTGTTAAATGAGAAAGGCACTTGGAAAATTGACATTCATGCATTAACTGGTTCTTTTGAAAACATGGATACAACATTTATTAGAAGAAACTAAAGGAGTTCATATGACATGAAAAAATACGTTAAAGCTTTATTACCAATGCTGATTGCTTCATTTTTACTCACCATTCCTGCACACGCACACGTGACGGTCAAGCCGGACACATCCGCCACAAGTGCTTGGGAAACCTATACGTTAAAAGTACCGTCTGAAAGTGCAAGTCCAACAACAAAGGTTGTCGTGACAATGCCTACTGGTGTAGAATTCCAACAATACGAGCCAGTACCGGGATGGAAAACAACAACAGAAGAGAAAGATGGCAAAGTGACAAGAGTCACTTGGGAAGCAACAGGTGATGGGGTACTTGCTGGTCAATTCCAACAATTCGTTTTTGTAGCGAAAAACCCTGACAAAGCAAGCGAAGCAAAATGGGATGCATACCAGTACTATAAAGATGGCACAGTGGTTGAATGGACGGGTGACCAAGACTCTGACAAACCACACTCCATCACAAACATTGTCGCTTCTAATACTGTAACGGATTCACACGGTCAAGAAAAACCAGCGGAGGAAAAAGCATCTGAAACAGTCACAAAAACTTCTTCTTCCTCACCACTGACTCTTGGCCTTGCCATTGCAGGACTTGTCGTAGCACTTATCGCCCTTGGTCTTGCTTTCAGAAAGAAATAAGATGTGTACATGAGCGATCGTTTTTCACAAACGGTCGCTCTTTCTTTATTTTCCCAACCTATCATTTCCATAATAGGATTGAATAGGATAAAGGCGCATGCCATAATGAAACACATGACCATCTAGGAGGATATGAAATGAACCACCTCATTATATTTGCACATCCCCAGCAAAGCTTGAATCAAACGATATTAGATCTAGTTGTGAGCACTCTTTTGAACAATGGTCATGATGTGACAGTTCGAGATGTTTATGCCCTCAATTTCCAGCCAGAGCTCACTATCGAGGAAAAAGCGGCATTGAAAGCAGGTCGTATTCCTAAAGCTGTTCAAGCAGAGCAAAAACTCATTCAAAAAGCGGATGTCCTCACCTTTATTTTCCCAATATGGTGGACAGGGTTGCCAGCTATGTTAAAGGGCTATGTAGAGCGTGTCTTTTCGGAAGGATTCGCTTATCGATCCACAGAACACGGCATTGAAAATCTACTCCATCATAAAAAAGGCGTGATTATCAACACGCACGATGCACCAAGAACCTTTATTGATTCAAACTGGACAGTGAGCCCTTCCCAACAGATGACGTCTGATACGGAGGTCTTTGATTTCATCGGCGTTGAGCCTGTGGAACGGCTATTATTCGGCAGTATCGATCAAGCACCTGCTGATTACATTCACGAAATTCTGAAAGAAACGCAAGAAACAGTGGATCAACTATTCCCCCCTGCTGTCTAACTGAAAAAAAGACTGCCGAGGCTGCTCGGTCAGTCTACATGATCCATTATCCATCCAAACCAATGGATACATATTTTGTTTCGACATATGGCTCGATTCCTTCAATGCCGCCCTCACGACCAATGCCACTCTCTTTCATTCCACCGAAAGGCGCTTGAACAGCAGATGGACCGCCATCATTCCAGCCAATAATCCCGTAGTCCAGATTCTCTGATAGATACAGTCCATACCGATAATTTTCCGTAAAGAAATAGGCCGCAAGTCCAAATGGCGTATCGTTTGCCAATGCAATGGCTTCATCTATCGTTTGAAACGTTGTAATTGGTGCGACTGGACCGAATGTTTCCTCATGCATGATGCTCATAGATGTCTGAACATGTGTGAGAACCGTCGGCTGGACAAAATAATAAGACTTCTCATCATCGTAGTGTGTGTCTCCACCAACCAGCACCTTCGCTCCCTTATTCACTGCATCTTGAATTTGGTCCACAATTTTGTCAAAGCCACGCTTATTGATAATCGGTCCGATCGACGTCCCTTCTTCTAATCCATTTCCAACTTTCAGCTTTTCTACCTCTTGACTGAATGCTTGCGTGAAGGCTTCATGGATATCCTCATGCACGATTAGCCTGTTTGCACAGACACATGTCTGTCCTGCATTACGGAACTTAGAAGCTACTGCTTGTTTGACAGCCAATTCAAGATTTGCATCCTTATCCACAATCATTGGTGCATGACCGCCTAGTTCCATCGATACGTGTTTGACCGTACTTGCACTGTTTTTGATGAGATGTTTTCCGACTGGTGTTGAGCCAGTAAAGGTGATTTTTCGAATCAATGGGCTATCTGTGAAGATTTCCCCGATCTCTTTGCCATCTCCAATCACCCATTGCAGCGCATCTTCTGGGATTCCAGCTTCATGACCTAGTTTCACGAGCTCGATAGCAGTCAGTGGCGTATCTTCAGCAGGTTTCACCATAAACGTACAGCCCGCCGCGAGCGCCGGTGCCGCCTTTCTCGTGATCATCGCTGCAGGGAAATTCCAAGGTGTAATCGCTGCAACAGGACCAACCGGCTGCTTTGTGACGAAAAGACGTTTATTTGTCGTATGTGACGGAATCGTTCTGCCGTAAATACGCTTTGCTTCCTCGGCATACCATTCAATATATCCCGCTGCATACACGACTTCTCCTAAAGCTTCTTGATACGGCTTCCCATTTTCCTCCGTAATCAGTTTTGCAAGCCTTTCTTTGTGCTCGATCATCAAATCAAACCACTTACGAATGATCGTCGCACGTTCATGGGCGGACGTTTTTGCCCATGTTTTGAATGCTTGGTGTGAGCGTGAAATCGCATCTTCCACTTCTTCTTTTGTATGCTGTACAACTGAGGCAATTTCTTCTCCGGTTGCAGGATTATACACTTTGAGTTCGTTTGTCATGCTCTCTCTTCTCCTTCGTCCTTTGATTCATTACATTGGGTATATACCCAGTAAGTATTCCACTTAAAAGCAAAATTTAGCTCAATGTATTCATGAGCTGATTGACCAAATGTAAACATCGTACGACGCATCTTGATCTATTCGACAATCATGTGCACATTGCCTGTATAACAATAGAAGAAAAGGGATGAAAAACAATATGGAAAATTGTAGAATAATTGTAAATTCGTTTAATGGAGGTGATTCCATGTCTCAGCATACGGATGACGATGATGTGTTTGAACTTTGTAATGTCTATGCCCAAGAAACGTTTCATTTCGAAGCATTTATTTTAGGAAACAGAAAAGGGTTGCTCGAATGAAGAAAGGCCATAGATGTCGCTTTAGAAACGGGAAGTGCTGTTGCCAATATGTTCCCGTCTGATTATGAAGGCTATGAACTTTACGTGGCATTAGTAGATGATGAAAAAAAGTTTACAAAGCTAACGACACCTTATGTAGAGCAATATGCACAAGAAGATGATGCGATTGAACCGATTGAGATCATAAAAGAATATGAATCTAAAAGAAAAGCTTCCAAATAGCGAAAATAAACGAATCCCCAAAGCACATTAGCTCTAGGGATTCGTTATGTGTATGCTGGCTTTCTTCATGACCACCGCTCTTTGTCTACAGTGAGAACAGATGTCAAAAGACCGGGAAAGGCGGTATCCATGTCTTCTTTTCTAAGAGAATAATAGCGGTGCTTTCCGTCAATTCTGACTTTCACGACGCCTGCCTCCCTTAGCACTTTGAAATGATGGGAGAGCGTGGATTTTGCAATGTTCATATCGTACGTACCGCATGTTCTTTCTCCAGCTTCTGCTAAGCAGCGAACGATTTCTAAGCGGACAGGATCTGCCAATGCTTGTAGCACAGATATCAGGGTCATGTCTTCTTGGTTTGGGTGATTTGGATTATTCATATGATCAATGTATCGTATTTTTCTTCAACATACAATCTCATTCCCATTGTAACGATATGACAGGCGAAAACGTCTCAAATGATAGGTTCTCTTGAAAGGAAGGAAACTAAATTGACACGTAAGATATGGATGAACTTTTTCATCATGTTACTGATGATTCCCTTAAGTGCCTGCCAATCAGGCGAGTATTACCAGTTCCAGACAAAACCACCAAGTGCCGAAGAGGCATTGGCTCTTGATCACGATGCAGATTTATTTCAGTGGGAAGGAACTGTCTATCAAACAAACGTAGACTGGACGAAAGAACTAACCCTCACAAAGCAACAGCAAGTAGGCGTTATCAAGAAAACATCTAGCGAAAATTTCCAACATGGCACCGCCTCTCAATTGAAGAAAGGGGTAGCGATTTACGCTGCCAAGGAGCGAAACGACGTTTTAATCGTGGAACAAAACGGACAATTGAAAATATATGTCGCACTTATAGAAGGATAAAACACCTGTTACATAGACAGGTGTTTTTTTAAGTCCAATTTCTTGAATGGAGTCTATTGTTTTGTTATCATAGCAAAGGTGACCAATCGGTTTCTATTGTGACCCTATGGTTTTACTGATACGGAAAGGACGTAGGAAGATGAACGAAAAGCAAGAAGACATTCTGCGGGTTTCGAAGACATTGTTTTCACAAAAAGGCTATTTAAGTGTATCCATGCAGTCGATTGCTGATGCCTGTAAAATATCAAAAGCGTCCATTTATAAACTGTTTGATTCAAAAGAAGCGCTTCTCTTGGAGCTCATCAAATATAATCAACGCAAGATGAGGGATATCTCTCACATCATTCATTCTGAAACGACGCTGTCCAAAGAGGAAAAATTTACGAAGAAGATCAAGATTGAGCTTGAAGAATTCAAAGAGAACCACAAATTTTTAAATATGCTGTCCTTCGAAGCATTTTCTCAGCACTCACCCATTGTCAAGAAGCACTTACGTGAGACACGAGCTATTATCATGCAGCGTCACCGGGACATCATCTTAAGCACTTACGGTGAATCTGTCGCACCTTATGTTTGGGATCTCGTCATTGTACTGAATGGACTCATGAGAGAATTCATCTTAATGCTAGCCGTTGAGCATAAGAACATTCGGTTAGAATATGCCGCCGAAATGATCATCGGTGTGATGGATCGCATTTCGAAAAAGCCTTGCTCGATTGAGCCGGTCTTAACAGAGGAATTGATGGACACGTACCTGCTATCTTCACAGGACGAATATGACGAAGAAAAGCATGTCATCATGTACTTAACGAATATGAAGAAACAGCTAGACTTGCTTTCAGATGATGAACAGAAGGATGATCTGCTTGCTGCATTTGACATGCTCAATCAAGAATTGTCCAAGGATCAACCGAAAACCTTTTTAATCCACTCATTACTAGATTATCTAGGGAAGAATAGCCTTTTATCACAAAACGTATCACAGCTGAAAAGCATCATTTTATAGATAAAGAAGGGATTATTTTGAACCAATCAACCACACATACATCGTATAATCGATCTGTGATTGTTGGGATTTTTCTCGTTGGGGCATTCGTTGCGATTTTAAACCAAACGCTACTGATACCAGCGATTCCACATATCATGGAGGAATTCAATATCGATGTCAGTAAAGGACAATGGCTGACAACCGCCTTTATGCTGACAAATGGGATTCTCATCCCGATTACGGCCTTTTTAATTGAGAAATTTTCGAGCCGTGCACTTGTCTTAACGGCTCTTAGTATTTTTACAGCAGGAACGATTCTTGCTTCATTCGCAACGAATTTCCCTGTGTTACTGACTGCGCGGATTGTGCAAGCAGCTGGGGCAGGAATATTATTGCCTCTGATGCAAACCATCTTTTTAACCATTTTCCCGAAAGAAAAACGCGGGCAGGCGATGGGCATGGTCGGACTTGTGATTTCGTTCGCGCCGGCGATTGGTCCAGCTCTTGCCGGTTGGGTTGTGGATACATTTTCTTGGAAGTACTTGTTCTATATTGTTTTGCCAATTGGAATCATTGACCTCATTCTTGCGTTCTTCTTAATGAAAAATGTCACACAGCAAAGAGAGACACGTATTGATGTCCTTTCCGTTATCCTTTCTTCTTTCGGATTCGGTGGGTTACTGTACGGATTCTCTAGTGTTGGAACGTATGGCTGGACGGGTGCCACTGTCCTCATTTCGTTAATTGTCGGTGCGGTTAGCTTGTTCTTCTTTATCCTGCGGCAATCGAATTTAAAAAGACCGATGCTTGAGTTCGGTGTATTTAAATTTGCGATCTTTAGTTTAACGACCTTCCTCGGGATGCTGGTCTTTGCGCTCCTGATTGCAACTGAGACCATCCTTCCGCTTTATACGCAGAACGTCAGGGGATTGTCGGCATTGGACACAGGACTGATCTTATTACCGGGTGCATTATTCATGGGCTTCCTCTCCCCAATTATCGGACGGATTTTTGATAAAGTCGGCGGGAAGGGATTGGCAATCGGTGGGTTTACGATTTTAACCGTGACCTCCCTGCCGTTTATGATGCTCAGTCTTGATTCATCGATTGTGCTGATCACGGTGACTTATACGCTCCGTTTAATTGGGGTAGGGATGATTATGATGCCGTTGACCACAGCCGGGATTAACTCGCTACCACATCATCTCATCCCGCATGGTACAGCGATGAATAATACAATGAGACAAATTGGCGGTTCCATTGGGACAGCAGTTCTCGTATCCATTATGAGCAGTTCTGCCGCTAATTCTCACATATCTCACCCGTTGAAATCAGCGGTACATGGGATGAATATGTCATTTTTAGTTGCTGGTCTCATCGCCGTGACTGGACTCATCCTTTCTATTTTCTTAAATGAAAAACGTGGGAACAAAGTGATGAAACAGGAGCTTTCTTCCTCATCATCTTCTTAAAAGAGAAAAGAGCTCGGCAGACGCCGGCTCTTTTTTTACCTATCGTCCTCTCCAAAAATACAATTGTTCTCACCACGAAGAAAATCCTTGATAATTTTGCTAAAAGAGTTGATAATAGAAACATTCAATTTGTGAGAAAATTTCTACTATAGGAGATGTATACATTGAAGGTCGTGAAATTTGGTGGCAGCTCGCTTGCGTCTGGCAAGCAGCTGCAAAAGGTATTTGACATTGTCACAGCAGATCCAGCTCGAAAAGCAGTCGTTGTTTCCGCACCAGGAAAACGGCATTCAACGGATACAAAGGTGACTGATCTTTTAATTAGTTGCGGTGAACAATATTTACGCTTAGGTGAGGCACGTGAACAACAGGAAGCAGTCATTGAACGATATGCCGCAATTGCCGACGAACTCGAACTAGGTCATGAGATCATCGACACCATCCGTCAGGATTTAGATACGCTATTAAGTGCTGACACATCACATCCCGAGCGCTATCTTGATGCGATAAAGGCAAGCGGTGAAGATAACAATGCAAAACTGATTGCCGCCTATTTCCGCCATCAAGGGGTGGAGGCGCATTATGTGAATCCGAAAGATGCTGGCTTATTCGTCAGCGATGAACCTGGTCAAGCGCAAGTACTTCCACAGTCATATGAGAATTTGTACAAATTAAGAGAACGGTCTGGCATTTTGATCTTCCCTGGCTTTTTCGGTTTTAGTCTCGCTGGTGATATCGTGACTTTTTCTCGAAGCGGATCGGATATTACAGGGTCTATTTTGGCGAATGGTCTTAAAGCAGAGGTGTATGAAAATTTCACAGATGTGGATGCTGTCTATGCCGTGAATCCGACCATCGTACACGCACCGAAGGAAATCACGGAACTCACGTATCGAGAAATGAGAGAGCTATCTTATGCTGGATTTTCTGTCTTCCATGATGAAGCCCTCATTCCAGCTTTCCGGGCAGGGATTCTGGTTCAGATTAAAAACACCAATAACCCATCAGCCAAAGGGACAAGAATCGTCAATCAGCGGGACCATACAAACGGACCTGTTGTTGGTATCGCATCAGACAACGGTTTTTGTAGCATTTATATTAGTAAATATTTGATGAACCGAGAAGTCGGATTCGGACGTAAAGTGCTGCAAACATTAGAAGAATACGGTCTCACTTATGAGCATGTTCCTTCTGGCATTGATGATATGACGATTATTTTGAGACAAAATCAATTAGAAGAGCAACACATTGAGCAGGAGCTTTTAGACCGTTTGACATCGGTCCTTGAGGCAGATGAAGTCATTTTAGAGCGAAACCTCTCCCTCATCATGGTTGTAGGAGAAGCCATGCGGCATAACGTGGGAACGACAGCAAGAGCGGCAAAAGCGTTGTCAAAAGCAAAGGTGAATATTGAAATGATTAACCAAGGCTCTTCAGAGGTCAGCATGATGTTTGGTGTCAAAGCGGCCCAAGAAAAAGAAGCCGTTCGGGCATTGTATGAAGAATTTTTCTCCATGTCTACGACACCTGTCTCCATTTAATAGATAGACTGCCAGATCTCGCATCGGCAGTCTTTTTGCTCGTGATGTCAGCACATGAAAGTATATCTATTTCTCGTTTGATTATGTATGATAGTAACACATTAACTATTGTTCCGGTCTATCGTCGGAGCTTACAAGGAGTCCTAACCCATGCCTCGTCAACAACTATTAAAACAGTTTCGCAATTTCCATGATGCGTCCACTAGTATATTAAACATGATGAGTGAATTCATTGATGTCAATACGTTGTTTATTGCCAAAAATGATCAACAGACCAATCGCATTGTCAAAGTGTTTAATCATAACGAACAGCTCGTTGAAGAAGGGGATGAACTCCCTTTTGAGAAGACGTTTTGCAAGCTAGCCGTCGATCATCAACATACGCTCGTGATTCCAGATATTCAAGTAGACGAACGATCAAAGTATTTAGAAGTGACAAAAGGGCTTGAAGGCGGCTCATTTATTGGCGTCCCGATTGATTTTACGGACGGATCGAATTACGGAACCATTTGCGGACTAGATCACAGACCGCAACAATTCACAGAAGAGCATATCCATATGTTTGAAACGATGGCTTCATTGTTGAGCTATGTCCTTGAGCTCGATCGTGCGAACCGGCAGATTCAGCATCTATCTGTCCCGATCGTTCCTGTTGTTGATGGTGTGGCGGTGCTTCCACTCCTTGGTGATATTGAAGAAACAAGGGCACAGCACATTTTAGAAACCATTTTGCAGGAAAGTTATCGATTATCGCTCTCGCATTTGGTCATTGATGTATCAGGAACAAAACGCCTAAATGAACAAAGCATTCACTATTTGGTCAGCTATGCACAAACGTTAAGGTTGTTAGGGATTTCTGCCGTTTTAACTGGCATCAAGCAAGACCTTGCGTTAAGTGCCATTCAGTCGCATATTTCATTCAAAGACATTACCATTCGAAAAGATTTGCCACAAGCATTGGCACACATCGGGTTAACTTTTACGAAAAAGAATTAATCCGTTTTGGAAATAAAAAAACTCATCGTATAGGATGAGCTCATGATCATAGACAAAGGGCTAAAATGATTTTATTTTAGTCCTCTTTCAACGTGATGGAAGAAAAATGAAAAATTCTCCCTACTGTGGTGCTGTGTCAACATCTATATTTCCGATCAGGCGATCACTTGAATGCGTCAGCAGTTGACTGCGCTCTAACAAGTTATGGGCAATGACTGAATGAGTTGAAGACAACGTACGAACAGCGATGGCTTTTTGCGGAGAGAGATTGATGATATTGTTACGTAACACACGAGCGGATGTGGCTTGGTCAATAAAAATGGCAGTCGGCTGTCCTATGGCACGGTTTAAATAAAAGCGGTTATCTCCAATTTGTGGTGAGCCATTTTTAATATACATGACGACAAATAAGGGTGTTTCTTCAAAGGAGTTGTCTTTCACCTCTAACGAACCCGTTGTGTTGCTATAAACAGCGTAATTTTCATAGTGCTTGAAACGGTTCCTCCAAATGAAAGCCTTTGCATTTCCTGTGATGCTGATCGTATACGAGGGTGTGAGTGGTGTTTGATCTTCTTGATTAAAGTGATTGCCATTGATCCCTACTTCTCCTTCCTGCACCCATATACCCCTACTAAACTCTTTGAATTGGTTGTGCTGGATGAGGATATTGGTTCCTCTCACAATCGCCGCATCAATGACGGAATAGATCGTATTATTCGAAAAAACCACACTATCTGATTGTTCAATACGCAGCGATGCACTTCTGATTGTTGGATTTGTACCTGATTCAATATGATTCCCATCGATCAATACGCGATTAGCCATGTAAACGGAAATGGCCGCATCTTCAAAAAAACTAATTTTATTCCCTGTGATTTGAACACTGTCTCCCCTCACATCAATACCCTTTTCAAACCCTTCGATCATATTGCCAATGATGATCACGTTATTTTCAGTTCGATCTAACGAGACACCTAAGCTAGTGATCCCTGCTTTTGTCACGCTCCCTCCCCTCGAACGGATCAAATTATTCGCAATAATCGTTTCGGTTCCGAAGCCATACGAGATGCTGCTGTCTGTTTGGTTGCCTTCAATGATCACCCCGTAGCCGTTGAAGTTATAGATGGCGCTAGCAGCTCCACCTCGCACAATGTTATTTTTGATGAGAATATTCAGCGGCTCTTCGAAGTTGGTTTCATTTTCACCGTATCCTTCAATATCAATTCCCATCCTCGGCTCGACCCCATTCACTCCAGCTCTTTCAAGCAAACAATTTTCAACCACCACGCCATCGCATCCGGTAATCGAGATATTATTCCGTCTTGAATCTGTGATCGTGCAACCAGAAATGTGAATGGACTTCGCTGGTGAGTATGATTCAATATTTGACAATAAACCAAGCGGACTGACAATCATGCCATCTCCTGTAAAGTGAGTCATCTGCATGTGATGGATATTCACATGTGAAGCCCCTTCAATGCAGACGCCAAATCCCCATTCATGGGTTTTCCTTTCAGGAGGAAAAGACTTGTACACATGTGCATCGCGATCACCTTCAATCCGACCGCCGCGAATGGTCACATGCTCCACCTCCCCTATATAAAAGGCAGCATATCCCCACGAATCATTTGGTTTCACTTGAATCACGGCATCTGATGCCATGTCAATACATATATGACTCGGCACTTGTATGCCTGCTTGCCTGAAAGGGAAAAACGAATTTACTTTCGATACCGCATCGATCAGATACGTTCCACTGGGTAGCCAAACATGAGAGTAGCCTTGCGCCTTCGTCCATTTTAAACACTCGTTTAGTTTTTCAGTACAGTCTGTTTTGCCATCAGCGATGACGCCAAAATCTAATACATTGACAACGGGTTTCTTTAGATTGATTTCATTCCATTCATCCAACTGAATTCCCTCCTTTCACACATGTCCACTCGTCATCCTATGCGTGTGAAAGGAATTTGCTTGTACAATGTCTTGCATTTGATTTAAATTTTATGGAAATAACGTTTCAAATCTCCATAGACGTGCGACATTTGGCACTTTTAGGTCTAAAAACCTATCGAACTAATATTTCCCCATTTTAGAATAGTTATATATTGACACAAGTACTATACAAGAATATCATTTTCTCATATCGTCTTTTTAAGAAAGGATCTATGCCAATGTCTACAATTGATCATGATAAAATTGTGAAAAGTGTTCCTCAAAAAGGATTCTTCGGACATCCTAAGGGACTTTATACACTGTTTTTCACTGAATTTTGGGAGCGTTTTTCTTACTATGGAATGCGCGCATTGCTTATTTATTATATGTACACAGAGGTGACCAAAGGCGGTCTAGGGTTTGATCAAACCACAGCCAATTCGATCATGTCTGTGTACGGTGCGCTTGTTTATATGTCAGGCGTAATCGGTGGATGGCTCGCCGACCGGGTATTCGGTTCGTCTAGTTCGGTTTTTTATGGCGGAGTCTTCATTATGCTGGGGCATGTCATTTTAGGACTGCCAGGCGGAGCCACGGCTCTCTTTATTAGTATGGGACTCATTATCATTGGGACAGGTCTTCTAAAGCCTAACGTCTCCAATATGGTCGGTGACCTCTACTCAAAAGCGGACAATCGCCGTGATTCTGGATTTAGTATTTTTTACATGGGGATTAATATGGGGGGCTTCATTGCGCCGTTAATTGTCGGAACACTCGGTCAAAAAGTGAATTTCCACCTTGGCTTCTCCATCGCTGCTTTTGGTATGCTCGTTGGATTGATTACGTTTGTGATCACGAAAAAGCCGAACCTTGGTCTTGCCGGGACTTATGTGACAAACCCGCTGTCTCCTACTGAGCGAAAGAACTTTAAGATTTTCGGTACGTTGATTGTCTTGATTATGGCTGTTTTTGCAGTCATCGGCATTCAAACTGGTCGTCTAACCATCGATCTCTTCACTTGGTTTGTTAGTATTCTTGGGGTCGCCATTCCGATTGTTTATTTTGTTGTGATGTATTTCAGTAAAAAAACAAGCAAAGTGGAGCAATCGAGAGTATTGGCGTATATCCCTTTATTCATTGCTGCGGTGATGTTCTGGGCCATCCAAGAACAAGGCTCAAACATTTTAGCCACATATGCGGATCAACGAACAGACTTGAATTTCCTAGGGATCACACTGGCATCATCTTGGTTCCAATCATTGAATCCGATCTTTATCGTGCTACTGTCACCAGTCTTTGCTTGGTTATGGGTCAGACTTGGCAAAAAACAGCCATCTACCCCGATTAAGTTCTCACTTGGTCTTCTATTTGCAGGGTTGTCCTTTATCATTATGATCATTCCTGCATACATGTCTGGTCCAAACACATTGGTCAGCCCATTATGGCTTGTCCTCAGCTTCTTCCTCGTCGTGATTGGGGAGCTTTGTTTGTCACCAGTTGGTCTGTCAGCGACGACGAAACTTGCACCTGCTGCCTTCTCCGCGCAAACGATGAGCCTTTGGTTCCTTTCAAATGCGATGGCACAGGCAATCAACGCACAGGTCGTCAAACTATTTGATAAAGTGCCAGAAACCCTCTATTTCGGTATCATCGGCATGATTGCTATCGTCTTGTGTGTTGTCATGATAGTGGTGTCACCTCTTATTAAGAAAGCCATGCAAGGGATACATTAAATAAAAAAAGAAGCCTCCCAATGGGAATGGCTTCTTTTTTATCCTTAAAAACGGATCTCTTCATCACCGTGAATGTGCAATTTGAGCGGTTCACTTTTCACCTGATGCTTCTTCACATAGCGATGATAAACAATATAACCAATGATCATCAGTGGCACGCCGACATATAACCCGATGCGTTGCTCTGAATCAAAGGCAAGACTCATTAACACAATCGTATTGAGCGTAATCGCAATGATCGGCAGTACCGGATAGAATGGTGTTTTAAACTTTAAGTTTTCCAGCTTGCCACCAGCTTTTAAATACTTTCTGCGGAAAAGCAGCTGTGATACTGTAATCGTGATCCAGCCAGCCTGGGCACTCATGCCGGCGATTGATACGATCCAGACAAAGACGGTTTCCTCTGCAAAGAAACCAGATAAAAGCGAAATACCTGTAAACAAGAAGGTGAGCAGCAAAGCATTCATTGGGATGCCGCGCTGATTCACACGACTGAACGCCTTTCCTGCCATCCCTTCCTTTGATAAGGAGTACAGCATCCTTGTCGATGCATACAAACCAGAGTTTGCAACAGATATGAGCGCAATTAAAATCACAAAGTTCATGATGTCTGCCGCAAAAGGAATCCCTGTTCTCTCAAACACTGTGACAAAAGGGCTTTCGAGCACACTGGCTTCCTTCCAGGGCACCATACCCGCTAACACGAACACAGATAAAACAAAAAAGACAAGTGTACGCCAAACCGTCTGATGGATAGAACGAGGGACAGTTTTCTCAGGGTTTTCACTTTCCCCCGCCGCAATCCCGATGAGCTCTGTCCCTTGAAAGGCAAAATTCACCGTGATCATTGTAATGACAACTGCGAGGAATCCATTTGGAAACAGACCATCACTAACAAAATGACTAAAATATGGTGCAGGCTCTCCTCCAGTGGTTTGAATCAAACCAAACATGGCAGCTCCACCGAGTCCAATGAATAATAAGATGGCGACAATCTTAATGGTTGAGAAGAAAAATTCCGACTCACCGAACGCTTTCACAGATAAGGCATTTAATAAGAACAGAAAGAGCCCAAACACCAAACACCAAATCCATACATCTACTTCAGGGAACCAGCGCCTCATCACAAGTCCCGCTGATAAGAATTCAAACGCGACAGTTGCCGCCCATCCAAGCCAATAAATCCAGCCGACAGCAAATCCAACCGCTGGACTCACAAATTTCGTTGCATACGTATGAAACGATCCAGACACAGGCAGTGCGACTGATAGCTCCCCAAGACATAACATGGTTAAATACATAATGAATCCGCCCACAATATAAGAAAGAACGGCGCCAACTGGACCTGCTTGTCCAATCGTAAAGCCCGTTCCTAAGAAAAAGCCTGTCCCAATGACACCGCCAAGTGAAATCATAAATAAATGGCGGGAAGTCATCGCCCTTTTCAATTGTTCAGGCTGATGTTGACCAACACCCACAATGATGTCCTCCTTCATCTAAGATGCTCTTCTATCAAAACATGTCTCCATGTCATTCAAACATTAAAACAACTTACTAATTATACATCTTTTATTATAAATATGCTTCCTTCTATGGTCACTCTTTCAAAGTCTTTATTTTAGTAATGTTCACACAAATAAATCCTATCGGTTTTCACAAAGGATGAGGTTTGAAAGAAATGAGTTGAGGGCATAAAGTTAAAAAGATTCGCTCAAGATAACTTCAAATGCTTTACTTTTAGGTTGCTTCTCTGTAAGATCATAAGTTGTAAATACCAACAAGAAAAGTGGGGAATAAAATGAAAAAGATGTTCTTTGCCATCATATTAGGTGCTTGCTTTGCATTGATCACTGCTTGTGGATCTGCTGCAAACGATAGCGCGAACCAATCATCTGAGTCTAAAGAATCAGGTGACCTATGGAAATCCATCAAAGAAAAAGGTGTTTTAACGATTGGAACTGAAGGTACTTATGCTCCTTTTACATTCCATGACAAAAAGACAGACAAATTAACTGGTTATGATGTAGAGGTTATTACAGAGGTAGCAAAACGCCTTGATCTGAAACCAGAATTCAAAGAAACTCAATGGGACAGTATGTTTGCTGGACTTAATGCAAAACGTTTTGATGTGGTCGCAAACCAAGTTGGTAAAACTGGTCGTGAAAAACAATATGATTTCTCTGATAAATACACAACATCTCAAGCAATTGTTGTCACAAAATCAGATAATAACGATATCAAAGAACTAGCTGATGTCAAAGGGAAAAAAGCAGCACAATCATTAACAAGTAACTATAATACACTTGCAAAAGATGCAGGCGCTCAAATTGAAGGGATTGAAGGTCTTGCACAAGCCATTCAATTGATTCAGCAAGGTCGTGCCGATCTTACATTCAATGACAAACTAGCTGTATTGAACTACTTAAAAACAAGCGGTAATAAAAACCTAAAAGTTGCATTTGAAACAGGAGATCCTCAAGAAACTCACTTTGCCTTCAGAAAAGGCAGCGGCGAAGTCGTTGACAAAGTGAATGGTGCATTAAAAGAAATGAAAGATGACGGTACACTCGCTAAGATTTCTGAAAAATGGTTTGGTGAAGATGTTTCAAAGTAATACCCTAGGAGTCGTCATTCCGTGGGATCTTCTTCAACAATCTTTTTGGCCAATGGTGACCCAGGGAATTTATTATTCAATTCCCTTGGCCATTATTGCCTTTATTCTAGGTCTTATCATTGCGCTTGTAACAGCTCTTGCTAGAATGTCTAAGTTTAAAGTGCTCAGATGGATATTCTCCATTTATGTGTCGGCTGTTCGTGGAACGCCGCTTTTTGTGCAATTGTTTATTATTTTCTATTTCTTTCCGACATTTAATATCACACTTGATCCATATCCAAGTGCTATTATTGCTTTTTCATTAAACGTAGGTGCGTATGCCTCGGAGATTATCCGTGCATCTGTCCTTTCTGTTCCAAAAGGGCAATGGGAGGCTGGTTATTCCATCGGGATGACTTATCGCAAAACGCTCTTCCGTGTCATTTTGCCGCAGGCTGTGCGTGTGTCCATCCCACCACTGTCTAATTCATTTATTGGCTTAGTGAAGGATACGTCACTTGCATCACAAATCCTCGTCGCAGAGCTCTTCCGTAAATCACAGGAAATTGCTGCGGCAAACTTGGATCAAATTTTGTTTATTTATATGGAAGCAGCCCTGATTTATTGGGTATTCTGTTTCATTCTTTCACTCGTGCAACATCAAATTGAAAAAAGACTTGATCGATATGTCGCAAGGTAAGGAGGGAACCACATGCTAACAGTCAAAGGCTTAACGAAATCCTTTGGTGATCTTGAAATTTTAAAGTCCATTGATTTCACGATCAACAAAGGAAAGGTTGTAGCGATCCTTGGCCCTTCAGGCTCTGGAAAAACAACTATGCTTCGCTGTCTAAATGCACTTGAAATACCAAATAGCGGCTCCTTTACCTTCGATGATTTTTCCATTGATTTTTCACAAAAAAATAAACAAGCTGAGCTGCTGAAGCTTCGCCGTAAGTCTGGCATGGTGTTTCAAGATTATCACCTATTTCCACACCGCACAGTACTTGAAAATGTGATGGAAGGTCCTGTTCAGGTGCAACGCAGACCGAAGGAAACGGTTCGAAAAGAAGCCATCCAGCTATTACAAAAGGTCGGTCTTGAAGATAAAAAGGATCTTTATCCATTCCAGCTGTCAGGTGGACAAAAGCAGCGTGTCGGCATTGCCCGTGCGCTTGCGATTCAGCCAGAGCTGATGCTTTTTGATGAACCGACTTCAGCGCTTGATCCCGAGCTTGTCGGAGAAGTATTGAAGGTCATGAAGGATCTTGCAAAAGAAGGATGGACAATGGTCGTTGTGACACATGAAATCAAGTTTGCCCAAGAGGTGGCAGACGAAGTGATCTTTATAGATGGTGGTGTCATTGTTGAACAAGGACCTCCTGAGGAGATTTTCAAACAACCAAAGGAAGAGCGAACAAAACAATTCTTAAACCGAATTTTGAATCCAGTTTGATTAAAAAGGCTATTTTCTCACCATGGGAAAATAGCCTTTTTTTACCTCCATTTAAGTAAGCGATTACAATAGGCAAAGGCATTTAAAGGGGCGTGAGAGTATGGTACGATGGTCATTGAGTGTTGAAGAAAGAAGGGAAAGCTTTTGAAGCGGGAACATCTTTTACGTTGGTTTTTTTATTTTTTTGGATTGATTGTATTGGCTTTCGGACTATCATTGACAGTGAAAGGCAAGATCCTCGGGATTGGCCCTTGGGACGCTTTTCATTACGGACTATTTCAGCACTTCGGACTAACAATTGGACAGTGGTCCATCATTATCGGTGCCATCATTTTGACACTGACATCTGTTTTTACGAAGTCATTGCCAAAGATTGGCGCTTTATTGAACATGGTGCTAATCGGTGTGTTTATTGATTTCTTTAATGCCGTATTACCTGCGCCACATGGGTATTTACCGGCTCTATATGTCTTTATGACAGGCGTTGTTGTTTCTGGTTATGGTGTCGGCATTTATGTGTCAGCGAATCTTGGTGCTGGACCAAGGGATTCATTAATGCTACTCATATCAGCTAAAACAGGGTTGAACGTACAGTGGGTTCGTAATGGGATTGAATTAACAGTGCTCTTACTTGCCTGGATGCTCGGTGGGCCCATCGGAATTGGAACCCTTTTAACAGCCATCTTTACAGGGCTTGTACTTCGTTTCTCCTTGCCTCAATCGACATGGCTCTTGCAGCTGCTTATTACAAAAACAGCAGAGAAACCAGTTCAAACCCTTCCACGATAAGAAAAAGCGATTCTACAGAGAATGGCTTTTTTTTATGCCCAAATTTCCCTTCCGGAATTTCCCTTTGATTGAAATCAATGTGTCACAGGTGATCATCAGATGGTACAATAAATGTAAAAACTGAGGTTCATGATGAAGCTAATCGCCATACAATTACAACATTTACATGAAAAAGAGGCACGAAAACAAATAGACCAGCTGAAACCCTTTGTGTCACCTAAAAAACAGGCGGCGGCTGAACGGTTTCGATTTCTCATAGATGCCAGACGAACACTGTTAGGTGAAGTGTTGGTTCGTCACATCATCTCTGACAAGTATGCCATGCCCATCGATCAGATTGCTTTTGAGACAGAGGAAAATGGCAAACCATTCGTCTCACAGATCGATTCCTTTCACTTTAATCTTTCTCATTCGGGCGATTGGGTTGTGTGTGCAGTCGATGCTGCACCCGTCGGTATTGATATTGAAGAGATGAAGCCCATTGACCTCGCGATTGCCAAACGGTTTTTTTCGCCAGATGAATACGCAGATCTTCTCTCACAGCCTGCTGAAAAACAAGAGGCCTATTTCTTTCAGCTATGGTCAATGAAGGAGGCATTTATCAAGCTGACAGGAAAGGGACTATCCTACGATCTCTCGTCCTTTACCGCCCGTCTGACAGCCGATGGACAGGCTTCATTGATATTGCCTGATCACGAGGCACCTTGCTTGATTCGTACATACTCCCTTGATCCTGCCTATCAAATGGCTGTTTGCACGAGGGATTCGGTTTTACCTGAGAATATAGAGATCCTGACCTGTGCTGATGTGCTGTCCCGTTTTTGAAAAGCGGGAAGCATATTGTTGCGATCTCGATACAACTTGTAAATGGACTCAATAGGGTGGGATGTTAGCCTCGATCTAAGGAAAAGTTGAAGGAATGCTTATGTCCACTTGTGAAAAACGAACAACACTGTGGTTTATGTGTTGAGAAATATGTAAATCAAAACTCTAACGTATCATGTCCTCTTTAGAGTTGAAACATAGTCAATGCAGACCAACAAAGAGAGTGCGATGTCATTACGATACACGGCGATTTCCTTTTTTCGAGATAAGTCAAATCGGTTATAATCAATCACGGCAATCACATTGTTTTCTTCATCTTGAATGAGAGTTTGGGTTTGTAGTGCTTTATCCAGATAGACATATTTTTTACCTTGAATCGAGAATTCCTTCGTATCGCCAAATTCAATTTTCTGAATGTCAGTCAAGGTTCCTATTTTTGAGTTGTTTTCAAAAATAGACCATTCGTTTTTTCTCCAATGGAAATGTTCTTTGATGAGATATTCTTTCTCGTCTTGGGTCGCCTTTAAATGAACCTCCCAACCTGTTAAAAATAGTTCCATGAATCGATTTAGCCGATTAGGATAATATCTTTGGATTTTCGCTTTGGATACGCCGTTTTCGTCATTTATGTCGAATGCCTTTTTGACCCCCTTTACCAACGGTGTCGTATAACTATATTTCTCCATCATCAAACCTCCTTACATGATTCGAATTAAAATTATATCAAAAAAACGGCCCACCAAACGCGGGCCGTTTTTTGTTTAACTTTTGATGAATTGCTGACTTTCTGTGTGTTCAATGATTTGTCTCATATGTTCTGAAAATTGTTCGATGTGTGTGTTGATGTACATGTGTCCCCCATCGAAATCGGTTCGTTCGATGGTTTTGGCCCATGGTAGCCAACCGCTGGCATCTTCTATGCATTTCTCATCTTGTCTTCCATTTAGTAAATAAACAGGTGATTCGATGATGGTTTGGTCGATATGCTGGAAGGTTTCTAATGCTTGGTAATCTGCCCGTAATGAGGGAGTGAAATAATCCATCATTGGTTTATTCTCCAATAATTCCTTAGGGATTCCGCCCATTTCGGCAATATGCTGAACAAATGCCTCATCCGAAAGGTGGGTTAACACCTTTCTTTTCGTTTGAGGCGGCTGTACAGCTGAAATGATCACTGCTGCTGGATGAATGCCTTCCTTTTCTAGCATTTGTGTCAGCCTGTAAACCACAAGCCCTCCCATGGAATGACCAAATAAAAGAAAGGGTCGTTGTAATCTTCCTGTTAAGCCTTCTTTGTACAATTCAGCTAGCCGATCAATACTAGATATCAGCGGCATGAGATTGGTTCCGTGACCTGGCGGCTCTGCTGCCGTGATTTCGGCGACGTCCTTTAGCTGTTCAAAGAGCGGACGGTATGAGGCGGAATATCCGCCTGCAAAAGGTACACAAATCAGCTGAATGAGATCTGGTTTTTTTTCAAACGTTTTAAATAATGGATTCATCGATTGTTACCCCTTTACGATATGTTGAAGAATGTGTGCAAGCTCATCAGCTTGAGGACGCTTCATCATGGTGACATGGTCACCTTTGATTTGATAATACGTACATGCCTCTCTTGTATACGCCTCCCAATCTGTGAATTTCTCTTGGAAATCTAAGGCGTGATCGCTGCTTTTTACAATATAAAATGGGACAGAGAATGGTTCTTTCTCTAATTCAATGGCTTGTGACATGATCGTATTATGTGTTTGCATTTGTAAGTATTTATCTAAATAGTGATCATTCATAAACTGATGAACCACTTCATCTTTTTCGGCTTTTTTGAGTATTTTTTGTTTCACTTCTTGGAAGCTCAGTCCTTGTAATGCTTCTGGCTGGATGCCGACAAGGTTCCCCATGCCAAGGACGAGTGCGAGCATTTTCACTTCTTCTTCGTTCATATCTGCATGAAGTGCTTGGTCTGCTTCATCTCTTAGTACTGGAACTGTATCTAAAATGATGAGTCCTTTCGGCGCTTTTCCTGCATGGCAGAGTCGCTGATTCATTCCATAGGCAAGATGGCCGCCCATTGAGTGCCCTGCTAAAAAGTCGATCCCCGGTCTGTAAAATGTCTCGATTGCTTCAATGAAAATGGTCACAAGCTCCGTATAATGAAGGAATTGCGGTTCTTCATCCTCATATAAGCCAGGAGACTGTAAGGCATACACCGCTCCTTGATGCGTCATTAGCTTGGCGACATCAATATAACCCATCACGGTTCCTCCAGCAGGTGGGGCAAAGAAGATCCTCGGTTCAGCTGGGTCGCCTTTTTTCAGCTCAATCACATAGTCCTTCGGCTCTCTTTCCTTCCGTTCACCAACTTCTGGCAATGTGTCAATATAAGCGGCTAGCTGGGCTGGGTCAGCGTGCATAAAAATCCATTTTGGATCAACACGTAGCCCTTGTTCCTTCAGTTTGGCAACGACTTGAATACTCATAATCGAATCTCCACCTAAATCGAAGAATGAGTCATGGATGCCGACTTGTTTCACCCCTAGCACTTCTTGGAATGCAGTGACAATGCGTTGTTCGTTTTCAGTTGTTGGTTTGTCATCTTGACGGTCAGACGAAACCATTTCGGTTGGCTCTGGTAAAGCTTTTTGATCGACTTTTCCGTTTGTTGTGACTGGAATCGCATCAAGTGTAATAAAGTAGCTTGGGATCATATAGCTCGGCAAGCTTTCCTGTAAAAATGCTTTAAAGCTAGGTACAGGCTTTTCTCCATCTGTCACTACGTATGCCGCTAGCCTTTTTGAGCTGCCATATGTTTTGGCAATGACCGTACATTCTTTTACTTGTGGATGTTTTAACAACGCTGTCTCAATTTCTCCACATTCAATGCGGTAGCCTCTTATTTTCACCAAATGATCTTTTCGGCCGAGGTATTCGATACTGCCGTCTGAGCGCCATTTCCCGAGGTCACCTGAACGATACAGCTTTTCTCCCTTTAATGCCTTGAATGGATTGTCAATAAAACGTTCCTGCGTGCGTTCTGGATCATTTAGATATCCTTTGGCAAGTCCTGCTCCACCGATATAGATTTCTCCTTTGACACCTACTGGAACTGGCTTGAGATATTCATCAAGTATGACGACCGTTGAGTTTGCGACTGGAATGCCAATTGGAACCGATCTCGCATCTTCTGGCACATGTGTGACTTGATGGGTCGTCGCGAGTGTCGTGTTTTCTGTTGGGCCATATGCGTTAATTAACACACCATTCATATGTGGCAAAGCCTTTCTCGCATGCACACTAGACATCGCTTCTCCGCCAACAAGTAAAGTACGGTAGCCCGCTACACTCGTTGGATCGTGCTCAATGAGACGGTTGAATAGTGCAGTTGGAAGACAGTTGGCTGTCACTTGATGTACTTGGATGAGACGCATCAATTCATCCATATTCAGTGCGGCATATTTCGGAATGAGAATCAGCTGACCGCCATTGAGTAACATTCCCCATAGTTCAAATGTAAAGGCATCAAAAGCATAGTTTGATAGCTGAAGCATTTTATCTTCCGAGCCTAATTCAATATAGTTGGTTTCCTTCACCAAACGGATCACTCCTGCATGCGGGAGCATGACACCTTTTGGCGTGCCTGTTGATCCTGATGTGTAATTCACATAGGCGAGTTGTTGTTCATCTATGATTGATTTTTCTTTTTGGTACACCATGTCTGTCTCTGGTAAAGATTTGTCCATCTCAATGATGGTGCTGGCAAGACCTTCAAGGCGATCTGCAAGATGAGACTGGGTTAAGATGACGTCACTTTTCGTATCACGCACAATGAGGCGAAGTCGTGCATCCGGATAGTCAGGTGACATTGGAACATAAGCAGCGCCCGATTTAATGATTCCGATGACAGACACAATCATCTCAATGGATCGGTCAAAGAGCATTGGGACAAGTGATCCCGGTCCAATCCCTTTGGATTGTAAATAGGCCGCAAGCTTTGTTGCTTCTTCGTTCAATGTTTGATACGTCATGTGCTCCTCTACATACGACAAAGCAATGCGATGCGGGTTCTGTTGAACTTGTTCCTCAAACAGTTCTTGAAGTGTTTGCTTTGGATAAGGCGTGTCCGTTTGGTTTTTCCCTATCAGCATCTCATTTTGTTCCACTTCGTCCATTAAGCAAAAATCCGCAAACGTTTGATGCGGCTCAGTCGTCATGCCATCCAGCAGGTGCAAATAATAATTCATATAACGATGAATCGTCTCTTGGTCAAATAAATCGGTGTTATATTCCACATGTATGGACAACTGATCCTCTTGTTCGAATAAATGCAAGGTGAGATCGAATTTTGAGACAGTATGATTGACCATGACACTTTCTGACGTTACTCCTTTTAGATGGACATCTAATGCGTTTGTCACATACCCCATCGCCACTTGGAAGATCGGTGATCGGCTTAATTCTCGATCAATTGAAAGGTCATCCACAAGCTTGTCAAATGGGTAATGCTGATGTTCAAAAGCACTTAATGTCATGTCTTTCACGTTTGCTAATAAATCTGCAAATGTGTCCGATTTTGATACATCTTGTCTCAATGCGAGTGTATTTACAAACATCCCAACGAGCTTCTCTGATTGTTCAACGTCACGTCCTGCAATCGGTGAACCAACGATCATATCTGTTTGCCCTGACAGTTTGTGAAGCAGCACATAATAGGCAGACAGCATCGTCATGAACAGCGTCGTGCCTTGCTGCTTGGACAACGCCTGTAATCGGCGGACGAGACGTTCATCCAATACGATTTGTTCAGTTGCTCCGTTGAACGTTTGGATCGGCGGGCGTGGGCGGTCAAATGGCAGCTCTAATATCGGCAGCTCGCCTTGTAACACGTCCAGCCAATAAGCTTGATCCTCTTGGTGATGCTGTAATTGTTCATTTTGCCAATGAATATAATCGGTCCATTCTATCTGAAGCGCTGGGAGCTGTGGCACTCTCTCTGCTATTAAGTCCTCATAGACAACCTCTAATTCTTGAATGAGCAGGCTTAGCGACCATGCATCAGAAATGATATGATGCTGGGCACAAAGTAAGTAATATTCGTCCTTGCCCATGTCGACAATGGTCCATTGTGCAAGCGGTCCTCTTTCTAAATCATAGATGCGGTTCGCTTCTTGTTGAATCAGCTGTTCAAGTCTTCTTGCTCTTGTTTTCTCATTAAATAAAGAGAAATTGGCAACCGTCACAGATGGCGGAAGGTCCTCACGAATCAGTTGAACCGGCTTGCCTCCAATGGACTGGAATGTTGCACGCAAGGCTTCATGACGTTTCGTTAAAAGCCCAATGGCCTTCGTTAACGCTTTGATGTGTAAGCTTCCTGTCAGCTTCCAAGCACCTAATATATTGTAATGATGACTCTTTTCCAATGTAGATAAGAACCAAATACGCTGTTGGGCATGTGAAAGCTCATAGCTTGTTCTCTTATCCAGCTTAGGAATCTTCGTTTCACTAACAGCTGGCGCTCCTTTGATGTCGTCCACCATTTGCGCCAAGTGTGCTAGATTCCGACTTTCAAATAAGATTTTTAATGGGGCCTTGATTGAAAACTCATGATTGATACGAGAAATCGTCTGTGTCGCCTTTAATGAATGACCACCAAGGTCAAAAAATTGATCTTCTCTATACACACGTTCTACATCTAAAATATCTTCCCAAATAGCCGCGAGCACCTGCTCTGTTTCTGTGTCCGGCAATTGTTTTTCCGTCTGTTGCGCTGTTTTGTGATCGAGCTGTTTTAAGGTCATATAATCAATCGATCCATCTTGCCTTTTTGGCATCTCTGGCACTTGTCTGATCTCCCAGTTACCATCTGTGTTATGTGTGATGTCATCAAGCTGCGCTGTTTGACCGGGCTGTACTGTATAAAAAATCTTTCTTTCAAAGCGCGGTAACGGAACGGGATGTAGTTGTTTGGCGATTTCTTGATTTGTTCCATCTAAACCGATAAATACGTGCGCTGCATTCAGCCGTACACCTAAACAAAATGAATGCATGCCTTGCTTCTTCCCGATCAGCTGGAATCCTTTGCGAACCGTTAGCGCTGCACCAGTATGCCCTTTAGATAGTCCAACATTATCCCACATACTAAAGTTTAAACAGATGGCTCTTCTTCCTTCATGGAAGGTGAGAGCGTGTGCGAGCCCGTCTAAAAAGCTGTTGGCCGCAGAGTATGCGCCGAACGTCGTTCCGCCAAAAAAGCCATTGACTGATCCAAAAAAGATAAGTGGTGCTGTCGGGTCATGTTTGAACGCCTCTTGTAACACCCATGCGCCGTCTGCTTTTCCGGATAGCTCTTTCATATAATCTTCTTCTGTTGTATGTGCTAGAGAATATTTGTCAACATGCTGGAAATGCTCTGTGACATTGCCTGCTCCGGCTAAATGAATGGCTCCACGAATCGACTGTCCCCAATGTTTCTCTCCCTCATAAATGGCTTGCTCTACTTCTGACAAGTTGGTCACATCTGCTTGCACATAGATGACATCCCCAAGACCTTTCAATTGAGAGAATGCTAGATATCTTTCCTCATCTTCTTTCAGAGATCTCCGTCCGATTAATACAAGCTTTAATCCAAATTGAAGCATCTGCTTAGAGAGCTCAAACCCAATGCCTCCAAGTCCACCTGTGAGCAAGTACACGCCATCATACTCTAAAAATCCTTCTGCTCGAGGCGCTTGCATCATATCTACCTTTTCTAGCTTCGGTATGAGTCGATGCTCGTTTCGATAGGCAACCTCTGCTTGCATGTGAACGGCAGACAGCTCTTCCGTCAAGCGCTTCGCATCTTGAACAAGATTCTCCGCTTCCACATCAATATGAGACACTTCTGCCCCTTCCCACTCTTGCGGGATGGTTTTTAGTAGACCGCCAAGCGCTGTTTTTTCAACATGCAACTCGTCACTTTGGTTCACAAATTGACCGCCTTTTGAGACAACGACAAGACGCATCGGCGCTTTATTTTCTTGTCTTAGTGCTTGATAGAGATACAAAATGGATAGATTGATGCTGCTATTCATCTCTTTCAGCTGGACAGGGTCAGCGATGTCCTCTTTGTCTGTCACATTCCACATGTGGAGCATTTGGTGAATATCCAATTCATCCGCATCAAGTGCCGCAATGAGCCGTACGTAATCTCCCTTGATTCTCGGGTTCATTTGATATACGCCTTTTGCCAGGCGTAAAAACTCATGTCCTTTTTTCACAGAAACATAGGATTGTTTCATTTGTTCAAATTGGGCATAAACCTGTTGATAAAGCCCTTTTTCATCCTCAAATACGAGCACGTGATCAGTGGACATGGGTTGAGCCGGACGAATGTCCTCTTTCGTCCAAATGCGTTTGAAAAACCAATCCGGCAACGTTTGTTCATTTTCTGACGCAACATCAAGCGCCCGTTCAATGTCATGGAACACGCCATCTTTGAGTGCCGCACCAAGCTGGGCACGCTGGATTTTCCCACTCTCAGTTTTCGGGAATTGTTCTTTTTCCACCGGGATGATGTGGTCAGGTTCAATGCCTATTTTTCGAATAATTGCCTCTCTGATTTGCTGAATGATGGTGATCTTGTCCTCGATCGATTCCTTTTGCGAGACAAAAAAGACAGCCAGTGTATCGTTGCTTGATTCTGGATTATAAATACCGTACGCGGCGGAAAAAGTCACTTCAACCCCATCAATTTCTTCTACCACTGCTTCAATTTCATAATTCAAATAGTTGGCTCCGTTGATGACAATGATATCCTTTTCTCGACCTGTTAGAACGAGGCGTCCTTCATGGATAAACCCTAAATCTCCTGTATGAAACCAGCCACTTTCTGCAAAAACTTCTTGATTCGCTTCGTCGTTTTGATAGTAGCCCATCATAATCGTCGGACTCTTCACCTGTAAGCGCCCCACTTGATCTTCCGGCAGCACATTGTGATTCGCATCTACGATTCGTATCCATACGGAAGGAATCGGTGTACCTACTTCTGTAAAGGTGACCTTGTGCGGATGATCGTGCGTCACATATTGAATATCACTCGTTAATGTCGTTTGGTCGATGGTCAACTGTCCATCATCATCATCACGTCTCATAAATTCTTTTGACTGGACGATAGCTGAAGATGTTTCTGACATTCCATAAGCTGGGACCATCGCGTGACGGCTTAGCCCATGCTGACCCATGATGTGCATGAAACGTTGCGTCACTTTCGGCACAACGGCTTCTGCCGCATTCATGATATAGGTGAGAGAAGACAAATCCCAGCTCCCTTGACCAATCTCCTCTTCATATTCATTCATCATCGCAAACGCAAAGTTTGGTGCCCACGTTCTAGTCACGCGATAGGTCTCCACCCATTCAAGCCAAATCATCGGTCGTTCAATGAATTGATCAATAGATGGGCTAATTTGCTGGCAGCATAGATAGACGTCGTGTACATGGAACATCACGATGCCTCCAACATGATCAAGTGGCATCCAGTTAAGCGATATATCTTGATGTGTAAAACCATTCGCCTGTTCAAAGGCAATCATTCTCGATAAAAGGCTTTGATGATTGTGACGAATACATTTTGGTACCCCGGTGCTTCCTGAAGACAGCAGCTGCAATACAGGCTCATCCGGCTCCGGCTCATAATGTTGTTCATCCGGTTCACATGCAAGCAAGGTTTCAATTGTTAAAATTGGAATCGCACCAATGGTAAACGTTTCCCGTAACCGTGAGATATCCTCAACACTCGCCTCATTTGTAATAATGAACGGCTCATTTTGGAGCTGAAACACGCCTCTTAGCTTGTTTACCCCTTGATGTGTCTCATCATAAACAGGTGGCACAGAAACAGGTGTCGGGATGATTCCACCGAGTATACAGCCCCAGAAAACCGTGATGAAATCTTGATGATCCTTCAACTGGAGCAAAACTTGATCGCCATTTGTCAAACCTGCCGATCTTAACCCAGAGAGAACACGTTCAGCGGCAGTTAACAGTTCAGGATACGTCTGGGTGACAGCTTTTCCACCTTCTTTGATGTAGGTCACACCATGATCAGGTGTCATAAAAGCTGCCCTGATCAGCGCCTCTGTCAATGTGACAGGTGTGCCTGGTTTTACGTTGACATCTCCTCCGTACACAAGTGCCGGTGGTTTGTCATGAATCGATGTTGGCGCTTCTTGAATTGATTGTTCCTTGACGGATTGCACATTTCCTTGAGTGCGAAGCCTATCAGGGAACAAATCATCAAGGTGATAGGGCGTCTGTTTTTCTGTCTGACTTTCGACGACAACCGCCGCCTCTTGTACACCTTCACTGGCTCTCATGCGTTCTTCTATCTTTTTTAATTCCTCTTCGTCTAACACATCAATAGAGAGCAATGCATCCGTATCGATCTTGCCGTTTTCAGTTTTAGGCAAAGATGGTAATAATACGAGAGCTGATGGCACTTCATGCGGTTGAAGCGGCCCTTTCATCAAATCTTCTCTTGTGAGCGAAGGGTCCTTCGCCTGTGCAAATAGCACAAGCGAAAGGTGTCCCTCTCCATTTTTCTTCGGGATCAAGGCACATTCTTCTAGTTGTTGAAAATGAAGCATCATGTCCCGTTCCAAAGCTTTGATATCTATTCGTTTCCCATTGATTCTTACGATATGGTTTCCTGCGTTTCCTTTTCGTCTACTGACTAACATGATTTCTCCTCCTACATCCAATCCAAAATCTGAATCTTTCTTTCTTCAGTCCAAACACCGACATCCCCTGTTGGATAGAGGTATTCGTCTGTTTGGCGCCTGAATGGATGCGGAATTTTATTCGCTTCCATCCAATCGGCCAGTTCCCCGCAAAGTGCTTTTATGTCCTTTGCACCGATAAAGATATCTCCTGGGAACCCTATCGGCATGAGTTGATACGCTTCATTAAGTACATAAATTTCCGTTTCACAAGATGCGTCATGAATGCCTGAATAGACATCTTCTTGATCTGGATACAGGACGTTTACTTGTGCATGTCTCGCCCAATCGTTCATCATCCGTTCTTTCACATCATTCGTCACGATGGTGAAAGCAGAAAGCGGTGTCTCTACTTGTTCTGTCATTGCTTCAATTGTGTCCAATAGCTGATGCATCAACGTTTCAACTTGATTTTCTGTATATTGAGCCAAACGGTATGTGACGCGAAGCTCCAAAGTATCGCCCGGCACCGCAACAAGGGTGAGGTCATAGTTGGTTTCCTCATGGCTAGCGATGTCCAGTATACGAACGCCATGCGGCTCAATTGTTTCAATCGGATAGTTTTCAAAAACAACAATGCTATCAAATAACGATTCTCCATTTGGGATATTGGTCATCTGTTGAATATCTGGCAGAACCGTATACTCAAATTCTCGCATGTGAAAAACAGTTTCCTGTGTATGTGCCAGTAGTCGGGCAATCGTCCAGTCTGGTGAAAGTGGCAAACGGAGTGGCAACGTATTAATGAATAGCCCTGTCATACTTTCAACATCTGGTAAGTCTGCCGGTCGGCCTGACACGGTCACACCAAATACGACATCTTCCGAACCTGAATGTAGGTGCAAAAGTAGCCCCCACGCGGACTGAATCAATGTACTCATCGTGACCTTCTGCTTCCCGATCATCTCTTCTAGCTTCCGCTGCATGTCTGGTGTCAGTTTGATGCTATACTGCGTAATGCCCGCTTCATGATTCAGCGCACGCTCGCCATCTCCTGGAAGCGGTGTTGCTTCCTCTACTCCTGACATATATTGTTTCCAAAACTCATTGGCCTTTTGCTCATCTTGCTTGTGCAGCCACTCAATAAAATCTTTATACGGGCGCACAGCAGGAAGATTGATTTCTCGTTTGTCCACAAGGGAACGATACAGCGCAAAGGACTCTTCAATGAAGCTGAATAAGCTCCAGCCATCGATTAAAATATGATGAAAACTAAAGACAAACGTCGATTTCTGATCATCACAATGGAATAAAGCAACGCGGATAAGCGGTTCTTCCACATCTTCTAATGCAAAATCGTTTAAACGATCGGATGCCAAAAATTGTTCAATTGTCTCTTGTTGATCCTGTTCACTCAGGTGGCGCACATCATGCTGAGTGAGGTGAATATGTCCTTCAGATTGAATCAGCTGTACAGGCTCTTGTAACCCTTCCCATGCGAATCTTGTCCGCAAAATGGAATGACGCTGCACAAGGAGATTCCATGCCTGTTCATATGCTTGACCGTCTGTTAAACCTTCTAATGTCATATGCACCTGACCAAAATAGGCTTGAGACGCCTGATCTAACAGCGCATGAAACAGCATTCCTTGCTGCATCGGAGAGAGCGGATACACATCCACCACATTGTCTGGGAGCGCATCAATTTGCTGCTGCGTTAGCTGAACCATCGGGAAATCAGATGGTGTATAACCTCCAGGTGCCTCTAAGCAATGGGAGAGAACTTCCTCCATTTTCTCCTTGAATCGCTCAGACAATTGGCGTACTTCTTCATGCTGGAGTAGCTCTCGATGAATCATAAAGTTCATCTGAAGCTGTCCATTCACGACATAGCCGTACACATCAATCAAATGCTGCCTTTCCGCCTTCGGATCGTGTACATGTCCATTTCGTTCATCTGCTATATAAAGCTTTACTTCATCATCCGTCTGATCTAATTGACCAAGGTAATTAAAGCTCATTTGTGGTGTCACCGTTTTGAGAGAATGAGATTCTGTCATATATCGCAACAAACCGTAGCCGATTCCCTTTTGCGGGACAGCCCTTAAGGTTTCTTTGACGTCTTTGATTTGTCGACCAACATCGGCTTTTATAAAAGGAATAAAAATAGGATAAGAGCTTGTAAACCAACCTACTGTCCGTGACAAATCCATCTGTTCAAATATATCCTCGCGTCCGTGCCCTTCTAACGTAATCAACACCTGTTGTCCGATGGCTTGTACTAGCCCTGATAACAGTAAATCATTCACCTCTGTGCGGTACGTTTGTGATGCCTGCTTTAATAAACGCTCTGTTTCGTCTTTCGTCAATTGAACTGACAAAATGTCTACATGTTCTTCTATATTAGAAAGCGCAGGTCTATGAAAAGGCGAACCCTCTTCCTCTTTGTCGATCATGCTTTGCCAAAAAGCGGCCTGCTCTTGTAATTGATCTGATTGTGCATAGTCATATAATGCATCTGCCCACTGTTTGTAAGAGGCTGTTTTCTTCGCAAATACCAAGTCCTGACCTGCCCCAAGCTGCTGTAATCCAGTTAATACATCTTCTTGTATCATGCGCCATGAAATGCCATCCATGACGAGATGGTGTGCAGCGATAAAAAGTTCAGAAGTATCATGACTTGTGTGAAAAAGAATGGCCTTGATCACTTCTCCTCTTTCTAATGACAATGTGGCTTGACAAGCCCCTGTCTCTAAGCGGATTTGCTCAAGCGCCTCCTCTTTAGTAATGTCCGTTAAATCAAAGAATGTGATACAAGGGGTGATGCCTGGCTCGCAAATGGTTTGTGTCCAAGTGCCGTCAGCATGTCTTGTATATTTCGCTCTGAGCATATCGTGGTGATCAACAAGCTTTGTGAATACCTGCGTGAGCTGTTCAAATGATACAGACTGATTGATTTCAATATGTGCCGATAGATTCCAGTAATCTTGGTTCGTCATGGATTGTTCAAAGAACCATGATTGGATTGGCAGCAGGCGAACATCTCCGGTGACAGGTGACTGGTCATATGACACAGAAGCATCTGCCTGATGCATGACGCGAGCAAGCTGTGAAATCGTCTGCTTTTCGAATACATCTCTCGGCTGAATTGTATAACCTTCCTGCGCCAAGCGAGCCACCATTTGTATGACAATAATAGAATCGCCGCCTAGCTCAAAATAGTTATCGTGTCTACCAATGGCAGACGCACCGAGCAACTGGCACCATACTCGTTCTAAGACGCGCTCTTCTTCACTCACTGGTCCATCAACCGGCGTGTCCACGTTTTCCTGTTTCCACTCTGGCGATGGGAGACGTTTTTGGTCTACCTTCCCATTTGGTGTGAGCGGCAACTCTTCCATTTCGATGAATAGGCTTGGCACCATATAGTCTGGTAGCATCCCTTTCAAAGCTTGGCGAATATCTTGCTGGGTCAATGCGCCTTTTTGGACAAAATAACCGATTAATCGTTTATGACCACTCTCGTGCTGATGCGGGATGACAGCACATTCCGTTATGTCCTCAAAGCGCAGCATCGCGGCTTCAATTTCTCCACATTCTACACGGTGTCCACGAATTTTCACTTGTTGGTCCATTCTGCCAAGACAATCGATCATACCGTTTGGTAGCCAGCGCCCCATATCGCCTGTTTTATATAAACGCTCTCCTTCTTGAAAAGGATGCGGAATAAATGATTGCATTGTTTTTTCTTCGTCTCCAAGATATCCGAGTGCAAGCCCTGTTCCGCCAACGTATATCTCACCGATGACGCCCTGCGGGACTGGCTGGAGATCTTTGTCTAATATATACGCCTGTGAATAGGCTATCGGCTGACCGATTGGTACTGTCGTCTGCTTTTCGTCCAATTCCCGAATATGATGCACACAAGAAAACGTTGTGTTTTCAGTAGGTCCATAGCCATTTAAAAGCCCTTCAGGCAAATACGGTAGTGCTTTACGGATATGCGCCGCTGACAAGGCATCTCCGCCAACCAGTAATGCCTTGAATCCAGATAAAACGTCTGGATGTTCTTCTGTTAATCGATTAAACAACGGAACAGTCAGGAATCCTGTTGATATGTTGTATGCCTTTAGCGTGTCAGCCAGTGTATCCATGGATAAAATGGTATTTCGATCTGTGAGTATCAGTCTTCCCCCATTTAATAGCGCGCCCCATATTTCGTACGTAAAGGCGTCAAAGGAGAAGCTAGCCATTTGCAAGATACGTGTTTGTTCATCAAGCGCGACATAGTCTGTTTCACATACAAGCCGGATGACCGCTTGATGTGGAATGAGCACTCCTTTTGGCTGTCCGGTTGATCCCGACGTGTAATTGATATAAGCGAGACCTTCTGGGTAAAGGGCTGGAGGCGTCACTTCTGCATCAGGTAAAAATTCTTCATAACCTGGATCAAGACAGATCAGCTCCGTTTGACTGATCGACACCTTTTTCAACCACTCGTTTTTCGTTAGCAACATCTTGATTCCTGTATCCTTCAACATATACTCGATTCGAGCATCTGGATACTCAGGGTCAATTGGTACGTAAGCTCCACCTGCTTTGATAATCGCCAGCACCCCTAAGATCATTTCAGGTGTTCTGTCGATGAGAAGACCCACTGGTTCATGCGGGACAACGCCTCGTTGCTGCAAATAAGCTGCTAACCGATCGACTTTCTCTTGTACATCACGATATGTCCACTGCTCTCCTTGGAATTCAAGGGCGATCGCATGTGGCGCTTTCCTCACCTGCTCCTCAAATCGTTCCGTGATGAGAAGGGAACCTGTTGGTTTCTCCGATTTGCCACTCCATTCATAAAGTAGCTGATGCTTTTCCATTTCCGGTAGAAAATTCATTTGTCTGATTGGCTGTGTTGGATTCTCACAAATACTTTCGAGCAAGTGCTCGTAATATCGGAGGAATCGATCCATTGTCTCGTCATGGAATAAATCCGCATGGTACTCAAGTGATAATTGCAACCCTTCTGCCCCTTCAAATACAAAAAGGGAAAGGTCGAACTTCGCCGTATCGTTATCTTCAATGGTTAAAACCGATGTCGCTTCTCCCATTGGAGATGCTTCAAGCGGCAAGTTTTGCAGAACGAACATGACTTGAAAGAGTGGCTGCTTGTTCGCATCACGCACAATGTTCAATTCATCTACCACCATGTCAAACGGCACGTCCTGATGCGAATATGCACCAATCGTTGTTTCCTTGACACGCTCTAATAATTCAATAAAGGATGGGTTGTTGCCATGATCGATCCGAAGTGCCAATGTGTTCACAAAAAATCCAATCAAGTGCTCTATTTCCGTTCGATTTCTTCCAGCGATGACCGATCCAATCACGAACTCGTCTTGGGAAGACAAACGATGTAACAATGTAGAGAAAGCAGATAGCATTGTCATGTAGAGTGTACTGTCTGTCTCCTTGGAAAGAGTTGCAAGTTGATCAGATAATGCCTTGGACAGTCGATATTTTTTCGTTTTTCCTTTATACGATTGAACGGCTGGTCGCGGTTGATCATACGGCAATTCCAGCTCTTGGACAGGTGTTGAAAATTGTTCCTTCCAATAAGCAAGCTGTCCATCCAATGTATCCCCTGTCAAATACTCCTTCTGCCAGAGCGCATAATCAGCATATTGAAGCGGTAGCGCCGGCAAATCAGGTACTCGCCCTTCAATCGCCGCTGTGTAACATTCCGATAACTCCCTCGCTACAATCCCAATAGACCATCCATCAGATACAATGTGATGAATCGACATGAGCAGTATATGCTCTGTGGCGGAAAGCCTGATCAGTTTGACACGGAAAACCGCTTCATGTTCTAAGTGAAAAGGTGTATTCGCCTCCACTTTTGCCCATTCAGAAGCCTTTTGCTCTTTTTCTTCCTGCGATGTCAGTCCTGATAAATCAATGATCTCAAGCGCTGGAATGTGTCTGTTTTCATGAATGACTTGAACGGGTTCTTCTCCGCTCATCGCAAAGGACGTTCTCAATGATTCATGTCTTTGCACCATATGTTGTAGACTACTTTGAAGCACTTCAAGATCTAAAGGTCCATTCATTCGGAACGAAATCGTATTATTGTAAAATGGTAGATCTGGCTCTAATTGATAGAGGAACCACTGCCTTTGCTGTGCATAAGACATCGGAATCTCTTGGCCCTTTTCTATCTTTCTCATCGGAATGGCTTCATCTGCTTTCGCATGTGTATCCATCCATTCCGCTAATTCACCGAGTGTTGTATGTTCAAAAAGAACAGATAGCGGCACTTCAAAACCGGTTCTTTGTCTAATCGCTGATAACATTTGCGTTGCCTTTAGCGAATGACCTCCGAGTAGGAAGAAATGATCCCCGCAGCTTATATTCGAGACACCGAGGAGATCTGACCAAATCTGGGCAAGCAGTTTTTCAGAACCTGTTTGTGGTGCTCTTTTTTCTGATTCCTTACTGCTCTCCTCAATTAGGCCAAAGAAATGTGCTTCGTCCGGCATCCCGTCCTCTGTTTCCTTCCAGTATTCCTCAGGATACAGGTGCACTGTAAATTCACTTGATAGACGTGGCTGTAAAAATGTATGGATCGATTGATACAGCCGTTCTTCTATTGCCTTTGTTTGATCCGTTTTGAAAAAGATATACATCGCTTGTTCCGTTTGAATGTCTTCGTTCACTAGTTCTTGTATCTCTTGTTTCGTTCGGTCTAGACCTGTGTAAATCAATTCGACATTTGTCATTAACCCTGCCAGTATCGTATTGAAGCCTGCCTGCTTTGGAATTGGGAGATAGCCTCTTTCTTTTAAAATCCCTTTGATCATGGAGCCCTCGCTCATCCCGACCTCATCCCACATACTAAAGCTAAAGCAATACGGCTTCACTGTAGACGTTAGCTTCTGATATTGGGCAAATTGCTCGACAAACTCATTGGCGGCACAATAGGCTCCGACTGTCATCCCGCCCTTAAGCGTACGTGCGGACGAGCTGGACATAAATAAGACATGCTGTCGTCGGGAAGCAGCTTCATGTAACGCAACGGTTCCATATACTTTCGCTTCGTACATGTCGTTCAAGGAATGAGGTGTCATGTCAGCCAGCAACTCTTCTTGAATGATTCCAGCGAAATGAATCACGCCTTGTAACGTTTGGCCAACCGTCTCCTCATGCCTCGATATGATGGATTCAATGGCTTGTGCATCCGTGATATCGGTTTTTTCATACACAACCGTGCCACCCACGACTTGCGCTCTTTTTTCTAGCGATGACAATGTCTCCTTTTGCTCCTCAGTGAGGTCATGTCTCTCTCTTCTCCCGAGTAAGACAAGATGTACTTGGTGAGAGTCGAGTAAATACTCACTCATCATCTTTCCAATTCCACCGAGCCCGCCTGTCATCACGTAAAGACCAGATGCTTTAATTGGCGGATTCTTCATCTGCTGTTCTTTGTCTAATGGAAGTGGCGTTAATAAGGGAATATAACGAACGCCAGCCCGATAAGCAGCCAGATGATGGCGTGTTTCCTGTGTCAGTTCTCTCATGATCGCCGCTGCATGTGATGCGATAGATCCTGAATCTGTTAGGCAGAAATCTAGACACTGCACCTCGATAAACGGCCATTCATGTTGGACAGCTGTCATGAGCCCTGCTGTCGTCGCTTTTTCTACATCATGTTTTTCGTCTTCTGGTAGTTGCATGGCATGTGATGAGACAAAGGTGATTGCCACTTGTTCCTCATAAGCGGCTAGCGCTTTTGTTAAAAACAAGGCACTCATGCTGCCAGTTGACTGGGCTTGCTTTGCCATATCGACATTCACATGTTGATCTTGTTTGTGTGTATAATTCCAAAGATGTATCAGCTGTTTCACCGAAACGCCATACGAACGGAGCGTCTCAAAGAGTTGTTCGTAGTCAGACGGTCGATTCGGGTGGATGATGAAGTGTGTGTGTGAGAGTTGTTGAAATTCTAGTCCCGGTTCAACCGTAATGGTTTCTTGTGCGTGATTAAGGGATGATAAGTGATCAGCTAGTCCTAATGAGTCGGCAAAGATGACGATGTCACCTATCGTTTGGTCTGTTGAATGATCAAGTGGAGCAGGTGCCCATTCCTTTTGATAACTCCAATCTGGTAAGGTATGAACATTTTCCAGACGTATGTCCATTTCCTTGATAATTTCGTCAAACTCGCCTTCTTGCCATCGTTTGCTCAACTGCGCTCGTTCTATTTTTCCAGAGCTTGTTTTCGGAAATGCGTGCTTCTGGACTGGAATGATTCGCGATGCAGACAAACCCATTTTTGTCGCAATATGGGATTTCATTTGTTGACTAGCCCTCATGATATAAGAAGGCTCGTACAGTTTTGGTGTAAAAAAGACAATCAGTTCATCAGAAGATGATGCTTCCATTCGAACAGAACACGCAGCGACAAAGCTCGTTTCTACACCTGGCACTTCTTCAGCAATGGCTTCAATTTCATAGTTGTGATAATTTTTCCCGTTGATAATGATCATATCTTTTTCTCTGCCGGTTAATGTGAGCCTGCCTTCGTGCAGAAAACCTAAATCACCGGTGTGAAACCAGCCATCCGATTGAAAGACTTCTTGATTCGCTTCTTCGTTCTGATAATAGCCCTTCATTGTCGTTGAACCTTTTATTTGCACGCGACCAATATGGTCTTCTGGTAAAATCTCATCATTGTGGTTGACAACGCGGATCGTGATACCCGGAATCGGCTTTCCTAGCTCTGTAAAGCTGACGGTACCTGTTTCACGCGCCGCGGCAGGACGAAGCTGTTCCGTGAGAGACGTCTCTTCAAAGGTCAGAACTCCACTGTTTTCATCGCCTCGCTTAATGGCAAATGAAAAGACAACCGCTGATGATATTTCAGACATTCCGAAGGCTGGCTTGATCACATCTCCCTTTAATCCGTGCGGAGCGAGTAAATCTAAGAATCGATGGATCGTTTTCGGCACAACTGCCTCAGCCCCGTTGATCATACTTGTCATCGAAGACAAATCCCATGATCGAGATGATATTTCTTTCTCATAATCATTGATCATCGCAAAGGCGAAGTTAGGTGCCCATGTCTTTGTCGCACGGTAACGCTCGATCCAATCAAGCCACCGCAATGGCTGTGCAATAAAGTCATCTGTCTTTGCCCGAATTTGCTGACAGCCTGTAAATACATTGACAAGGTGAAACATCACAATACCGCCAATATGATCTAATGGCATCCAGTCTAATGAGACATCATTCTGTGTAAATTGGTTCGCGGCAATTGTTCCTTTTACATTCGCAAGGACACTTCTGTGTGAGTGTTCTACGCATTTTGGCATCCCGGTACTACCAGACGTTAAGATAAAAAAGACTGAGTCATCTGGAGTGACAGGGTGATGATGTGTATCCCTCTCTAGAGACAACATCGGCTCAACAGCCTCTACACGCAATTGATTCGTGTGCCACAGTAAGGACAGCCCTTGTACCTCTTCGACCAATGTTTCATCCGTCAAAATGAGCGGGTGATCTAGCAATTTCCAAGAATGATGGAGCTTCTTTACCGCTGCATTCATCTCTCGGTAGGTCGGAGCAGCAGAGACGAGCGTCGGCACAAATCCACCTAACACACATGCCCAAAATGACGTCACCATGGCATGGTTCGATGAAAATTGAAAGAAGACAGGATCGCCCGGCTGAAGACCTTTTGCCCTTAAGCCGGTCAGAATTCGTTCGGCGTCTTCCTGTAACTGCAAATAGGATTGATGTAGTTCGTTGTCGCTATTCACGATATAGGTGAGCCCATTTGGCGTTTTTGTCGCCTCTGTTAGCACTTCTTGCAGCGTTTGCGCTCCTCGTGTGAGATCAAGATCTCCTCCATAAGAAAGGGCTGGGGGCATGTCTGTCAAAACAGGCGCGACCGCTTGAGTGTGAGTCTGTTCAACTGCGGCCTCCTGCACAATTTGCTTGTCGAGAAATAAATGAGAGAGGTGATATGGCCGCGGTCGAATGGTTTTTTCACGTGAAAAAACAGCGAAGCGTTCGATTTCGTTGGTTTGTAGGATCGTCGTCTTGAGATCTTGTAAAATCGTATTCATTGATTCATGTTCACTTGTTTGATTAATTGATGGTTTCATATGAGTTCCTTCCCTTTTTTGTTAGGCAGGGGCAACACTGCATCCCTGCCTAAGCTAAAGTTTACAAGACTGGTTCTTTCTCGCTGTTCATCAATATACGTTTGATCAGCTGTGCATTTTTTGCTGCACATTCTTTTCTTTTGAACATGTCAGCATGTTGACCAAAGCCTTGTAGGTGAATAAAGGCACCGGTCGTTGCATGCTCCCACTCCTCCATCCAGTCCGGTATCGCAATGTGTTCTTCCGATTGGATGAAGTAGATATCTGCTTGTATTTCCCCTTTGTTGATGCCATGGACAAACGTTTCATAGTAGGCCCGCGTTTTCATTGCGAGGTCCTCTTGGACGAGTGCCGCTTGTGCGAGTTCACTTTGCTTCGATTGTTGTACAATCGCTTGAATATCGTCCTCAATGGATCGTCCTTGTAAATCACTTTCGCCAATTTTTTTATAGGAATCGATCATGATGACCTTTTCAACCGTTCGCCCTGTACGTTCAATGGCCTGCACGAGTTCGAAGGCTAGATAGCACCCACCAGAGTATCCCATTAAGGTCAGTGCCCCTTCTGGCTGAAGGTGTTGGATATGCTGTACATATTGCCCAATGCGCTGATCTGCTTCTATAAAATCAAAGGCGATGAGGCGAACATCGTCTAAGGTTTTTGATGCTTCATGATAAATAAAGCCGTAGCCTGGTAATGGTGGTAGTGCAAAGACTGTTGATGATTGAGTTTCATTGAACACAAGATAGCCAAATGCCTCTTGATCCTGCTTACGAATATATTGACTAAGTCCTGCAATTGTTGGCGTTTCAAACAACTGTTGAATCGGGATCTGCACTTGATATTCTTTAGACACTTTTGACAACAGAGACATCGCCTTTAAGGAATGCCCGCCAATGTCAAAGAAATGATCATCTGTGCTAATATCATCTCGTTCAAGTACGTCTTTCCAAATGAGAAGTAGCTTTTGTTCTACTTCATCCACTGGAAGCTTCACATGCCGATTGCCTTGTACCGCTTCCGGTTTTGGCAACTGTCGTTTATTGACTTTCCCATTTGGTGTGAGTGGCAAATTCGAAAGCACGATCAGCTCGTGAGGTAACATATAAGCAGGCAAACGCTCTTTCAGCCCTGCTTTGATGACATCGAGCTTGTCCTTCCAATCATCCTCACACGTGATATAAGCCAATAGCCTTGTATGATTCGTCTCATCATGATCAGTGATCAATGCGGCTTGTTTTACACCCGATTGCATGAGGAGATGGGCTTCAATTTCCGTTAATTCAATGCGGTGTCCACGAATTTTCACTTGATCGTCGGCTCTACCTACATATTCAATGACGCCGTCTTCTCGGAAATAAGCGAGATCTCCCGTTCGATACAATCTCTCACCGGAAACGAATGGATGCGAGATAAAGGCTTGTTCTGTCAGGTCAGGACGGTTTAAATAACCCTTTGCCAGTCCTTTCCCACTCAGACATAACTCTCCAATCATTCCAATCGGCTGAAGTTGTCCTTGCACACCCAATATATAAGCACCCGTCTGATTCAGTGGCTTTCCAATTGGAATCGACTTTTCCTCCATTGAAATGGCTTCATTTACAGGATAATATGTGGCAAAGACCGTTGATTCTGTTGGACCATAAACGTTGATCAACTTCCCTTTCCCCATCACAGCAAAGGCTTTTCTCACATGCGGAACGGATGCACGCTCTCCTCCAAACAGCACCTTCCGCAAGCCGCGCATCCAATCTGTCCCCTCATCTACAAGGAGGTTGAATAGGGCGGTCGGGACAAACATGACAGAAATGCGCTCTTTCGCTATGAGTTCAGTCAGCTGTCTCATGTCTAAAATGGTTTCTTTTTTCGGTAGCACAAGTCTTGCCCCATTTAAAAGAGCACCATATACATCAAAGGTAAAGCCATCGAAAACGCTATTTGATAACGAGAGTAATGTATCTGTCTCTGAAATGGTTAAGTAATTCGTATTTTTGACAACCCTGGCGATATTAGAATGTGTAGTCATAATCCCTTTTGGGTGCCCCGTTGTGCCAGATGTGTACATCATGTATGCCACGTCGTGCAAACCAGCTTCAAGTGGCAGATTCTCTGAGCTCATCAGTGAAATTTCCTGATCATCTACGAAAAGATATGTGCCACTAAATGCGAACCCCTTCGCCTGACTGATGAAGGATGAATGCGTCAGAAGATGGGTTGCTCTGCTATCTTTCAACATATATTGAATGCGGCTGTCTGGATATTCAGGGTCAATTGGGACGTAGGTTGCCCCCGCCTTTAAGACAGCAAGCAGACTCATAATGAGTTCTGGCGATCGCTCTGCTAAGATGGCAATCACCGTTTGATGGGCCACCCCATTTTTCTGTAAATGCCTCGCCATTCGGTTGGCTTGTTCATTTAGCTCCGCATATGTGATGGTTTGCCCTCCGGCTGACAATGCAATCGCATTTGGCTGTTTACGGACATTATGCTCAAACCATTTCGTCAGATAGAGCTGATCATGCTCCAGTTCTGGTGCATTAAATTCTTCAAGAATTCGCTGTTTTTCCTGTTTTGTAATGAGAGTCAGCGTATGAACCGATTGATCCGGACACTTGACCACTTCTTTTAGTAAGAAAGTGAGCTGTTCTTTTAATCGTTCAACAAACGCGCGATCAAAGGCTTTTTGATTAAAGGCTAACTTCAATTGCAATTGCTCTCCAGGTGATGCGAGCAAATTGAGATCATAATTCGATTTTTCATAAATGTTCATTTCTTCTATCGAAAACCCTAGTAGCGCCTCTTGCTGATCTTGCTTAGCAGTCGGAACATTCTCAAACACCACAATATGATCGATGAGCTGCTTGTGACCTACCTTTGCCTGAATATCATAAATCGGCATATATTGGTGTGGTTCATCTGCAAGTGAACGCTGCTGCGTGTCTGTTAATAGAGAACGAAATGTCATTTCGTCTGTCAGTTGAATTCTTCGCGGGATGACATTGATGAACAGTCCAACCATTCTGTCAACGCCAGCAAGGTCTGCCGGACGACCTGACACAACGGTACCAAACAGAACATCGTTTGATCGCTGATATCTGCTCAATAGAATGGACCAAACCGATTGAAGAGCGCTACTTAATGTGGCATTCTGCTGTAACGCGAGCTCCGATAAAGCAACTGTCTCTTCTTTGCTAAGTGACCATTCTATTTCACTTAGCTCATGATCTTTTGTTCGTTTTCGTTGTTCTTTAAAGGTCGATTGTCCATCAAATCCCGCTAACGCGTGTTGCCAATATTGAAGAGAGGCTTGTTTGTCTTGTCTTTCTAGCCATTCAATATATTCTTTATACGGTTTAACTGGTTGAAGCTTATAAGACGTTCCATTGAGGAGCGCTTCGTACACCGCAAATAACTCTTGTACAACAAGTCCAAAACACCAGCCATCCAAAAGGATATGATGATAACTCCATATCCAACGATAGGTTGAAGGAGCCGTTTGAAACAATGATGCACGCATGAGTGGATCCTTCGAAAGATCAAACCCTTTTCGTTGATCCTCTTGTTTAAACGTCTCGATCCGCATAAGCTGCTCTTTTTCATTCAGCCCTTGTATATCTATGACATCAAGGTGAAATGGTCGTTTCTTCAAGACAACTTGGATCGGGCGCTTCACTTTCTCGTGGAGGAAGACGGTACGAAAAATATCGTACCGATCCACGATGATATTCATGCTTTCCTCTAGCAAGTCATGGCGCAGTGTACCCTTCACTTTCATATCCATTTGCTCTACATAAAAGCCCTTTTCTTGATGATGGAGGGTATGAAACAGCATGCCTTCTTGCATCGGTGACAAATAATACATATCTTGAACTTGATCCCTTTTAAATTGACTCATCTATTTCATTCCTCCCTTCCCTATTTACATGTCTATCTAGTGGTGTTATGTCAATTTCTCTTCAAGCATGTCAAAAATATCATCCATTTCATCCATTCCAAGACCGGACGCAGAGAAGTCACTTGGCGTAAACTCACGCTCATGTTGTGCTAAACAATGCGTGATGATCGCCTTTAGTTTTTCCTTTAACAGCGCCACGAACTGCTGAATGGTCTGTTCGTCATATTCCTGTGCGGAATAAGAACAAGAGAGAATGAATTGATTGTTTTTCACGAGACCGCTGAGATTTAGCTTATAAATGGCTTCTGATTCAGGACTTGCTTGCCGTCCCATATCATATGGGGATGGTCCAAACAATTCTGTCGTGACATCCTGATCAATTTGACCGAGGTAGTTTAAACTAATCTCAGGTTGCAAAGGTTGTTCATTCAACTGTGACATGGTCAAATACTTCAAAATGCCGTAGCCAATTCCTTTATTCGGCACACGTCTAAGCATTTCTTTTGTTCCTTTAATCGCACCTGCTATGTCTTGATCCGGACTTGCTTTTAAAATGACTGGATACATACTCGTAAACCAACCAACCGTACGGGATACATCGAGTCCTGATAAAATATCCTCCCGCCCATGCCCTTCAAGCTGCACATGGACTTGAGGTTGTCCGGTCCATTCTCCAACAGCTAGACCAAGTGCACAAAGCAGAATATCATTCATATCTGTTGAATACGGGTGATGAATATCGGTGAGAAGGTGCTCGGTTTCTGTCTCGGTTAATTGCATTTGGACAGCTTTGACATCAGCCACTTTTCTCGCTGTGATTTGATGATCAACAGGTAATGTCGTAAATGGCACACTTTCAATCTCGCTCCAATATTCACTCTCGGTTTTTAATGTATGTGACTGTGCATAACGCTCGACTGCTCCAGCCCATTCTCTGAAGGAGTGTGTCTTTGGCGGAAGGACTAGCGTCTTCCCTTGCTCCGCTTGTTGATAAAGCGACATAAAGTCTTCTAGTAAAATCCGGCATGATACACCGTCAATGACGAGATGATGTGTCACAATCAACAAATGGTCGCCATTTTCTGTATGGAAGCATATCACCTTCATCAATGGTCCTTTTTCAAGGTTCAGCTGACGCTGATACTCATTGGCATAAGTGGAGATCGCCGTTTTCACATCCTGCTCTTGCGTGACATCACAAGAAATCACGGACATGGTCTCTGTGAGTTCTAGCTGATTGTATTGCAGAATGTCATTATGCTCCTGTCGATAGACCATACGTAATGCATCATGATGGGAAACCAGTTTTTGCATGACGCGCTCTGTAATCGCTAAGTCAAATCCATTCGGCGCATGAAGCATCATGGACAGATTCCAATGATGCTGGTGATTGAACTTACGTTCAAAGAACCAGCGCTGTATCGGTGTTAAGATGACTTCACCTTCAACCGGTGATTGGTCTACTGTCATCTGATCGGCTTCTTCCATGTATGGGCGAATCTCCGCAATCGTTGGATATTGGAATAGTAGTTTCATATCAAGCTTCCAGCCTTTTTGTGTCAATCGGCTTGCTAGTTGAATCCCTTTAATCGAATCTCCTCCTAAGAAGAAGAAATGATCGTGGATTCCGACCTGATTTACCCCTAACACCTCTGCCCAGATGTCGCACAGAAGGGCTTCCACTTCGTCTCTTGGCGCTTCGTATGCCGTTTGATTCGCCTCCATATCTGGAGCTGGCAATGCCTTAAGATCGACTTTTCCATTTGCCGTCATTGGCATTTGGTCAAGACGAATGATCCATGATGGCACCATATATTCTGGTAACGTGCGCTTTAGTTTTTCTTGCACAGTGGCCGTTTCTTCACTTGTGATCACGTAAGCGACAAGCGCGTCTTGACCACTTCCATCTTGCGTAGTTGTCACGACGGCTTCTTGTACGGCATCAAGCGCAAGAAGCTGGGCTTCAATTTCCGATAGCTCGATTCGGAAACCGCGAATGTTGACTTGATGGTCTTTTCTACCGAGATAGATGAGCTCGCCATCCTCGGTCCATTTCACAAGGTCGCCTGTCTTGTACATGCGCTCGCCTGGATAAAATGGATCAGCCACAAATCGCTTGTCCGTTTCCTCCGGCAAATTCCAGTACCCTCTTGCCAGTCCTTTCCCTGCAATGACCAGCTCACCAGGTACGCCTGGCGGCGAGAGGTCATATAACGAACTCATGATGTAAAAGCGGGTATTGGCAATCGCTGTTCCGATAGGAAGCGTGCCTTGATGCGGATGAATGATCCCACTTGTTGCCACGACGGTATTTTCGGTTGGGCCATAGTTATTCACAAGTGTGTAACGAACAGACTTCACCTGTTTGAGCTTGTCACCGCCTGTTAGTAAATAGCGCAGAGAGTGATTCTCTAGCGTCATAAACTGCTCACATATTTGTGTTGGTAAAAAGGCAATGGTGATGCCTTCTTTATTGAAATAGGCATTGAGCTTTATCAGATCGAGACGAATGTCTTCGTCAATGATGTGCAGCTCCGCGCCGGCGATCCATGTCGGGAACATTTCCCAGATGGAGGCATCAAAGCCAAAGCCGGCATATTTCGCGGTTCGATCGTCACTTGTCACCTGGAAGGCATCGTTGTGCCAGAAACAAAGGTTCACAAGTGACTGATGCTCGACCATGACACCCTTCGGTTGTCCAGTCGTACCGGATGTGTAAATCATATACGCAAGATCATTCGATGTGATCGAAACATGAATATCGTGCGCTTCTCCTTCAACCGCCTCTTCGATGTGCAGGACTTGTCCTGTGAAAGAAGATGGTGCGGTGAGTCCTCTCTGGATGAGAAGCACCTCTGCCCCGCAATCCTCGAGCATATATGCAATGCGCTGATCTGGATAATCGGCGTCAATCGGAACAAATGCCGCACCTGTTTTCAAAACACCTAGTACAGCGGCCGACATCTCAAGAGACGGACGAGTGAGAATCCCTACCCGATCCCCTCGTTTGATTCCTCGAGACATGAGACCCGTGGCGACTGCATTCGCCCGGTTGTTCAGTTCCTCGTACGTCCAGCTTGTATGGCAGAAAGTAGCTGCCTTCAGATGCGGTGATTTCTGCGCCTCGGCTTCAATGAGGGCGTGGACGGTTTGGTCTGTCGGAACGTCAAGGACTGGGCCTGTCCATTCGCTCACCATGTCTCTCTTTTCTGCTTCCGTTAACATCGATAGTGTTGAGATTGGCTGATTCAGCTTTGCCATCATTTCATCCAAGAGTTGCACAAAGTATCGACTCCAGCGCTCGATGGTGTTCTTTTTAAACAAAGCCGTTGCATACTCAAAGCGTACACCTACCTGGTCTTGCTCTTGACATACACCGAGCGTTAAGTCAAATTTTGCATGGACCGTATCCTGCTCCTTTCTAGAGAGCTTCACTCCCTTGAGATCAGGTAACGTCAGATCCCGTTCATCTGTTGTCAGCATGACACTAAACAACGGATTACGACTCGTGTCTTTTGGAAGATCTAATAACGCCACAAGCTCCTCAAATGGAAACCCTTGATGTTCATAGGCTGATAGGTTACGATCTTTCATTTTCTGAAGCAGCTGTTCTACTGTTTCTTCAAGCTTCACTTCATTACGCAGTGCGAGCGTATTGACGAACATTCCAGGTATATGCTCAAGTGCTGCTTGTGTACGTCCAGCTGTTACAGCCCCTATGACGATATCTGTCTGCCCTGTTAGTTTATGAAGGAAGATCGCAAAGGCGGTTTGCATCACCATATTCAAGCTCAGCCCTTTTTCGGCCATAAGCGTTTTGATTTGCTGTGCCTTTTCACCAGATAACCATTGATCGACGCGATCACCTTCAAATGTCTGAACAGCAGGGCGCGGAAAATCAAGTGGCAACGCCAAATCTGCTGGAGGCTGTGCATATTGCTCCAACCAATACTGTCGTTCTTTTTCAAGTAATGCTTGTTGTTTTTCTTCTTGCTGCCATACTGCGAAATCCTTGTAATGCAATTGGATCGGTGGCAACGTTTTTTCCTCATATAACTGCGCCAATTCTTGAATGTACAAGCTACGCGTCACACCATCGGCAATGATATGATGCATGTCCATCATGAACATGTATGTCTCATCAGACAGCTTGGCCACTTTTGCTCTCATTAATGGCGCTTGATGTAATGCAAATGGTGTGATGAAATCATCCACGACAGCCTGCTGCTGCTTTTCTTCTATTTCAACAACCTCTAACGTAAACGGCACTTGGCGATAGACCTTTTGGACAGGCACACCGTCAATTTCAACAAAAGCCGTACGCAAAGATTCATGTCTATTGATTAATGCTTGAAGCGCTCCTTCTAATTTCTGAAGATCAAGGCTTCCTTCCATCATGAAAACGGCTGGCATATGATAAGTGACCGCTTCTGGATGAAGCTGTTGCATCACATACATTCGCTTTTGTGCAGAAGTGACTGGATAGAAGTCTTGCTTTTCAGCTGGCTGAATCGATGAAGCCAGCGAAGAATCTGCTTTTTCCATATATGCGGCAATCGCTCTTATCGTTGGTTTTTCAAAAAGGACTTTGAGCGGCACATGCTTGTTCAGCTTGGCTTGCATGTTAGAAATCAGCACCATGCCTTTGAGTGAATGTCCACCTAATTCAAAGAAGTGGTCATGGACACCGATTGAATCCACTTCTAGCACCTCTGACCAAATGTCACATAGCGCCTGTTCAAGCGCTGTTTCTGGTGGTACATGCTCCGTTCGGTTTGTCTGACCGTGATGATGCGGAAGTGGCAGTGACTTCGCATCCACCTTCCCGTTCGGCGTCAGCGGGATGTGATCTACTTTGACAAAGTAAGTCGGAATCATGTAATTCGGCAAGATGTCTGACAGCTGATCTCTAAACGTCAGTGTTCCAATCTGTTCATCCGCTGTGTAATATAGCACCAGCTCTGGTAAACGGGACATCTGAATCACTTTGACATAGACGTCTTGAACAAGCGGAATGGTGCGTGCGGCATGTTCGATTTCTTGCTTTTCAATACGATAGCCGCGGATCTTCACTTGATCATCCACTCTTCCTAGAAACTCAATCTCTCCATTTGCATGCTGTCGAACCAAGTCTCCTGTGCGATACATCCGTTCATTAGGGAAATACGGATTTTCAAGAAAACGCTCTGCTGTTAATTCAGGTTGATTCAAGTATCCTCTAGACACACCATCACCTGATATATACAGCTCTCCTGGTGCGCCATATGGCACGAGACGTTGCGCTTGATTGCATACAAGTGCTCTTGTGTGTGCAATCGGCTGTCCAATGACCGGACGCGCCTTCAAGTCTTCTAGGTCTTGCATTGTGATTAGCTTTGACACTGTACCGATGGTCGTCTCTGTCGGTCCATAATGGTTCATCACCGTGACGTATGGATGTTGTCGAATAAATGTGTCAACATCCTCTGGGATTATTGGTTCTCCCCCAAGAATGACAAGTCGCAACGTATCAAAGTCATCATTCTTTGAATCTGCCATCATATGAAACAGGGATGGCGTCATTTTGATATAGGTTAACTCTTGTTCATGCATAAAGCGTTTCAGCTGCACAGGATCTGTATACACATCCTCACGCGGAAGATAGAGTGAACCGCCCGCTTTCAAGATCGGGAAGATGCTCGTGTATCCTAGATCATATGCATAAGATGATAGCAACGCTGTGCGATCACATTCTTGCAACGATACCTCTTTCGTCAACCAATTGACGTAGTGTGATAGATTGCGATGTGTGAGTTGCACGCCCTTCGGCTTTCCTGTTGTACCGGATGTATATATCACATAAGCAAGCTGATCCACACATACCTTTGGAAGTGGTCGTTGCGAATGCGCTTGATCTACGGCTTTTTCTACAGGAATCACCTGAATCGGGTACTGATCCTCATATACATCTAGACGGGCTTCATTTGTCACAATGAATGATGCACCAGCGTCCTCTAATGTATATCGGATACGTTCAGCAGGAAATGCTGGGTCAATTGGCACAAATGCGCCTCCTGCCTTTATCACACCAAGCATTGACACGATGATATATACGGATCGATCAAGGATAAGCGCCACAGGACTTTCTTTCTCAATGCCACGAGCCATCAACTCATAGCTGAGTGCATTCGACATGTCCTCCAGCTCGCGATAAGTGAGTTTCCTTTGATCATCCATGACAGCAATCGCATCTGGTGATTCCTTTGCTTGACGTGAAAATTGGACATGAAAAGGCTCATGGTGACTCACTAGCTCTTCATCTTTTGTCTTCAAACGCTCCATCTGCTCTTGTTCATTCAATATATGAAATGAACCTATCCGCTTTTGAGGCTCGCGAATCGCCTCACGTATAATCGCAAGAAGATGTGTACTTAGCTGGCGAATGGTTTCTTCTTTAAATAACGCTGTTGCATAGTCAAAACTTAATTTTAATTCTCCCTCACGTTCGAATGCCTCTAGTGAGAGATCAAATTTGACCGATTGATGCTGAATGGCATAAGGCGAAATCTCAAGTTCACCGAGCTTTAAGGCTGGAACCTCCATATTCTGCATATTAAATGAGACGCTAAACAGCGGGCTTCGGCTTGTATCACGGTCTAGTGTCAGACGGGCGATTAACTCTTCAAGCGGATAGCTTTGATGTGCGAAAGCATTTACACTTGTTTCTTTTATTTCTTCAAGAAGCTGTAAAAATGATTTCGTCTGCTCCGGCTTTCCGCGCATCGCGATGGTATTGATAAACATTCCCGGCATGTCCTGTATATCAGGATGCGTCCGTCCTGCAACTGGAGATCCAACGATGACATCCTCTTGTCCACTATAGGACGCGAGAAGGACCTGAAATGCAGATAACAGAAACATATACAGGGTCGTATCCGTTTTCTGAAGCAATTCATGAATGCGCTGAGTCGTCTCTTGGTCACAACCAAACATGACACGTTCCCCTGAAAAGTCTCGCTCAGCTGGGCGCGGGTAGTCTGTTGGCAAATCTAAAACCGGTAAGTCTCCTTCGAATTGCTTTAACCAATACGCTTGGTGCTCCTGTTGCTTCTCTGTTTCCTGTGTGCTAAGCTGCCACACTGCATAGTCTTTATAATGGATCACTCTATCTGCCAAGGTTTCCCCATCATAAGACTTTGCTAAATCCTGAATAAACGTCTTCATGGAAGTGCCATCTGTAATCAGATGATGCACCTCAATGAAAAGAAGATGACGTTCTTCACTTACTCTCAATAATTCAGCTCGTAAAAGTGGTGCCGCTGTTAAATCAAACGGCGCTTGGCGCTTCGCGAGATAAGTTTCTGCATCCTCTTCTTTGATATCATGAATCGAAAGGTCAAATGAAACTTGGTCATGCACCTTCTGTACAATGTCTTCCCCTTTCATATGGAAACTTGTTCTCAAGATCTCATGGGTTTGGATCAATTGCACAAATGCTGAGCGAAGCCTTTCTTTATCAAGTGTACCCTCGAGTGTTAAGACAATCGGGATATGATAATTCGTGCTGTTAGGTTCAAGCGTCTGTAAAATGTATAAGCGCCGCTGAGCAGGTGACACCGGATACACTTCCGCTTTTTCTACAGGTAGAATAGAAGGCTCTTGCTTCTGTCCGTCCTGATCAATATACGCCGCAAGTGAGCGAATGGTCGGTTGCTTGAAAATCACCTGAATCGGGACTTCCTTTTGAAACACTTCTTGTATTTTTGCTGACATCATCATGGCTTTCAGTGAATGTCCACCCACCATGAAGAAATGGTCCTCTACACCAACGGTTTTCCCAAGCAACTCTTCCCAAATATCAGCAAGCGCCTGTTCCGTCTTGGTTTGAGGTGGCGTTGTTTCAATTTGCATACGTTGCGCTTCATCTGGCTTTGGTAATGCTTTTCGATCTACTTTCCCGTTTGATGTGAGTGGAAATGTCTCTATCTTCATCACATGATGCGGCACCATATAAGCAGGTAGATCTCGATTGAATAACGTGTGAACTTCTTCCTCTGTGATGGCACCTGTGTAGTAAGCAGTGATTTCCTTTTCATGAGAAGAAGTCTCATGAACAAGTACAACCGCATCATCGATTCCTGCCACTTGCTGAAGAACGGCTTCAATTTCACCGAGCTCAATACGGAAGCCGCGAATTTTCACTTGATCATCCGCCCGTCCAAGAAATTCAATTTGTCCGTCTGCTCCATACCTCACCACATCACCGGTGCGATACAAGCGTCCTTCTTCTTTAAAAGGGTTCGCCATAAACACTTGATTTGTTAAATCTGGACGATGGAGGTATCCCCTTGAAACACCGTCACCACCAACATATAATTCCCCCGGGGCGCCGATTGGCTGAAGCCGCTGAAAGTCATCTAAAATATAAGCTGACGAATGATTGATCGGCTGACCAATTGGAATCGAGCCTGTTTCCTCCCCACTCACTTCGTAAACCGTGGAGATCGTTGTATTTTCTGTTGGACCATATGCATTCAGTAGCACCACGGATGGATTGGCTTTTTTCACAAGCTCCGCACTTTTCACATTCAGTACATCTCCACCTGTTATCAACGTGGTTAACCCTTTGAACATCTGTGGTCGTTGCTGACCAAGCTGATTGAATAATCCTGTCGTTAAAAAGAGTGCCGTGATCTGATGCGTTTGGATAAATTGTTCAAAACGGCTCATATCCAGTAAAGTGTCGCGATCAACAGGGAACAGAGTAGCGCCATTTAGCAACGTAGTGAAAATTTCAAATGTGATGGCGTCAAAGCTGACTGCACCTGTATGTGCCATGCGATCCGCGGTACTTAAACTGAGTTTTTCCTGTGAAAGGGCTAATCTCACAATATGTTGATGCTCGATTTGAACACCTTTTGGGCGTCCCGTTGAGCCAGACGTATACATGATGTATGCGAGTTGGGACGGAGATACATCGGCGAGTGATAGCGTCTGTCTATTGTGAGGTACGTGCAACACATCGACAGTTTGAATGTCCTTCCCAACTGGCGGCTGTCTGTCAGCATAAAGCAAAAGTGATGCCCCGCTGTCTTCAAGCATCCATCTCATTCGTTCTTCAGGTTGAGCTGGATCAATCGGTACATAAGCAGCGCCTACATATAGGACAGATAAAATGGCAACGACTGCATTTGCTGATCGATCCATATACACAGCCACGGCATCTTCAGGTTTTACGCCTTTTTCGACTAAATGACCCGCTAATCGTTCAATTTCTTTCCCAAGCTCTTGATATGTGAAAGATTGATCTCCTTCGACTAATGCGAGATGGTCTGGTTGTTCCTTGATACGTTCTTTGAGCAGTTCAAGAATCGACAGATGCTTCGGGTAATCCCGTTCTGTCTTGTTCCATGTTTCAATTTGTTGTTTTTCTTCTTCAGTGATGCATGACACTTCATGTAGGCACGCATCCGGATCTTGGATGATTTGCTTCATGAGATGAGTGAGGTGCTTGGAGATGTTCGCTATCACATGCTCCTCAAAAGCCATCGCATTGTATTTTAATTTCAACGTCCACGTTTTACCTGGATAGACAAGCACATTCAGATCAAAATTCGTTTGTTCAAAGCCATCCTTCACATCAATAGAAAAGCCAAGACGCGTGGACATGGTGTCCCCTGATAACTCTTGATCTAACGGATAATTCTCAAAGCCAACCAAATGATCGAATAGTTGCCCTCCAGCAGCGGTCTGTTGTTGGATGTCATATAACGGCATGAAATCATAGTTTTCCGCTTCCAGCGCGTGCTGCTGTACGTGTTGAAAAAGTTGTTTAAACGTTTGTTTATGATCCAATGTCACTCTAACAGGAATGGTATTGATGAATAATCCTGCCATCTGCTCAATACCGGATATACTAGGCGGTCTACCTGAGACGACCGTTCCGAATGTAACGTCCTCGGACGCATGGTATGTGCCTAAAAGAACCGACCAAACAGCTTGGAACAGGTTGGGTGCTGTTACTTGGCATTGTCTTGCCAAGCCTTGAATGGCTTCTACCATTTCTGCGTCCCATGTAAACGTCCATTCCTTGTGATCATATTGACCGTTGGCATCTTTCTGCTGTAATATCCCCTGATGCTGCATCGCACCGTCTAAACGTTTCTTCCAGTAGTCTTCTGCTTCTTGTTTGTTTCGCTTCCCAAGCCATTGAATGTAATCTGCATAAGGCTTCCCCTGCGTGCGATCAGGGGAATGCCCATTTCGGAAGGATTCATAATAATGAAACAGTTTTTTCATGATGACACCCATGGACCAACCATCCATGATCATGTGATGGTTGCTCCAAATCAGATGCCAGTTTGATTCATCCAGTTGAAAAACAGCGACTTTCAGCAATAGATCATTCGTTAAATGAAATCCTTGTTTCCTCACTTGCTTTTTATATTGATCTAAAACCTTTTGTTGTGCTTGATGATTGAGATTGGTTAAATCCTCTCTATAGACATCTGCATGACGTTCAGCAAGTACAACTTGACGAGGCTTTTGTAATTGCTGATATACAAAGGCTGTACGGAGAATGTCATATGTCCGGATGAGCTCATTGATACTCTTTTCAAAAAGACCTAGATCAAACTCTCCGCTTATTCCAAGTTCAAGCTGTGTGAAATAAGAGGAGGAATTTGGGTCTAGCATGGCATGGTATAGCATGCCCTCTTGCATCGGTGTTAAAGGATATACCTTTTGAATTTTCTGCTTGCTCATAGGCCACCTCTTCGTTTGCTTAAAATAGATCCATCAGCTTTTCCAGTTCATCCATTGTGAGGTCATCATCCCCTACATCACTTGGTGTGATCTGAGTTTCATCCTGTGCGATACAATGAGAAATCAGTACCTTCACGTTCTTTTCTAATACATCTTTGAACTGCTCCATTGTGCGTTCTTCAAACTCAAGACCATGATAGGAAATCGTCACATGAAGCATGCCTTGTTCCACGAACCCAACAATATCTAACGCATGAGGCTTTTCTGAATGAGGACTTAGTGATTGACCCGCATTCCATGAGGATCGGTTGAGTTCACTTCCACCAAGGTGTTCATCAAACTGTCCAAGGTAGTTGAAGCTGATCTCTGGTGTAACATCAAAGTCGATATCGTCCTTCATCTTGTCAGGCGTTAAGTATTTCAAAATGCCATAGCCAATTCCTTTGTTTGGAATATGTCTTAGTTCCTCTTTTAAATGCTTGATTTGATAGGAAAGATCATGTGCATGAGACATATCTAATAACACCGGATACATGCTCGTGAACCAACCAATCGTGCGTGATAGATTGAGCGCTGGAAGGATTTCCTCTCTTCCGTGCCCTTCCAAATGAATAAAGTGCTTGTCTTCGCCTGTCCACTCTTTCATTGACAATCCTAATGCTGTGAGCAGAATGTCATTTATATCTGTGTGATAAGCCTCGTGTACATCAGTCAACAGGCTATGTGTTTCCTTCTCCGATAACGTAAAGCGAAGTGTCTGCGTATGCAGCATTCTTTGGTCGCCCGTTACGCGATCCTTCTTGAGCGGTGTGCCTGAATGGGTAAGCACCTTTTTCCAATAGGATCTTTCGGCTAACAGATCATCTGACATAGCGTATTCTGTCAGCTTCTGGGCATATTCTTGGAATGAATGTGTTTTTTCAGGAAGCGTGAAGACCTCTCCTCGCTTCGACTGCATATAAAGCGCCATAAAGTCTTCAAGGAAAATGCGCCATGACACACCATCTATGACGAGATGATGGACAGCCAGCAATAGGTGATCTCCTTGTTCCGTTCGGAAAATCGTACTTTTGACTAATGGCCCTTCTGCTAGTGAAATACTTGCCTGCACGTCATTTGCCAATTCTTCTACTTGCTGCATTTGCTGTGATAGCCCACCTTGTACTTCAATCACGTCCACTGTCACTTCGTTTTCTTGTATGCCAAGATGACGCTGAATCATACGTCCCTCTTCGATCGGATAAACCATCCGTAATGCATCGTGGTGTATCATCAGTTGCTCGATCACTCGCTTGACGATTGCTTCATCCAAACCATTCGTAGAGTGAAGCATGACGGATTGGTTCCAATGATGTTGGCTACTAAAGTTTCTTTCAAAGAACCAGCGCTGTATCGGCGTTAAGATGACTTCACCTTCAACCGGTGATTGGTCTACTGCCATTTGATCGGCTTCTTCCATGTATGGGCGAATTTCCGCAATCGTTGGATATTGGAATAGTAGTTTCATATCAAGCTTCCAGCCTTTTTGTGTCAACCGGCTCGCTAGTTGAATCCCTTTAATCGAATCTCCTCCTAAGAAGAAGAAATGATCGTGGATTCCGACCTGATTTACCCCTAACACCTCTGCCCAGATGTCGCACAGAAGGGCTTCTACTTCGTCTCTTGGCGCTTCGTATGCCGTTTGATTTGCCTCCATATCTGGAGCTGGCAATGCTTTGAGATCGACTTTACCATTTGCCGTCATCGGCATTTGGTCAAGACGAATGATCCATGATGGCACCATATATTCTGGCAACGTACGCTTTAGTTTTTCTTGCACAGTGGCCGTTTCTTCACTTGTGATCACGTAAGCGACAAGCGCGTCTTGACCGCTCCCATCTTGCGTGGTTGTCACGACGGCTTCTTGTACTGCATCAAGCGCAAGCAGCTGAGCTTCAATTTCAGATAGCTCGATTCGGAAACCGCGAATGTTGACTTGATGGTCTTTTCTACCGAGATAGATGAGCTCGCCATCCTCGGTCCATTTCACAAGGTCGCCTGTCTTGTACATGCGCTCGCCTGGATAAAATGGATCGGCCACAAAGCGTTTGTCCGTTTCCTCCGGCAAATTCCAGTACCCTCTTGCCAGTCCTTTCCCTGCAATGACCAGCTCACCAGGTACGCCTGGCGGCGAGAGGTCATATAACGAACTCATGATGTAAAAGCGGGTATTGGCAATCGCTGTTCCGATAGGAAGCGTGCCTTGATGTGGGTGAATGATCCCACTTGTTGCCACGACGGTATTTTCGGTTGGGCCATAGTTATTCACAAGTGTGTAACGAACAGACTTCACCTGTTTGAGCTTGTCACCGCCTGTTAGTAAATAGCGCAGAGAGTGATTCTCTAGCGTCATAAACTGCTCACATATTTGTGTTGGTAAAAAGGCAATGGTGATGCCTTCTTTATTGAAATAGGCATTGAG
>NZ_JBFEFT010000013.1:0-87888 GCF_047229225.1 Bacillus sp. 179-C3.3 HS | reverse complement strand
TTCGATACATTTCATTCAACATATATACCTTTAAAATAAAAAAGATTGTAGAAAAACATGAGTTTCTCTACAATCTGGGGATGACTCGTTTAGAGTCATCCTTTTTTGATTTCATCAATTTTTCTTCAATTTAGAAAGAAAAAAATGATATGATTTTCTAAAAGCATTTGATTGATCTGCTTGAACTAGGGGTTGTGGCGATGAGAATGGTCAAAAGAAAAGTCACTTTACAAACGAAAATATTGGGGTTAATTATCGGGCTATTGCTTTTTGTTATTGCTTTACTGACGGTTTGTTTTGGCTTTCTCCAAACGTCAGAAAGGCAGGTACAAGCTGAACAACTGGCAGTACAAACTGCTAGAACGATATCATACATGCCGCCGATTAAGACATCGGTCGTGACATCAACAGATTCTCAAAATGAAGAACAGGCTGTGCTAGAGCAAATGAAAGAGCAGGTCAGGGCTCACGCCATCTTGATCACCAATCAAAAAGGAACGGTTCTTTTTCATACGAACCATGCACAGGTTGGAAAAACAATCAGCTTATCTGCAGGAAGAAGTACGTTGCTGTTTGGAGGAACTTCCATATCTACCGGCACTTCTGACGGTGAAACCGTTGTCAGAGGTAGTGCGCCGATTATGGCGGAGAATGGACAGCATGAAGAAATTATTGGAACAGTTACGGTTGAATTTTTGAAAAGAGAAATCGATCAAGCTACAGCGCATCAGCTCTTGCTCATTAGTTACATGGCACTTTTTGTTTTACTCCTTGGTATATTCGGTGCGATTTTTCTAACGAGAAGTATTCGAAAGGATACATTAGGGCTTGAACCGCATGAGATTGCCTCATTATATCGAGAAAGAGAAGCGATGCTACTAGCCATTAAAGAGGGAATCATTGCATTTGACCGTAAAGGGACGATTTCGATGATGAATACATCTGCTGAACAAATGTTGCACGTTACGCCAGAACGCTCCCTTCACATTGACCAAGTACTACCGGAGGCCAAGCTCTTATCCTATCTATCGAAAGACACGATTGAACCGAACGTAGAAACGGTTGTGAAAGATAAAACGTTTGTATTAAATATGAAGAAAGTTGTACAAGACAATCACGTATTCGGTGGGATTGTGAGTTTTCGAGAAAAAACAGAATTGACAAAGTTGCTAGATACATTGACCGAGGTCAGTCAATATTCAGAAGACCTTAGGGCACAAACCCATGAATTCTCAAATAAACTTTATGCCATTTTAGGATTGCTTGAGCTAAAACAATTTGATGAAGCCATTCACTTAATTAAGGAAGAATATACAGTGCAAAATCGGCAGCATGATCTACTGATGAAGCAAATCCGATCACCTAACATACAAGCCATTTTGCTCGGAAAACTTGGAAAAGCATCAGAGAAAAAAATCCATTTTCATATTGACGAAAATAGTTCATTGGATCCACTTCCTTCTCATATGAGTTTATCTCACTTTATCACGATCATTGGCAATCTCGTAGACAATGCCTTTGAAGCCGTCTTAAATCAAGAAAGGCGAGAAGTTGATTTATTCATCACAGATATTGGGTTTGATATTATTATAGAAGTTTCAGATTCAGGTGATGGTGTAGAGGAAGCAAAACTGTCGCGTCTGTTTACAAGGGGTCATTCGTCTAAGGGGAAAGGACGAGGCTACGGATTAGCGAATGTCAAAGAAGTATTGGATGAGCTCGGAGGTTGGATCGAAGTCACGAACCAAAAAGAAGGCGGTGCCATCTTTACTGTTTACATACCGAAAGAAACAAAGGGGGAATAAATCGTGATGAACGTACTCATTGCGGAGGATGATTTTCGCATTGCTGCCATTCATGAATCCTATATCCAAAAGATTCAAGGCTTTCAAGTCGCTGAAAAGGCAAAGAGCGCAAAGGAATTATGGGATGCATTGCAAAGGGGAAAAATCGATCTTATTTTGCTAGATGTCTATATGCCAGACGAACTTGGCACAAACCTGTTGCCACTTCTGAGAGAGCGCTATCCTGAAGTTGATGTGATCATTATCACGGCTGCAACGGAAACAACGCTGCTACGGGAGGCCCTTCAATATGGGGTCGTGCATTATCTAATCAAACCTGTGACAGCACAGAAATTTGCAAAAGTCTTAACTGAATATAAGGAAAAGAAGCATCTGATTGACTCTCAAGAGGAAGTCAATCAAACGATGATTGATCTGTTTTTTGGTCAGATGCAGGAGGAGCAAAAAGTGGATCGGGATTTGCCAACAGGAATCAACTCACTGACTTTAGACAAAGTAAAAACATTGATGGCATCAGAAAAAAGTGGGGTGACAGCCGAAGAACTAGGAGAGAAAATGGGGGTCTCACGTACAACGGCAAGACGTTACGTTGAATATCTTGTCAGCACGGGCGAATGTCGAGCGGAGCTTGCCTACGGAATTATTGGCAGGCCAGAAAGAAGATACTATCCAGCCAAAGATCACGTGGGGTCATAACTAATGAAAAAAGTCATACTCCCTGTACTCATCATCTGTCTGTGTCTTACATTCACCTTAAATGAAAAAAAGACAAAGGAATCATCTCTTGAGCACAGCTCTTTAAATATTGTTGTATCTGGTGTGCCAGATGGTGGATTTGATCAAACGGCGCAGGTGATGAAATCAGTGCTTGAACAAGAGAAACTGGTGAAGCAGCCTGTCAATATTCTTTATCAAAGAGGCGGAACGGTCGAGAGAGGATGGGCTTACATGTTGGAACGAGAGGCCAACTATGTCAGCTTAAATTCCAGTTTGTTATTAAGTCGAAATTTGCTTGGCAGTAGCAACATGACAGTGGATGATGTAACACCACTTGCCATTCTTGCGGAAGAATGGCAAGTCGTTGCAGTGCCTATTCAATCTCCTTACTCAAATGGAAAGCAGCTGTTAAATGCACTGAAAAAGAACCCAGATTCCTTAAAAATAGGGTTTGCTCCTGATTTCGGGAATGATGATCAAATGTCATTTGCACGCGCAGCAGAAATGGCAAATGTTGATCCGTATCGAATTCAATTTCTCAAATTCGATAGTGCAGATGCCTTATTTCAAGCGTTGAGGGATCAGCAAATTGATGCAGCGACCACGACCATCACAGAGGTTCGCCACGATTATGAAAAGAAGAGACTAAACCTAATAGCGACGACAACTGAGCAACGGTTAGAAGGATTTGAGGATATTCCTACTTGGAAGGAACAGGGGATCCCGCTCGTTTTTTCTCATTGGCGCGGCGTGATGGGACCAAAGCAAATGAGTCCGCAGGACATTCGTGAATGGGATCAGCTGCTTCAAAAAATGGTTCAAACATCGGCATGGAAAAAGCAATTAAAACAAAAAGGCTGGACAAGTCGTTACATGAATAGCAAAGAGGCGAAGGTATTTATGGAAGACCAATTAACACAATATGAGCAGTTCATTCAAGGAGAAAAAGCGATCGAGTGAGATCGCTTTTTTTCATGGGGGGAAGAAAAACAATGTTTGAACAAAATGAACAAAATGCGTTTATTGAACGAAAAAAAATTAAAATTCACAATATTTACTTCAAATTCCTTGTCAGATATGATGACAGAAAGGGTTAGAAATGGGATACCAACACACAAATGAAAGCGTATACACGATAAGGGGTGATGATCATGTTAGCGATCTTAGGTTTTCTGATGATGATCGTATTTATGGTATTAATTATGACGAAACGTTTATCTGTTTTAACGGCATTGGTGTTAACACCGATTGCATTTGCTCTTATTGCAGGTTTCCATTTTACTGAAATTTCTGACATGATTGTCAAAGGCGTGCAGCAAGTTGCGCCAACGGCTGTGATGATCATGTTTGCGATTTTGTACTTCGGCATTATGATTGATGCTGGTTTATTTGATCCGATGGTTGCAAAAATCCTGAAAATCGTCAAAGGCGATCCGTTAAAAATTGTGGTTGGAACAGCTGTATTGACGATGCTTGTCGCACTTGATGGTGACGGGACAACAACATATATGATTACCACAACTGCGATGCTACCATTATTTACACTACTTGGCATTCGACCGATTATTTTAGCGGGAATTGCCGGTGTTGGCATGGGAATTATGAATACGATTCCATGGGGCGGCGCAACGCCTAGAGCAGCGAGTGCGCTTGGTGTTGATCCATCACTTTTATTCGGACCGATGATTCCAGTCATTGGTGCCGGGGTTCTGAGTATGGTGATAGTGTCGTACTTTCTTGGAAAAGCCGAAAGAAAACGTCTTGGCGTCATTGAGCTAGATCAGCCCATTCATGCGAATGAAATGGCAGCGGCACTACAAGATGATATCAAGCGACCGAAACTTTGGTGGTTTAACCTAACACTTACTTTGATATTGGTCCTGTTGCTTGTGTCTGGGAAAATCAGCTTGACTGTCTTGTTTGTTCTTGCATTCTGCGTTGCCATCATCGTGAACTATCCGAATTTGGAGCAGCAACGTGAGCGCATTGCGGCTCATTCAACAAACGTTCTAGCGATTGCTTCGATGATTTTTGCAGCGGGTGTGTTTACAGGCATTTTAACAGGGACGAAAATGGTCGATGAAATGGCGATCTCCATTGTCTCTGCCATCCCAGAACAGCTTGGCGGATTTATCCCAGTCATCGTTGCATTAACAAGCGGGATCTTTACGTTCTTTATGCCGAATGATGCATATTTTTATGGTGTACTTCCTATCCTATCAGAAACAGCGGCAGCATATGGTGTTGATAAAATTGAGATCGCTAGAGCGTCTATTATTGGTCAGCCGATTCATATGCTCAGTCCACTTGTTCCATCTACTCATTTACTCGTTGGAATTGTGGGGGTTTCACTGGATCAGCATCAGAAGTTTGGGATGAAATGGGCTGTGCTTGCAGTCGTGGCAATGACCATTATGGCTGTTCTCGTTGGAGCCATTTCGATCTGGTGATCAAAAGAGTGTCCTGCTGTATCGCAGGCACTCTTTTTTTTAGGTCGTTTTGCCGAGCAAGCTTCTTTCATTTGCCCTATGGCATGACATGTGTGTTCCGCCTAAAGATATATTTTTAAAAAATGAGGACACTTTTGCTGTTTTTTTCTTTATAATGCAAATCAACGAAGGGAGAGGATAGCATGGCCAAACGAAAAGGAACGATGCTCTTAGCTGTTAGTTGTTTTATTGCTGGAAGCTTATTGATGGTGCCCCCAGTCTCAGCAAAAACAGACACCCCTTATTACGGAAAGAGTTATGAACAACCTGCATCCGTCAAGAAACTGTACCCTGAGCCAGATGAGACATTCGATACCCCCGCCTTTCAGAAAAAAGGAAAAGCATTTACGACACAAGAAGAGCTCCAAGCATTCATACACCACATTGTCCGCAAAAGTCCTTATGCGACCCAGAAACAGATTGGAACGTCGATTGATGGCCGGTCTATTCCTGCCCTCTACTTTACAAAGGATCATCACATCTCTCCATTGTCAAAAAAACCAACGATATGGCTCCAAGCACAAATTCACGGAAACGAACCAGCGTCTGGTGAATCTGCCCTTGTCATTGCACAACGATTAGCAGGTCCTGAAGGTGAACGTATATTACAACATGTCAATATCATCATCGTTCCAAGAATCAACCCTGATGGTTCGTACGCATTTCAACGCGTGCTTGCAAACGGAATGGATGGGAACCGTGATCATATGAGATTAGAATCTTCGGAATTGATCGCCCTGCATCAAGAGTTTAACCGCTACTCACCAGAGGTTGTCATCGATGCCCATGAATATGATGTCGGTCAAAAACAGTTCGCACATATGGGTTCTTCTGGCACGCTGAAATATCATGATCTGCTCATCTTATCAGGGAAGAATATGAACATTCCTGAAAGCATTCGACTGACATCAAACGAATTATATGTAAATGGCGTTCGGGAAGCGCTCACGCAGCATGGATTTTCTCATGATCTTTATTACACAAGCACAATAGGAAACGACGGGAAAATTGATCTCTACGAAGGTGGAACCGATGCACGAATTGGCCGAAATGCCCTTGGTCTTTCTCCTGCATTGTCATTCCTAGTCGAAAGTAGAGGAATCGGAATTGGGAGAGAGGATTTTGCCCGTCGTGTGGTTGCACAAGTGACGACCCATGAAACCATCATCGATAAAACGATCAAGCATGCCAAACAGATCAAGCAGCAAGTCGTGATGGAGCGGTTAGAACTTGTGAAAAAAGGGCTTCAAACAAATGATCAAGATCAGGTGGTCATTCAGGATGCTTTTCAAGCACCTGTTCAAGATACACTTGAAATGGTGGACATTGAAAAAGGTCAGACAATCAACGTCCCAGTACGATTTCATAGTGCGAGCGAAGCTGTGCCAGTCCTCACAAGGGAAAGACCGACAGCTTACGTCATCCTCCCTGGTCATGAAGGAGTCGAACAGAAGCTGAAAACATTAGGGATAAAAAGTGTGACATTGCCTGCCGGTGTGAAAGTACCGGTAGAAGCCTATCAAGTGACAAAACGAGTAGAAAAAAGCAAAACAGACATTCAACTGGAGACAGCAGTCATCAAGAAGAAAGAGCAGCTGCCAAAGGGAACGAAGATCTATATAACAGCACAACCACAAACGAATTTGTTATCACTTGCCCTCGAACCAGAATCAAAGGATAGCTACATGTCATCAGGTATCATCGCATCGAAGGTTGGCGATGAACTGCCAGTCTATCGTTTCTTGCACAGTCAAAAGACGTTAGGCATCAAATAGAAAAGCGGCACCAAGCGTGCCGCTTTCATGATTTTTGGTTCTTAGACAACGCCAAAAGTCCCCCTAAATGCATCATTTCATCATCCGTTGTCTAAGGACAAATGTCGGAGATTTTGATAAAAAAAGGGTTGAAACAAGTGAATTTATGCATTGAAACAGCTACAATGGATGTATTCGTATTAAAGTGAGGCGAGTATGTTTGGATAACCATCAAGCGTTGTGGAATGAGGCGGAAGCTTTCATTTCCTTATGCTATGAAGAATTAAACAAATCAAATGAAGAAAAAACAGCACGGTTGCATGAAATAAAAAAAGAGATTGAGGCTGAAGGTTTTTATACACATACAACAGAAGAATTAGCCCACGGTGCGAAGATGGCGTGGCGCAATAGCAATCGTTGCATAGGCCGTCTCTTTTGGTCGATGCTGCATGTGCATGATTGCAGACATGTGACAACAGAAGATGAGATAAAGGATGCGCTTTTTCATCATATTGAATATGCGACAAATGACGGAAAAATCAAACCGTCGATCACGATCTTTCCGCCAGAGCAACATGGACGGAAACAAGTCACCATCTACAATCACCAACTTGTTCGTTATGCTGGATACGAAACAGAACAAGGGATGATCGGTGATGAGGCATCACTTGAGTTCACAAGGTTGTGTGAAGCCCATGGATGGACAGGTGAACGGACACATTTTGATATACTGCCACTCATGTTTCAGTTGAACGATCAACCACCAGTTCGTTATGATCTGCCAAAAGAAATCATCAAAGAAGTACATATCACTCATCCTGAATACGATGAATTTCGTGATTTAGGGCTCAAATGGTATGCTGTCCCGATCATTGCGGATATGAAATTAGAGATCGGCGGCATACATTACAATGCCGCACCGTTTAATGGCTGGTACATGGGCACAGAAATAGGTGCACGGAATTTAGCCGATGAAAACCGTTATAATATGTTGAAAAAAGTGGCTTCCATTTTACACTTGGATACGACGAAGAGTGCATCATTATGGAAAGATAAAGCGTTAGTTGAATTGAATGTGGCGGTCCTTCACTCATATCGTGAAGCAGGAGTAACGATTGTCGACCACCATACGGCTGCACATCAGTTTAAACAATTTGAAAAGCAAGAAGAAGCAGCAGGGCGAAGCTTAACAGGGGATTGGACATGGTTAATTCCGCCAGTATCACCTGCCGCCACTCATATTTTCCATCGCAATTATGATCATACAATGGTCAAACCGAATTATTTTTATCAGGATAAGCCGTGGACAAAAAAAGCCTAGCATGAAAGCTAGGTTTTTTTATCTAGTATCCTTGAATCCGAAATGTTGAATAATGAGCGATTTCTGTGAGTGGATTGGTCTGAAAATCTGTGACCTTTGAGAACGGACTCCCTTTTCGAACTGCCTGTAAGAAGTCGTGAATGGCTTGCTCCTCACCTTCTACTTTCAACTCGACATGACCCTCTTCTGTATTTCGTACCCAACCCTTGATCCCTCGATGGGTCGCTTCTGACTGAACAAAATAACGAAAACCAACACCTTGAACTCGTCCTTTGACAATGGCATGATAATGAATCAATGTCATCTCCCCTTTTCCCCATCGTACCATAGCCTATAATGGTTCTTCATGCATTGACTATGATTTGGCTGTTCAACCATGTAAAATAGAAAATAAGAGACAATCGAAGGGGATGGCGATCGTGCAAAAGACGAGCTACGACATTGAAGGAATCCAAGTGGGACAACCTATTCTCACCTATATCAATGGAAAAGAAATCAAAACAGCCATCAACAAAAAGCGCATTCATGAGCCTATCTATTTAAGTAAACAACATTTTGAAGGAGACGGGCAGGGGGATTTGGTTCATCACGGAGGCGATGATAAAGCAGTCTGTGTGTTTCCATATGATCACTATGCACATTTTGAACAATTTTTAGGTGTTCCGTTACAGGAAGCTGCCTTCGGTGAGAATGTGACAGTGCATCAGCTTGTCGAAACAGAGGTGTGCATTGGTGATGTTTATCAACTTGGGGAAGCTTTTGTCGAGGTGAGTCAGCCAAGACAGCCATGTGTGAAACTGTCCTTGAAACACGGCAACATGAAGCTTGTGAAAGAAGTGCAGCAAACAGGATTTACTGGCTTTTACTTGCGTGTGTTAAAAGAAGGCATGGTATCGCCTCAACAACCGCTCATCCTAGTCGAAAAGGCTTCGCATTCTATCACGGTACAAGAGGTCAACGAAGTTACATATCAACAAGTAGATCCAGCGAGAGTGAAAGCTGTTCTTGAAGTGGATGCCCTAGCAGAAACAGTGAAGAAGTCATTATTAAAGCGAATACAGCATATCAAAAAAAGCCGTACATCGTGACATGATGTACGGCTTTCATAATTTATGAGCTTACTTTCTTCAGCTCGAGCAGATTTGCAAGAAAATAGGTTTTAAAGCTTTGAAGCTTTCTTCCTTCATGCTTGGTGACACCAAGCTTCTTTAATTCCTCGACATACCAGCCTTTGCTACCATAATGCATGATAGAAAACTCCTTTCAATAGAAACTGCCTGCATTGTAACATCTCAAAAAAGGACGTGAAAAGTGTACAGGTGTTCAGAAATGAAATCTGATTCTATCTGCCTATGATCCATGTATATGCTGGAAATGATGGATTATGAATTTGGTGGATTGAGGGTGACAACGATCATGCCAATCGTCATAATCATGATGACAACGCCAAGATAAGTCAGCATCGATTGTTTTTTCTTAATACCGATGACTGTCAAGATGATACTTTCTATAAAAAAGATGATACCTATAATGATGAACCACATATGAAATAATGACCCCTTTCGCTTATCTTTGCCTATTTTACCACAGGCATTTTTGTTTAGTCGTGTCAGATTCGTGAAGGACATGAAAAATCCCCTTCAATGAGAGAGGGGATCAAATGATTTAAAGCTTTGTTAAAATGATCGGTTCGTCTTTTGTGATGACAATCGTATGCTCAATCTGTGCGACAAGACTTTTATCCGGTGTTTTAAATGTCCAGCCATCATCTGCTTGGTAAATGGCTTCAGCATTTGTTGAAATAAAAGGTTCAAAAGCGATCACTGTCCCATTCTTAAACAGCGCATTATCAAATGGATCATAATAGTTCAAGATATGATTTGGCGCTTCATGCAGGCTTTTTCCAATGCCGTGGCCAGTCAAGTTTTTAATGACCGTAAAACCTTGTTCTTTTGCTGTATTGTAGACAGCACGACCAATTTGATTTTGTCTTTTCCCGGCTTTGGCATGCTTTAATCCTTCAAGGAACGCATCCTCCGCACACTGACACAATGCTTCAAGTCGGGCATCTCCTTTACCTAACACGAATGAGATCCCTGTGTCAGAATAATATCCGTCAAGTTCTGCGGAGATATCAATATTAATGAGGTCACCCTCTTGTAATATGGTTTTTTCACTTGGGATACCATGTGCAACTTCATCATTCACACTAATACAAGTTGTCCCTGGGAAATCGTATTCCTTTTCAGGTGCAGAATTCGCGCCATGTTCGTCTAGCACCTTTTTCCCGATCAAATCCAATTCTTTCGTGGACATGCCTGGTTTCGCTTGGCTTTTCATTTCTTCTCTTGCCAAAGCGACGATTCGGCCGACTTTTTTTAGGGCTTCTAACTCATGGTCATGTTTGACAATCACTGTTCATTCCCGCTTTCTATAACTAGATTCTTTTCAATTAGCTTACCACATTTTACGTTTAAAGAGTAAATGGGACGTTGCCATTTAGGTGTGGACAAATTGGTATAGATAACTAGATGTGCGTATGATATATTTTTTATGAACATCATGTACGTTTGTTCATGATGATGACAAAGGGGGGAGAAGTCATATGGTGTTTCAGTTTTTTCAAAAGCTAGGAAAATCTTTTATGCTTCCCATCGCTGTGCTTCCAGCAGCAGGAATTATTTTGGCTATTGGGCGGGAGGATGTCTTCAATATCCCATTTATTTATGCAGCAGGAAATGCAATTTTCGCAAATTTGGCACTCATATTTGCGATGGGGGTAGCGATAGGGATTTCAAAAGATGGCAATGGGGCAGCAGCGTTATCAGGAGCCATCTCTTATTTTATTTTGTCAGCTGGAACGACTTCCATTCATTCAACGAACAACATGGGGGTATTAGGTGGTATTTTATGTGGGCTCTTGGCAGGTTTCGTTTATAATCGATTCAAGGATACGAAACTGACGGAATACTTAGGGTTTTTTAGTGGAAGACGGCTTGTACCAATTGTCACAGCACTTTTCACCATTCTAATGGCTGCCATTTTCGGGTATGTGTGGCCACCGATACAAAGTGTCATCAATGATTTGGGAGAATGGATTTTAAGTCTTGGCGCAACGGGTGCGGGCCTTTTTGGGTTTTTTAACCGATTGCTCATTCCACTTGGACTTCATCATGTCCTCAATAACTTATTCTGGTTCCAATTCGGAGAATTCAACGGGGCAACAGGCGATTTGGCTCGGTTTTTTAAGGGGGATCCGAGTGCAGGCGTCTTTATGACAGGCTTTTTCCCAGTGATGATGTTTGGTCTGCCGGCTGCATGTCTTGCGATGGTGGTCACAGCCAAACCTGAAAAGCGGAAAGCAACAGCTGGATTGATGATTGGGATGGCATTGACATCATTGATTACAGGGATTACAGAACCAATAGAATTTTCATTCATGATCTTATCCCCACTGTTATATGGTGTCCATGCTATATTAACAGGTCTATCACTCTATATCGTCAACACCATTGGAATTCATAGTGGTTTTGCTTTTTCAGCAGGTGCAATTGACTATATCTTAAGCTTTGGAATCGCTCAACGACCGATTATGTTACTTGTCGTAGGGGTCGTGTATGGTGCGATATACTTTATCGTTTTCTATTTGCTCATTAAATGGCTGAACTTAAAAACCCCTGGTAGGGAAGATGATGACATAGTAGATGTTCCAGGGAATGAAGCCGCTTCTGCCGGAGCGAGTACGCTATTAGAGGGATTAGGCGGAAGAGACAATATCCATACGATCGATCATTGTGCAACACGGCTTCGTTTAACAGTTGCAGATACGGCATTAATAGATGAAGGAATCATAAAAAAAGCAGGAGCAAAAGGCATACTCACTTCAGGAAAAACATCCGTTCAAATCATCATCGGGACGAATGTGGAGTTTGTTGCAGATGACCTTCGGAAACAAGTAGATCAAGATTGAAGAAAGCGTTCAGCCAGTTTAAATGGGCTGAACGCTTTTTTGTCTATAAAATGTGGAGTAAAAGGAAAAAAATAACTCATTCATCATAATTCATGAACAATTTGTGAATATATATGTGAAAAGAATCACAAATGAAAAAATGCGTAGTATAATGTGATCATAAAGAAAATGTGAAATACTTCACATAATTTAAAGGGAGGCATCATCATGTTTACAAAATTCTTACAAACGAATATATGGGCAGCCGTTATCCTTTTGGTAGCAAGACTTTATATCGGATGGACTTGGCTCACATCTGGTTTTGGAAAATTAACAGGCGGGTTTGACGCATCAGGGTATTTGCAATTTGCCATAGCTGAACCTGTAGTGAAAGATGGAAACCTTGTGTACCCATTCTATGTCTGGTTTTTAGAGAACGTCGCTTTGGCGAATGCAGGTTTATTTAGTACATTGGTCATGTGGGGAGAACTCTTAGTTGGTTTAGGATTAATCGTAGGATTATTCACAAGAACGGCAGCCTTTTTCGGTAGCTTGATGAATGTCTCTTTCTTACTTGCTGGCACAGTGTCAGTCAACCCACTCCTTCTTATTATTGCAATCATCATTATGGTATCTAAAGGCAATGCAGGGAAATTTGGTTTAGACTATGTGGCAGGTCCAGTTGTCAAAAGAACCATGAAAAGAAAACCGCATTTAGAAGTCGCGTCTTCATAAATAAAAGCACCCTCAGCTTAGGCGAAGGGTGCTTTTTTGAATGAAAACTACTTTGAAGAAGAGTGAGCTTCGTCTTTTTCATCCTGTACTTTTTTTGTATAGTCATAGTCATTACGGTCAATAGGTGTAAATCCTTTAGGCTGGTAGTAACGGAGTAAGTCTTCTGTGACGATCTTATCAGAAGTCTCAAGTCTCTTTTTCACCGTTTCATTTTCTTGAACCGCTTTGTCAGTTGGCTCGATTTGCTCGCCTGTTTGATTGCTGTAATAGTGATTGCCTACTTTCGTGTAGTCTTTCGACACGAAATCCCCATTTCTAAATGGGACAAGCTCTTTAAATTGTTCAGATAAAATATCAGAACCAGACATGAGGTAGTTCTTCGTTTCCTCACCAAGCAGGTGCAGAAGAGTCGGGGCAACGTCGACTTCCCCAGCGTACTTATGAATCTGTCCGCCTTTCACCCCTGGTACATGAATAAAGAGCGGCACACGCATCAGCTGGGCATTCTCATAGTCTCCGATTTCTTCACCAATCACTTTTTCCATCGCTTCATTATGGTTTTCTGAAATGCCATAATGATCTCCATACATGATAATGACAGTGTTGTCATATAAACCTGACTTTTTCAAGTCTTGGAAGAATTGTTCGATGGCTTCATCTAAATAATGAGCGGATTGAAAGTATTGATCTACAACAGGATCTCCGAAATCACCAGGCTCAAAGTCCGTATCACCTTCATCCATACCAAATGGGAAATGGTTTGATAAGGTGACGAATTTTGAATAAAACGGCTGCTGCATGTTTTCTAGTATTGGCATTGATTCTTTGAAGAATGGCTTGTCTTTCAAACCGTAATTCTTTGTATTTTGTTCGTTCATATCGTAATACTCAGAATCATAAAACCTGTCATATCCAAAAGACTTAAACATTTCATTACGGTTCCAGAACGTTTTGGTATTCCCGTGGAACTCTGCGGACATGTAATCATCTTTCTTTAAAATGCCAGGCAGTGCTTGATACGTATTTTGTGCTTTGTTAATAAAAACAGAGCCTTGTGATAATGGAAACAACCCTGTATCTATCATAAATTCAGCATCAGACGTTTTTCCTTGTCCGGTTTGATGGAAGAAGTTATCAAAGTAAAACGTTTGGTTGTCATGTGCCAAAGAATTTAAGAATGGGGTTACTTCTTGTCCATTCACTTTATAATCAATGACAAAGTTTTGGAGAGATTCAAGAGAAATGGTGATCACGTTCATGCCTTTTGCTTTCCCGAAATAGGCAGGGGTAGGATCAGCATTGTTCGCTTTTAAATAATTCTCTACATCAATCACATCTGTTGAATTTGCTAGTGCACGCTGGCTGTTTGATTTCACATTTTGAATCGCATCAAACACTGTAAAGTTATACGTACCTAAATATTTCACAAGATAATTGCGGTCAAATGATCGTGATAAAAGCTCTGGTCGATCAATCTCTGCAGCAATTAAGTTTAATACAAAGATGATGATAGAGGACGCCATCACAAGTCGAAATGACTTTGGCTTCTGTACAGAAATGGTTCCTGTACTGTTTTGTTGCTTTCTTTTCATGCGTACGGCAAGGACAATCAATAGGATGGTATCGAGAAAATAAAACACATCCGTCCAACGCATGAGTGATAATGCACTATCTCCTAATTGTCCGCCATTCGTTCCTGCCTGCATCACGACAGGCAAGGTGATAAAGTCATTGAAGAAGCGATAGTACACGATGTTTGCGTATAGTAAAAAAGACATGAAAAAATGAATCACAATGATAGCGGCAGGCTGCCATGTTTTCTTGAACAATAAAGCAAAGCCAAGAAAGAACAAGCTGGAGCTAATAGGATTCACAAAAAGCAAAATATGCTGTAATACATTTGATATACCAAGTTTAAATTCAATTAAATAAGCCGAATATGTTTTGAGCCAAAGGAAGACGGCTGCAATGAAAAAGAAGCCGAGGGCTCTCTTTTGAATAAATGTTTTCATCATAACACTCCTTTTCTCCGATTACGGAAGAGGAACGAAAGAAAACGAACCATTAGAATATACCACGAAACAGAGAATTAGAAAAGTATAACCCATGTACACCTGTCCCAAATAAATACAGACGAAGCTGGAACATATCAGATGTTCGCGCACATTTTATGAAATTCAGCTGATATATTAACAGAAAATTCAGTCCCTTTTTCTGTTGTTATATCAATAAAATAGGTGAAAAGACACAAGTCTAAAGAATTAATTTTATTTCTACAGTGCGATTTTGAATGGATGATAGAGGTTTTCCTAATGTCTATGCCAGTTATGTCAGAAAAATGAACCAAAGCATAGAAAGTCAAGATGGATAAAAATTCCTAGTATATAATATATCAGTATACTTTAATGTAATCTAAATTCATTGTTTGCAATTTAATTTGTAAGGGTTTTATTCATTTTTCTAAATAAACAAATTATCTAAATATACTTAAGTGTATATTTACAGACTATAAACTTTTGAATTGAAGTCGATATAGAGATTGACAGGAAATCTTCCATTGAAAGGATTGATAGTATATGACTGTAAAAACAGAGAACCTCGTTCAAAACTGGTTTCCGAGTGAGGACGGAAATGCAGGGGAGCGTAAAGAACTCGTTAAATTAATGGAACAGATTATTTCAGGGGTCGATGACCTGAAAGATCCAAACCGTGCACACCTAAAGGGTGAAAAGAATCGAGGAGAGGACTTTTATCAACAGCTGACGGAAACAAGTCAAATTCCGGTAAATAGCCAAAAGACAGAGCATGTGAATGAAGAATTACTCAAGCTTTTACATAACCATCCATACCATACAAAGTATTTCTTCACGAACATCTTACCAATGGCAAGTACGCCAGGAATTTTAGGCATGTTGACGGCTATGCTCGTAAATGGAAACAACTTATGGGATGTTTATGGGCCAGCAGGTGCTGAAGCTGAAGTTAGAGTCGTCTCGATGATGTCTAAGCTCATTGGATATGATCCGAATAAGAGCGGAGGATACACTACTTGGGGTGGACAAGGGGCTATTTTCTCTGGACTTCGTTTAGCGATTGCAAAAGTCGCACCGAAGTCATCAAGAAAAGGTGTTCCGCAAAATCTATATGCGTTTTGTTCTGATGCAGCCCATTACAGCTTGTTTAAGTCAATGGAAGCAACAGGAATCGGCACAGACAATCTCATCAGAATTAAAACGAATAAGGACCATTCAATGGATGTGGAAGATTTACGTTGTCAAATGGAGCGCGTTGCACAAGATGGCGGGATTCCCGTTTATATTGTGGCAACAACAGGTACAACAGATGCCATTGCGATTGATGATGTGAAAAAGGTACGTGAAACGGCAGAAGAAATTGCTGAGAAGTTTGGACTGAAAGTGCCACATATTCATGCAGATTCAGCACTGGGCGGATTTTTTGCTTTCTTTAATGAATACAATCTATCTGAAAACCCGCTGCAATTCTCAGCAGGTGTTCTTCGTATGTTAAAAGAAATAAAAGAGAAATTCCAACATCTTTCTCTTGCAGACACCATGTGCTTTGATTTTCAAAAGCTCGGTCAAACACCTTACACCTCCAGTTTATTCTTAGTGAAAAACGCGGCTGATTTAAAGCGTTTGGATCTCGAAGAACAAGAAACGCCGTATGTTGGGCATAGAGGTTATGGTGAATACCATACGGGTTATACACTCGAATGCTCAAGAATGGGAAGCTCTATCAGCATGCTAAGCGTGTTGTTAACGTTTGGAATTGAAGGCTATCAGCGCTTACTCGGTCAATTTTTAGAGGTAAACCTTGCATTTAGAGAAGCATTACGTAAGGAAATTCCGCAAGCAGAAGTCGTCAATGATGACAACGTCGGAATGGCTACCTTATTTAGAATCTATCTAGATGACTCTCCGCGATTTAAACAAGAGATTTCTGGAGAGGCGACAGCCATTGAAATTGAGCGGAACAATGAATTGAACAAAATGTTGTTCGAAAAGCTTGGAGAGAAAAGAGACGAGATGTTCTTTGGAGACACAACGAAGTTTTTACTTGTGAATTCCACAGAAGGTCAAGAATTCTATCTAAGTGTAAGTAAGTTTTTTGTCATCTCACCATATACGTTACCGGAGCATATCCCTCATATCGTATCTTATTTAAAAGATGTGATTGCATCTGTTTGTGGCCAATTTGAAAGTGTACATGCTTAAATCAAATCTGAGAGTGGAGATGTAGAAAAAAATGGCGAAACAAAAGAAATTTGGAGGATTAACGATTTCCTCCAAAATCATGTCAGTCGTTGTCGGAATATTATTCGTAACCGTTGCATTATTCGTTTTAACATTTTATCTAGTCAGCCAGGATTTATCATCCCAATTATTAAAACAATTTGATCATCGCTTAACAACAGATATTGATACAGCTAAAAATGTAGTCGATGATGTTGAAGGAAATGTCCTTAGCATTACCGGGAAAGACGATCCCCTTTATATTGAGTTAAAAAAGAATTTCACTGAGCTTCAAGAAAATCATTCACTTGAGAACTTATACTTGTTATCAAACAAGGGCGGGAAAGAAAGAATCATTGTGTTAACTAATGAAGACAATGATTTTGATCAGGATTATCCATTTTCAGATGAGATGAAACAGGCTCTATCCCAAGATCAAGTGATTAAAAGTGATATTTACCATGACTCATTTGGAACGCATAAATCAGTCTTTTTACCACTGAAAGATGCAGATGGTGAAATCACTGGTATTCTAGGAATTGATTTAGATGCGTCGGTCGTACCAGAAACGACGAAGAAACTGACCATCTATATTAGTGTTGCATCAGCTATTGTCCTAATTGGTGGATTATTATTCTCATTTATCATGGGAAGAAGAATTGCAAAGCCAGCACGCTCGCTGATGGCAACTGCGAACCAAATTGCAGATGGAGACTTAACGGGAACAGTAGAGATACAAAGCAAAGACGAGATTGGTCAATTAGCGGTGTCCTTCCAGAAGATGCAGGAACGGATCAAAGACCTGATTGGCAAAATTTCGAATTCATCGCATGAAGTGTCTAAAATGTCTTCACAGCTTCGCACTGTGACAACTGAATCGAGTCAAAGTGCACAGCAAGTGTCTGAAGCAATGGTCAATATGAGTGAAGGCATCAATGACTCTGTGTCGAATATCTCGGAATGTACAACCTCTGTTGCTGAGATCGATACACAAATCGAAGGCGTCACAAGAGAAGTAGATGAAATGAAATCTGTTTCAACGAATGTACAAGAGCAGTCAGAATCAGGTCAAAAATTGGTGCAGCAAGTGCTTGAGCATTTGAATATCTTACACGATATGATGAGCAGCTCAAAACATGCAGCAGTCGAATTACAATCACATTCAACAAAAATTGAAGATGTGATCTCGATTATTACAGACATCTCTGCACAAACGAATTTACTCGCACTGAATGCTTCTATTGAAGCGGCACGTGTTGGTGAAGCAGGAAAAGGGTTTGCGGTTGTCGCAGATGAAGTTCGGAAACTAGCTGAGCAATCGGCTGATGCGGCGAAGACGGTGTCAGACTTAGTCATTGGCACACAAGAAAACAGTCAACGTGTCCTTGAAAGCGTAGAAGAAAGCAGTCGAGCAGTAGAAGAAGGACGTATGCAAATGCAAGGAACGTCTCAGAACTTCGCTGGGATTCACGACGGAGTATCTCAATTCGCTAAGAGAACGAACAACTTGCTTGAATCCATTCAACAAGTCGAACGCGCATATCAAACGATTTCAACATCGATTGAACAAATTTCTGTTGTGTCAGAAGAACATGCAGCAAGCTCTCAAGAGGTAGCAGCAGCAACTGAACAGCAAAGTGCTGGAATCCAGCAAATTTCAAGTGCCATTGAACAGCTCTCTGTCATGTCAGAGGATCTCGCTCAAATGGTATCAACATTCAAAATCGATAAGCAATAACTGAAAAAGCTGACCCCTGTGAGAGAGGGTCAGCTTTTTTGCTATGCTAATGGACCAAATAGGCAATCGGTAATGGGAAATTTGCTGGTGAAGAAACCACTACCTCTAAACACATCGAGTCATTTTTTGTGAAAGCGCTATATTTTTATATTGACTACATGTATATACAAGTATAAAATATGATGTAAACATGTATATACAAGTTTGATTATTTTCTGAATACGATCTCGGAGGGGATAGCATGGCTGATTATCAGGCAACAGCAGATCAGATTGTGAAAGCCGTAGGCGGTAAGGAAAACATTGATCAAGCCACACATTGTGTCACAAGACTTCGTTTTGTGCTGAAGGATGAAGGGGTAGTAGATGAAAAAGCGCTTGAACAAATTGACGAGGTGAAAGGATCGTTCTCAGCAAATGGACAATATCAAGTGGTGATCGGTCAAGGAACCGTCAATCGTGTCTATGCGGAAATGGTTCGGCAAACGGGGATAGGGGAAGCAACGAAAGAGGATGTCAAACGTGCCTCTGATCAAAAATTGAATCCATTGCAACGTGCTGTGAAAACGCTTGCGGACATCTTTATTCCAATTCTCCCTGCCATTGTTACAGCTGGTTTATTGATGGGGATTTATAATATCTTAACTGCTCCTGACATTTTCTTTCATCAACAGTCCATTGTGGATGTGTATCCAGTATGGGCTGATTTAGCAAATATGATCAATTTAATTGCAGGCACAGCTTTTACGTTCTTGCCGGCATTAATTGGTTGGTCGGCTGTGAAACGGTTTGGTGGTAATCCACTTTTAGGAATGGTACTAGGACTGATGCTTGTGCATCCAGACTTATTAAATGCTTGGGGCTATGGAGCGGCTGAAAAGTCTGGTGACATTCCAGTCTGGCATTTATTTGGGCTTGACGTGCAGAAGGTGGGGTACCAAGGGCAGGTTCTCCCAATCCTTGTCGCATCCTATTTGCTTGCAAAGCTAGAATTATTTATTACAAAACGCACGCCTGAAAGCATTCAGCTGTTAGTCGTTGCTCCAATCACGTTGTTATCCATTGGCTTTTTATCTTTTATCGTCATTGGACCGGTCACATTTGCCATCGGAAACGTGCTGACATCTGGACTCGTGACAGTATTCCAACAATTCGCGGCACTTGGCGGTCTTTTATACGGGGGGCTTTATGCAGCGCTAGTCATTACAGGAATGCACCATACGTTCCTCGCGGTCGATATTCAATTAATCAACTCAACACTGCACGGCACGTTCCTATGGCCAATGCTCGCCTTATCCAATATTGCACAAGGATCTGCTGCACTTGCGATGATGTTTGTATTAAAGGAGGAAAAACAGAAAGGGCTATCGCTGACATCAAGTATTTCTGCTTATTTAGGGATTACTGAACCGGCGATGTTTGGAGTGAACCTCCGCTATCGATATCCATTTGTCTTTGCGCTCATCAGTTCAGGAATCGCAGGCATGTTTATCGCCTCTCAAGGCGTACTTGCAAGCTCAGTTGGCGTTGGGGGGATTCCAGGCATCTTCTCTATCATTCCGACATATTGGGGCGCATTTGCGATTGGAATGGTCATCGTTCTCATTGTTCCATTCATCGGGACTCTATTATATGCAAAATGGAAGAAAACAAGGGATGAGAAGTAATTCTGACTAATAAAAGAACATAACTAGTGGTGGTGAAGGAAGTTGAATCAAAAAATGAATGAACCATGGTGGAAACGAGCAATCGTCTATCAAATCTATCCAAAGAGTTTCTTAGATACAACTGGCTCTGGTACAGGTGATATCAATGGTGTGACCAAAAAGCTCGACTATATCCGAGAGCTTGGGGCGGATTGTATTTGGCTTACTCCTATGTATGAATCGCCACAGTACGATAATGGCTATGACATTAGTGATTATCAAAAAATACACGAGATGTACGGTACCATGAGCGATTTTGAGCACATGCTCCAAGAAGCGCATCAACGAGGCATTCGTGTCATTATGGATCTTGCGGTGAATCATACGTCCATTTTCCATGAATGGTTCCAAGCTTCACGTCAATCAAAAGAAAATCCTTATCGAGACTATTATATTTGGAAAGAGCCAAAACCAGACGGTTCTCCACCGAATGATTGGCAATCAAAATTTGGTGGTCCAGCTTGGGAGCGAGATGAAGCAACAGGAGATTACTATCTTCATTTATATGATGTGACCCAAGCAGATGTAAATTGGGAAAATGAAGAGGTACGCAAGCAAGTATATGACATTATGCATTTTTGGTTTGAAAAAGGAATTGATGGCTTTAGGCTAGATGTCATTAATAATATTTCAAAGGATCAACGCTTTTTAGATGATGCGGGTCAGTCTGTGCAAGGAGATGGGCGCAAGTACTATACGGATGGTCCGAGAATTCATGAGTTTCTGCAAGAGATGAACCAAGAAGTTTTTTCAAAATACGATAGTATGACGGTCGGAGAGATGTCTTCAACAAATATTGTCGATTGCATTCGATACACAAGACCTGACCGAAAAGAGCTTGATATGACCTTTAACTTTCATCATTTAAAAGTGGATTATCCAAATGGTGAAAAGTGGGCTGTTGCCCCATTTGACTTTCTTGCATTGAAGTCAATTCTGTCTGAATGGCAGGTGAAAATGCATGAAGGTGGTGGCTGGAATGCACTATTCTGGTGCAACCATGATCAGCCACGGATCGTCTCTAGGTACGGCGATGATGACACATATCATCAGCAATCAGCAAAAATGCTGGCGACAACCATTCATCTGATGCAAGGGACACCCTATATTTATCAAGGTGAGGAAATCGGCATGAAAAATCCTCGGTTTGAGGACATTTCTTCCTATCGAGATGTCGAATCACTGAATATGTATGAAGTGATGCTTCAAAAGGGAAGGTCAAAAGAAGAAGCACTGGAGATTTTACAAGTCAAATCAAGAGATAATGCCCGGACACCGATGCAATGGACATCGGGGGAAAACGCAGGATTCTCAACAGGGACGCCTTGGATTGCGCCTGCAAAGAACAAAATTTCAGTGGAATCATCCTTAAAAGACCCAACATCCATTTTTTATCATTATCAAGCCCTTTGCAGACTCCGTAAAGAGTACGATGTGATCACATATGGCAGCTTCACTTTGATCATGCCAGACGATCCAAAGATCTTTGCTTATGTCAGAGAAGGAAAAGATGAGAAAATCCTCGTCATTAACCACTTTTATGGTGGAGAGGCGGATTTTTCACTTCCGGATGATTGGTTAGAGGAAATAGATGAGATGAATAGCCAAGTGCTGTTATCCAATTATGAAGATGTGCCAAAAGAGATAAAGGGCTTTACGTTGCGTCCATACGAGTCAATCGTTTATCATTTAACCAAACGCTAGAAAATGGGGCGGACGGAAAATGAAAGAAAATAAGTTTCGAGCGATTTATGAACAACTTGCTAGACGGATTGAACAAGGTGAATGGCAGGAGAAAGGCATTCTCCCATCAGAGCACGAACTATCGATCATGTATGACACGTCGCGGGAAACCGTAAGAAAGGCGCTCAACATCCTTGTCCAAAATGGATATATCCAAAAGATTCGCGGAAAAGGATCGGTTCTGCTCAATCGGGAGAAAATGCAGTTTCCCGTATCAGGTCTTGTTAGCTTTAAAGAGCTTTCCCAGACGCTTGGCCGAAAGACGGTCACAACTGTACATGAATTCGGATTAAAGAAACCGGAGCCTTATATTCAGTCTCAACTGAAAATCAATGAACAGGAAGATGTCTGGGAAGTCATTCGTTCTCGTAATATTAGTGGAGAAGAGGTCATTTTAGACAAAGATTACTTTTTGCAAAAACATGTGCCTTCACTGACGAAGGACATTTGTGAAGGATCGATCTACGAGTATATCGAAGGAGAGCTCGGTGTATCCATTAGTTATGCACAAAAGGAATTTGTGGTTGAACCATGTACAGAAAAGGATGCCAAATATCTGGATTTAAAGGGGTTTGACCATGTGGTTGTCGTGAAGAATTATGTGTTCCTAGAGGATACGAGTCTTTTCCAATACACAGAAAGTCGTCACCGGTTAGATCGTTTCAGGTTTGTTGACTTTGCAAGGAGAGAGAAGTAGACAGAGCGTAGGCTCTGTCTATTTCAGGTTAGGTATAGAGATAACGAAATACTTCTCAGGAGGAAAGATGATTAGTCTGAATAGAGTTTTAAATTGTCGTGATTTAGAAATTTTTCGTGTGTTGAAACATCATCAAACTTTATGTTATGTCATCATTGAAGATACACGAAAACCATTTACGGAAGAAGACAGGAAACTAGACCCGTTATGTCATATGGACGAAGAAGATATTCGTGCGATTTTGAATGTGCTCCATATTTCAATTCTGAATGATGAACCATTAAGTGAAGAGGATTCCACTCTAGTCAAATCGTACTTTGCTGATTTTGTGAATCATACAAACTTAACGAATTTTATGACGAGAGAATATGTGTTTAAGGATTTATACGATGCCGATGATGAAGAAGAGATGACTTTCTTTAATCGAATGTTACGTCATATAGGCTCAGATGATGTGAAAGAATTTGACGATGAAAATTGGATTTATTTATCTCAAGATTGATGTTGCCTTTTGAAGGATTTCTTTCATGAAAAATGGACAGAGCGTAGGCTCTGTCCATTTGTATTAAGAAGACACATCTTTTCTAGTTCGTTTGCGTTGGTAGTAATACAGAATACCACCTAAGGTCACCATAAGTAAGCCAATGAATACAGCTGTATACATCATTGTTGCTGTATTTGGCAGTGTACCGCCTGGCAGATTCGATCCGTTTTGATTTGGATCTGTTCCGCCTTCTCCTGGTTGATTTGGTACAGTGCCACCTGCTTCATTTTCATTGAGCACAGTATACTCACTAAAGTGGGTGGTTTCACCTGTCACGACCCCGTTTTGAAAAGATCCGTTTTTCGTTTGAGTGAAACGGTTTTTCTCTCGATCAACGTAATACACAGCTGGCTTTTTCGCCTGCTCCGGCGCATCAAGTGTAAAGGAGAGTGTAACAGGGTCTTTAAAGGTCGAGATGTTTTTCTGATCTTGTTTGATTTGGAAATCAAATGTATTTGTCAGCGCGTTTTTCACTTTGTTTGTTTCTTTCATCCATATAGCTGCTTGTTTCTCGTCTAGGTTGGAAAGCGGTAATTCTAGTCCTACTTTGTCATGATAGATGCTGACATTAGGGTCTTGTTCTCTTTTCTTCAGTTCAGCTACTTGCGCTTTGGATAGCGACAATTGGACATTTTTCTCTTTGCTTGCATTGTCTAGATAGAGCAGTGCTTTATTTGAATGCTGTACATAACTTTTGAAACTTTCGTCATCTTGAATGTCATAGGCTCCTTTTCCTTTTGCATGAGGAAGGAACACTTCTCTTACTCGATGATCAATGACAGGAGAAATATGGCCGTCCGCTTTTTCAATTTGTTCTTTGAATATTTCATAATCGACATAGCCTAAGTCTTCTCCATAAGAGGCTTCTGTAAAGACACTATAGCCGTCACCACCTGTGCCAACAAATGCGTTTGTCGCCACTCGGTATGTTTTTTGGTCATCAATGTCAGACAGGTTGCCATCTTGATCTTTGAGTTTGACATCAATCAGCCGATTGCCTGCCGGTTTATTGAGTGTAAACGTATATTCTATGCCAGCCACATGAGGAAACGCGCCTCCGCCTTCCTCGATACCTGACAATCCTTGTTCGAGCGCTTTTTTAATTTGGCTCCCTTTTAAATCTGCGACATATAACGTGTTTCCGAATGGCATGACCGTTAAAATATCCCCTAATGTCACATCGCCTTTTTCAATGCTTCCTCGGATACCACCGCCATTTGTGATCGCAAGGTCCGCACCAGCAGATTCTCGCGCTTTCTGTAGCATTCCATCGGCAATAAAGTTCCCAAGATTGGTTTCCTTTGAACGGACGTGTTCACGTTGTCCATCAAGCAGGACATCGGTGTAACCGACCTTTTCTGTTTTTAAATCTTGGATATCTGCTTTGTATTGATCAAGGATTGCTTTTGCCTCGGCATCTTCTTTTACAGAGTCATCAATGGTGATGAGGTCAAAAGCAGATTCTTTTGGTTGTACGACACCTTTTTGATTAAAAGCGACGTCTACTTTTCCTAAAAATTGTCCATGATCTTTCACTTGTGCCACAATGGTCGGCTCTTTTTTATTGATGACCTTTAATTTTTCTACAAGGGTATGGGTGTGACCACCAACAATTAAATCAATGCCATCTACTTGTTTGGCAAGCTCAAGGTCTCGGTTGTAGCCAATGTGTGTGAGCGCAATGATTTTATTGACTTTTTCTTCAGATTGAATGGTGTTGACTGTTTCTTTTGCTTTCTTGTAAGCATCTTGAAATTGAATATTTGGCCCACTGCTTGATGTAATGGCGGTGTCTTCAGTTGTTAAACCGAACACGGCTACTTTTTCACCATTGACATCAAGTAGGATGTAAGGGTAAATCCCGGCTTCTTTTTTCTTGCCAGCTTTCAAGGTCGTCGGTTTCTTCACTAAATCGTTTAGCTGCTTCTCCTTTGAGACATCCACATTCGAGGAGACGACTGGAAAGTTAGGCTTTTCAAAGTGATGACGGTTGTTGGCATCTACGTTTGAAGCATCTCCTGTGAGGAATTGACGAAGAACGGTTGGTCCTTTATCAAATTCATGATTACCAAATGTCATCGCATCATACTTCATCAAATTCATCAATTTCAGATCAGCGAGTCCATGCCATTTCGTGAAGTATAGGTTACCAGAGAAAACATCCCCAGCATCTAATAAAATGTTGTTTTCATGTTGTGCGCGAACTTCTTTGATCTTCGTGGCACGTCTTGCGGCATCATCAAGGTGTGCATGCGTATCGTTCGTATGCATGACAGTTAAATTCCAGTGGTCTGATGTAGGTGGTTCTGTTGTCCCATCATCATTGAAGGATAACTTGTACACACCCAGTCCATCTGTACTTGCATCACGCACAAAATTCACGTTCTTCGATGTGTCAGCAAACGGTTTGGCGAGCAAGGAAGATTCAAAGGTTAAAGTAGCGCCCTTGACTGGTGCGATCGACCAGTTTTGATCCGCACTAGGGTTGATGGTTTTTTGTTCAATAATATAATCCATCAGTACTTGACGGTTTTCATCTGCGGATGCAAAGACGACTTTATCTTGGGTCAAATGCGGGAAACCTCCACCGCCTGATGCTCGATAGTTGTTCGTTACGACTAAAAATTCTTGATTGAGAGAGACAGGTTTTCCGTTATATGACAGGTTCTTGATGCGGTTCGCATTGGCATTTACCAGTGTACCTGTCGTACTGTATTTAGCAGGTTGTGTCACATCTATTTGATACGTCACACCATCAATGACATCAAAGTTATACGAGCGATATTCTTCGTTTAGAATAGGTTGTTCAGACGCTTTGTTTGGTTTGATTTGGTTGAATTGTCCGGCAGTCATCTCTAACCAATCTTTTACTTCACTGCCTTTGAGTTTTACGATTTGCACGGTGTTATCGTAAAGGTAAAGATCACCGATATGTTTAATCGCTAAATTTCCTTTTGCGATATTTGTATAATAATTCACACCATTTCGGCCACCCGCTTTGAATGGTGCACCCGCAGATAGAATGGGCAAGTTTTTGTATGCGGTATCCTTCATTTTATCTTGTGCATACCATTTTTGTGCATCTGTCACGATTTGAATCGAAGGGTCATCCATCACTTGGGCAAAAAAGCTGTTAATGTTTGCTTCTGTTTTTCCAACAGGCTTTCTGACGTAATCTAGCGTGTGTTGGTGGGTCGTTTGGATGGAATCTTTCACTGTACTGTTTTGGGATGTCACCCCGGCAATAGATTCAATTTTGCCTGTTCCGTTTGTGACCTTCCAGTTGCTGCCGTCTGGCTCTAATGTTAAATCAATGACTCCGAGGTAGCTTCCCCAGTTTTTTGACATGACGACTGGAATGCCATTGATCGTCCCTTTTGACACATCAAATTTGTCTACACCGCTGTATTCAGCGCTCGGGAATGAGCCATGCTGGTGGCCAGACACGATCGCATCAATGCCTTTTGTTTTCGTGGCAAGGTCAAAGATCATATTTTCTGATCCTTTAGGTGAAGCGGTCTTTTCAATTCCTGTATGGGCAAGAGCGATGATGATATCCGCACCTTTCTTCTTCATTTCAGGAATCGTTTCATTGGCAGACTCGACAATATCTTGCACCTTGACTTGTCCATCTAAATGTTTCTTATCCCACGTCATAATTTGAGGAGGGACAAATCCTATGTAACCAACTTTTACAGTTTGAGATTGTCCATTTGTATCTTTGAAGGTTTTATCTTTGATGACATAAGGAGTAAAACGATGTTCTCCGTTTAACTTTTTGACGTTCGCATTTACAATCGGGAAGTTTGCTCCAGCGATGGTCCCGTCTAGGAAAGATAATCCGTAGTTAAATTCATGATTGCCAAGTGTTCCGGCATCGTATTTTAGTTGATTCAGTGTGTGAATAATGGGATGAATTTTTGTTTGATTTGTGATGCTCTCTTGATCATGTTTGTAAACGTATTCACCGAGAGGGTTTCCTTGAATCAAATCTCCATTGTCAACAAGGAGAGTGTTTGGATTTTGGGAACGGTGTTTTTCGATCAGCTCAGCCGTTTTCGCCAGCCCAAATTCATTTGTTTCTTTGTCACTGTAGTAATCGTAATTCATCATATTGGCATGGATATCTGTTGTCGCTAAGATACTTACTTGAACGGCACTGCCGCTTTTTGTTTCTGCATGAACGGGTATTGCTGGGAGAATGAGACTAATCATCATCATGGAAGTGAGCAGAATAGACAGGTTTTTCTTTTGGTTAAAACGATGTACTTGCTTCTTCACCTGATCTCCGCCTTTCTAATTATTTTGGCCACAATACCTATTGTAGGAATGTTTCGTGAACTTTTGTAGTGATTTTTTGAATAATATTGTAAAGATGACATAAATCATACAAATGACCTTAATGAGGGAATTCAAATGAGTCTAATTGCTTATTTTTGTTGTAAGCGGTTTTCAGATAGGGTAGGCATGTTTGTTTTCAATCCGTAAGGGTATAGTGTGTAATGTAAATAAACATGATGCAGGAGGGTTTTTACATGGGTAAGAAAATTGCCGTTGTACTAACAGATTACTTTGAGGATGTAGAATTCACTGAGCCTGCGAAAGCCTTTCAAGAAGCAGGACATGAAATCACAGTCATTGAAAATGAAAAAGGAAAAACGGTGAAAGGGAAGCAAGGAGAGGCAGAAGTCAAAGTTGATGCGTCTATTGATCAGGTGAAGCCAGAAGACTTCGATGCACTTCTCATCCCTGGCGGATTTTCCCCAGACATATTGCGTGCTGATGATCGTTATGTCCAATTTGCAAAAGCATTTATGGATGAGAAAAAACCAGTCTTCGCTATTTGTCACGGTCCGCAATTGCTCATTACAGCTAAGACGCTAGAGGGTAGAGGTGCTACCGGTTATACCTCTATTCAAGTGGATATGGAAAATGCAGGGGCGAAGTTCAAAGATGAAGAAGTTGTTGTGTGTCAGGATCAGCTCGTGACAAGCCGTACACCAGACGACATCCCAGCATTTAACCGTGAATCATTAAAATTACTTGCGAAATAAGCAACACCAATAGTAGAAAAAAGCCAGCCCTTGATCAGGTGCTGGCTTTTTAATGTGACATCGATGTAAGAAGTTATTTTCTTAACTGTTTCAGTTCACTTGCGATGGCTTGCATTTCACTAGGGCTGAAGGAAGATTTTTTCATCACCATTTGGTGAAGGAATTCAATATCTTCGAACTTGTCTGGACTGAAGTCCTCGGCTCTGATGACTCCAATGTTCAGCATGTTTAACTTCTGTGAAATCTCTTCAATTAGCTGATTGACTTCAGCCGCTTTTTGCTCTGACAAGGGCGGCACGTCCTTTCCTGCATGTATCGAATAATATGTCTATTCTAACAGAATTGCGAAAGAATAAAAGGGCTATTAAGACGAGATCGAAATGTTTTTCTCTTTTTTCTCTTGCTTCATCTTTTCAAGAATCCGTTTCGTTTCAAACACAACGACTCCAGATAAACCAATGAGCCCAATTAAGTTAGGGATCGCCATAAGGCCATTCAGCATATCCGCGACACCCCAGACAAAGTCATTTTTAAACACTGCCCCGAAAAAGACAGCAATGACAAACAAAATGCGGTAGATCATGACGTACGAATCTTTGGCCAAATAGGTAAAGCATTTTTCCCCATAATATGACCAGCCAATAATGGTTGAATAGGCGAACAAGAGTAAACCGATGGCGACAATCGTAGAACCGATCGGACCAAGGAAGTAAGCAAAAGATAATGAGGTGAGGGCATCACTTTTCTCACTGACATACATATCAGCCATCACGATGGTAATGCCAGTGATTGAACAAACAATGATGGTATCAATAAATACTTGCGTCATAGATACGAGTGCTTGTCTAGCAGGCATATCCGTTTTGGCAGCAGCTGCGGCGATGGGAGCTGAACCAAGTCCAGCTTCATTTGAAAATACGCCACGCGCTACGCCCCAGCGAATGACCGTTCCGATGGCACCCCCTGCGACGGCTTGACCAGTAAATGCATCCGAGAAAATAAGCCCAAGTGCGCCCGGCACAAGGTGGGCATTCATCACAAGAATGATTAGGCCACAAATGACGTAGAATAAAGCCATGACTGGTACAAAGATAGACGTCACCCGTCCGATGCTTTTAATGCCACCTAAAATGACGAGTGCTGTAAAGGCTGTAATGACGATGCCTGTGATCCAGGTCGGAATATGGAAGGTTGACTGCATGACACCAGAGATGGAATTAGATTGTACAAGGTTTCCAATCCCGAAGGCGGCACAGGCTCCAAAAATCGCAAACAGCACCCCTAGCCATTTTTGCTTTAAGCCATGCTCTAAATAATACATAGGCCCGCCAGACATTTCTCCTTTTTCATTTTTGATCCGGTATTTGACAGCAAGAACGGCTTCAGCAAATTTAGTCGCCATTCCAAAAAATGCAGCAAACCACATCCAAAATACAGCACCAGGACCGCCGGCGATGACTGCTGAAGCAACACCAACAATATTACCTGTCCCAACAGTTGCGGCAAGAGCCGTCATTAATGCTTGAAAATGAGAGATATCGCCTTCTGACGTTTTGTCTTGTTTGGAAAATGCAAGCTTTAAAGAATAAGGAAGTAGTCTGATTTGAATGAAGAGAATGCGGAAGGTGAGATAGATTCCAGTACCAACAATTAATAACAACAGGGGAGGCCCCCACAAAACATTGTTCATATGCGTGACAAATTGTTCAATAACTCCCATCTAATATCCCCCTTTTTTGTGTGATTCTCCTAAAGTTTCCCCTTTTATCAAGTCATTTGTCAATATGCTTGGTGACAATTTTTAAAACGTTTCCAAAAAGAAAAAAGACTTGATATGATAGAGATTATGTTTTTGAAAAGGATTCTTAGGGAAAAGATAGGAGGAGATGAAACATGATACATGTATTATTCGTGTGTCTTGGGAATATTTGTAGATCGCCAATGGCAGAGGCAATGTTTAGAAAGCGAGTAGCAGAGGATGGGCTGAGTGAACACTTTTCTATTGATTCAGCAGGCATTGGTGGCTGGCATCATGGCAGTCCTCCGCATGAAGGAACAAGAAAGCTGCTAGATGAAAAAGGCATTGGCTATGAGGGAATGACTGCAAGACAAATCAAGGATGACGATATCACCTCATATGACTATATTCTGGCAATGGATGCTGAAAATGTCGGAGCACTTCGTCGTCTAGCCGGTTATGGAAAACATCACTTTATTGGTCGCCTCCTCGATTTTGTAGAAGACGATGATCGAGATGATGTACCAGATCCTTATTACACGGGGAACTTTGAAGAAGTCCATGATTTAATTGAAACAGGAATTGACCGCTTTTTGACGTATGTAAAGAAAGAGCAAAACCTTTAACAGAAAGGAGATCAGATAAGATGGAAGAGAAACATCCAATCATGCTGCAAGGAGCTGTCATTGGAGCAGCCTGCGGTCTATTGCTGACCTTATTTCATCGACCAACAAGAAGGGCATTACAAGAGAAGTGGAATAACTGCCAACAAAAGCTGAATGATTACCGCCACGAGCCAGGTAAGGTGTCCGCTTGCGTGAAAGAAAAAATGGAAGAAACGAAGCAGCTGATGCGAACGGTCTCAGATGATTTGTCATTTTTAAATGAACAGGTCAATCAGTTAAAGGAAACAACCCCAAAAGTCATCGAGATTATTGAAGAAACGAAGGATCATTTTCGAACGTAACAGACAGATTGATCATTGGAGCTGAGGCGTATGAGTTTTATGAAAGCGTTGATTAAACGCTTCTTACTTCATGAAGGACCGGCAAAATCTGCAGAGCTTGCGTATTTCTTTTTGCTATCATTATTTCCGTTTCTCATCTTCGTGTTGACGCTGGTTGGTTATTTACCGCTCACATCAAATGATGTACTGAGCGTGATTTCAAGTTATGCGCCGGAGGGAGCACTCGCGATGATCGAATCCATTGCGGACGAGACACTGAATAATCGTAATGGTGGATTATTGTCATTCGGGATTATTGCCGCTCTTTGGTCGGCTTCGAACGGAATTAATGCAGTCGTTAGAGCGTTTAATCATGCTTACGAAGTTGAAGAAAATCGATCCTTCATACTTGTACGTTTAACATCCATCATCTTAACCATTGCAATGGTTCTAACGATTATCTTTGCCTTGATGCTACCTGTCTTTGGAAAAGAGATTGGCTTATTTGTGGCTGATTTAGTCGGACAATCTGATGCCTTTCTCACAATGTGGGCGGCCATTAGATGGATCATCAGCCCCCTGATTTTATTGATTGTGTTTACAGCCTTATATTATTTTGCACCAAACGTTCGGCAAAAATTGACATTTGTTCTACCAGGGGCGATTTTTGCGTCTATTGGATGGATTCTAGTCAGCATGCTGTTTTCATTTTACGTCGGTGAGTTTGCCAACTATAGTGCGATGTACGGGAGTATCGGGGGGATCATTATTTTGATGATTTGGTTTTATTTAACCGGCATCATGATCATTCTCGGTGGTGAGCTCAATGCGCTTTTACATAAACGTAAAATCGTACCAGGTAAGCTGTAAAGAAAACGGGGCATCCTAAAGAAGAACAACAACTTGTTCAATCTAATGGATGGGGGAATCACATATGTCCAAACAGTCGAAAAAAGGCGGAAGCAACAATAAACAAAACAAAGGCCATCAGCCAAAGCAAAAAACAAGCGGAAGTGCAAACGGTCAAAATGGCTATCACTAGATAAAAAAACTCCTCTGCCAAACGTGCAGAGGAGTTTTTTTCATGTTTACACACGTGTACTTTCCGGTACAGCCGCCGTCCGGCCAAACCGAACGCAACAAAATACGAAGAAAACCATCATGCTAACGAGATAGAGTAAATTCACGTCCTTAAACGTTTGGACAAAAAATCCTCCTAGAACTGGTCCGAGAATACTCCCCGCGCTAAACGCCATCCCGCACATCAAATTCCCTGCAGGGAGAAGGTGTTTAGGCAACAGATCTGTCATATAACTAATGCCAAGTGAAAACGTAGAGCCGACAGCCATTCCTGCCAAGAAGAAGCAAGTCGCAACGGCAATGACAGAATGAATGAAGATCCCCGCCAATAAGAAAAAGAAGGACCCAGCAAGTGTGACACATAAAATGAGCCGGCGTCTGCCAAAGCGGTCGCTAAGCATGCCAAGAGGAAGTTGAAATACAATACTTCCAATCGCAAATGCAGGTAAAATAAACGCAACAGCATCTACCGTCACTCCGCTTCTGAGTGCATATACAGGGAAGTTACTATTGAGCGTCGTTTCGAGGAAGCCGTAGCAAAAAGGCATCATAAATGCGACCCATCCAAATTGGCTTGCTTTCTTAAAGCGTTTCAAGCTGTTCGTGTGCTCTGTCGTCTGTACATCGTCTGACTCTGGATACGTATTTTTCAAAGCGAAGACAAGGAGCCAAATACATAAACTAACAGCACCTGAAACAATAAAAGGTAAAGATGGATTGATTTTAATTAACGGTGTTAAAAATGGGCCAGCTGCAAAACCGAGTCCAAAGGACAACCCATACAATGAAATATTCCGCCCACGATTTTTAGAAGACGACGCATACGTCACCCACGTCTGTGTCGAAAAATGTAACATATGATCACCAATGCCGATGATCAGTCGTAGGAAGAACCAAACGATATAAGATTCAAAAAACACAAAGCTGAATAAGCTGCAAAAAACCGCTGCGCCCCCAATGACAATTAAAGGCTTAAAACCGAAACGACGAAGCGGCGCTTCCATAAATGGTGACGCAAGCAGGACGCCGAGATATAAGCCTGTCGCATGTAAACCGTTTAACGTAGGAGACGTGCCCGCTTGTTCAAAAATAATCGAAATCACGGGAAGTAATGCCCCCTGTGAAAAACCAGAGACGGATACAAGTAAAATTAACAACATAAAATGAATTCTCGTCATAAGAAGCTCCTTACAAGTTCATGCTTTCATCGTACAATGGAACAATCAAGCATTCAATAGAAAGGTGGGAAACAATGAAACTGACATACGAAAATGATCGTTGGACGGTAGATGCCGAATTTGGTCAATTCCAACTATCAAAAGATGAACAAGCGGGTTATAGACCCTATGAATTGTTTGTATCAGCGATTGCTGGATGTTTAGGGGAGATGCTTGTTCATGTACTTCAAAAAAAGCGAATAAGTTTAGAAGGATTCACGATAACACCCAAAGTCACAAGAGAAGGGATGGCGAACCGAATCACGCGCATCCATCTACATATGATGTTCGAAAGAATCGACGTGTCAGATGACAAAATGGATCACGTCATAAAGCTTGCGATGAAGCATTGTTCGATGGTGCAATCTGTGAAAGACAGTATCGACATCACTTGTTCACACGAACGAATCTAAATGTATATGATAACGGCACTCACGACAGAATAACAGTCAGATCTGTGTAAAGGAGTAGGACTGTATGAACCGTTTGTTTCTTGTGATTGTCGCAATTGGTGTTCCTCTTTCTATAGCAGGAAGCTACCTTCACTTCCCGCAGGCCATCATGTTTGCGATTTATTGTGTCGCCATTATTGGTCTAGCTAGTTTTATGGGAAGAGCAACAGAAAGCCTCTCTATCATTGCAGGCCCAAGAATCGGTGGGCTTTTAAACGCCACATTTGGAAATGCAGTAGAATTCATTATTTCAATCTTTGCATTAAAACAAGGGCTGACTGCGATCGTACTGGCTTCGTTAACAGGATCAGTGATTGGGAATTTGCTATTAGTAGCAGGTCTTTCTTTTTTTGTTGGCGGGTTAAAGTATAAACGTCAAACGTTTAATGTCCATGACGCAAGGCACAATTCTGGATTACTCATGTTCGCTATCATTGTGGCGTTTGTTATTCCAGAAGTCTTTTCTATGGAAATGGCAGAAGACCGACAATTTGTATTAAGTATGGGCATTAGTATTGTGATGATTTTGCTTTATGTCGCCGCCTTATATTTCAAACTGGTCAGTCACCGAGGTGTCTATGTAGCGAATCAGGAGAGGGGAAATGAGAAGCCAGAAGAGGATGAAACGCCAGAATGGTCCGGCAAATGGGCCACTGTAATTTTGCTACTGGCGACTCTGGCAGTTGCGTATATTTCAGAGCGACTTGTACATACATTTGACACCGTAGGAGAACAGTTTGGCTGGAGTGAGTTGTTTATTGGGGTCATTATTGTAGCCATCGTCGGCAATGCAGCAGAACATGCCTCTGCTGTCATCATGGCGTATAAAAATAAAATGGATGTGGCAGTCGAGATCGCCTTCGGCTCCACGCTGCAAGTCGCCATGATGGTGGCACCAATTCTTGTCATCAGCTCTCTTTTTTTCGACAAGCAGATGGCGCTCGTTTTCTCTTTGCCAGAACTGATTGCCATGGCATCTTCCGTCTTACTGACAGTCATTTTATCAAATGATGGTGATACGAACTGGTTTGAGGGTGCCACATTACTGGCTGCTTACTTTATTATGGCTATTGGTTTTTTCCTTTTATAATCTTTTGTGGATAAGGGACGTCTTTAGGGAAAATACTATGGAAAAATGAATGAGAAAGAGTGATGATATGAAAAAGATGCCTCGCATCATGGTTGTTGTTCTTTTATCCATTAGTTTTCTATACAGCCTTCCAGCACAGGCGGCAAAGCCATTTAAAGTGCCATCTTCTGTCGCTAGTATATCGAAGGAAAATACGTATCCGAATGCCTCGCAAGATCAGCCACTTCTCCAGCCGAGCGAGCTGACAACCGAATTATTTAAAACAACCAATGTCCCAATTGAAAATACGCATCTGATTAAAATGCTAAATGAATCGAGTATTTCAGGGACTCCGCTAGCGGTCGGGTACCGAGCTACCATTTTTCTCGGCAGATGGGCACTGAGCTACGATTCAAATGAAACAGTCGCCAACTGGGAATATAAAAAAGTAAATACGAATCACATTGACAACAGAGGCGGCAACAAAACCGCTGTAGGAAAATATGTACAGAAACAGCAGGTGAAAGTAAGCGGAGGGCTCACAGCAAAAGTACCTAACCCAGATGACGTCAAAACATTGATGATGCAAAAAGCCATCCAAAAAACAAAATTGCCGCTTGCCTTTGACACGGTGATTGGTGCAGGGACAAAACGTGATCAGTCCTACAACGTACCCCCGAAAAAATCAGCATCTCTTCATGCTTATGCTCCTGCGATTAATGAAAAAGGGAAGGTCACATACGGTGAAGTATACCTTGTTCTAAAAGGGAACAAACGCAAATTGATTGTGAAAAACGTGACATCTCAAGGAATCGGCGCATGGATCCCTGTTCAGGATCATTTAACGTTTGGATTTCAAGGGATGAACTAAAATAAGAAAAGACCTCTTTCAACTTGAAAGAGGCTTTTGTATTTTCCCAATGGAATGATCAATTTCTTTTATTTATCTTTATCTAATGGGGAGTCTTTTTCCCAATTTACCGGGCCTTCGTTACTATCAAAAAACTTTTTCCAGTATTCCCCTGTATCCTTGTCAAATAAAATCACATTACTTCCGGTTGTTATTAATTCATATCTATATTCGTTGTTTGTATTGACCTCATTTGATGAATCCTTACCAAACGTAAACATTAGAAATAAACCTAATATTGCGACACTTATTATCATTGCAAAACCAATAATCAATGAAGAACTATTACTTTTCATTTTTTCACCTCCATTTCCAAATTAGTATGCTTCATTATATAACTTTTCTCAAATTATTCAATTACTTCTAAAACAACAAACCTTATGAAACCAGCTTGTAAAATAATCGATATGATGTACCTGATTCATCATTCAATATACATTCATTCCTTTTTTTATTTAATGCAAAAAAAACAGACCTTCATTAGGCCTGTTTAAAATTATATTACTCCCCTAAATCCACATTATGATAAACCTGTTGCACGTCTTCAAGATCTTCTAAGACATCAATTAATTTCTCGAATTGTGCTTGAGATTCTTCATCTAATGACACTTCATTTTGCGGGAGCATGGTAATTTCTGCGACTGTGAATTCTTCAACACCGGCTTGTTTAAATGCCTCTTGCACTTGATGGAATTGATCAGGTTCGGCATAGACAATGACCGCTTGATCTTCTTCCATGATGTCACGTACATCAATGTCTGCTTCCATTAAAAGCTCAAGGGTTTCTTCTTCGCTTTTCCCTTCGACACCGATGACAGCGATTTGATCAAACATGTAAGCAACTGACCCGCTGACCCCCATGTTTCCGCCGTTTTTCCCAAATGCCGCGCGCACATCTGAAGCGGTACGATTCACGTTATTGGTCAGGGCATCCACAATGACCATCGAGCCATTAGGGCCAAATCCTTCATACCGCAGTTCATCGAAGTTTTCCTCTGAACCACCTTTGGCTTTTTCAATGGCACGGTCCACAATGTGTTTTGGGACACTATATGTTTTGGCACGTTCTAATACAAAGCGTAGTGCTTGGTTGGATTCTGGGTTTGGCTCTCCTTGTTTGGCTGCCACATAGATTTCACGCCCGAATTTTGCGTAAATACGACTTGTATTTGCGTCTTTTGATGCTTTCTTTTCCTTAATGTTATTCCATTTACGACCCATCTTATTCACTCTCTTTCACTTAGTAAATACACAGTATGAGGGTCCCCATGCTGCAATGAAATCAATCCGTTTTCTATTATACATGAATCAGTCAAGAGGGGAGAAGCACGAGGTTCAAAAAAGTGGTCGGTTGCTGTCTAAAGTAAAAAATAACCTCACACGATAGGTGAGGTTATTTGCTTGTTTGTGGATAAACAAAATCTTCAAGTAACTGGACGTTATGAAGATAAAGATGTTTCATCATTTCTTTACGAACAGCGAGGGCTGCGTCGAAATAGAATTCATCAGCGACCATTCCCTTTACGGTGATTTCAATCCCGCGATTCATCTTGTTCAGTCCCATAATCCCGTGAACTTGAAAGGGTTCTATCGCATGTTGAAATTCATCTTTTTTTAGGAAATCATGATGATGTTGATTCAACTGTTCACAAGCTGCTTCGAGTGCCCGAAATGCAATGTCGGGATCTTGATTGCTGCGAATTAACACAGACTCCGTCACACGCATAAATTGCATGTTGTAGTTTTGAATTTGGCGGATGTCTCCATTCGAAATGGTTAACAATTTACCGCTCCATTCTCTGATTTGTAAAGAGCGGAGGCCAATCTCTTCAATGGTTCCATTAAAGAGATTATTGACCGTCACATAGTCGCCTTTATGTATCTGCCGTTCATAGATCAAAAAGATGCCTGCTAAAATATCTCGAATGAGCGTTTGGGCACCAAAACCGATCACAATCCCTGCTACACCAGCACCAGCAAGAATTTTCCCAAAGTCATGAAAGAAGAGGGAAATGACATATAGCACAAAGCAGATCGTGGCCGTGTACTTTGTGACAGATCTCACCAAACTCTCAATTGTTTTCTTCTTCTTCTCTTCCATAAACTCGGTGCGTTTAAAGAAAATTTGAAGCGCTTTGTTGATCAAAAAGACGGCAAGCCAAAGGACAAATCCTACAAGTAAAATTTCAATGTATTTGTTTTTGACCACTGTCAAAAATGTTTCTTCCATCTATAGGTTACCCCCTGGCGATACGAGAAGTGAAATCAACATCTTGATAATAGCTGTTTTTCACGAGAACATTGGGTCCAAGACACTGGACACTTGGACAATGACAATTGAGTTCTTTTGCTAATTTGGTGTTCATCCAGCGAGTATAGGCGGATTGCAGGGTATCCGTTTCAATATTCCCAAGCGGCGGTGTGTCACCAAAGTCTGTGACTATAATGTTCCCATCAAAAATATTCACATTCAACCTTGAACGGCCATCAGGATCATTTCGGACAGTCACATTTTTCGCTTGACGCAATCGATCAAGAAGCTGCTGGTCTTTTTCGTCATTGTTACATGAGTAAAATGGCAAGGTACCAAATAGCATCCATGTGTCCTCATCCCGAATATCGAGTAGCTGATGAATGGCATCGCGCATTTCTGAAAGCGACAACGATTCAAGCGCACTGGCGAAGTCACTTGGGTACATCGGGTGAATTTCATGACGCTGGCATTTCATTTCATCCACAATTTGACGATGGATGTGTTCAATATATGGGAGTGTGCGTTTGTTCAGCATCGTTTCGGCTGATACTGTGACTCCAGCTTTCACGAGTGCCTGACTATTTTCAATCATGCGATCAAAATATTTTACGCGCTGTTCAAAGGTTGGTTTTCTGTCCATCATTGCAAAGCCAACTGTCGCAAATTCTTCAATCGTACCCCAGTTGTGCGAAATATGAAGAACATCCAAGTATGGAATGATCTCCTCATAACGCGCCAAATCAAGTGTTAAATTTGAATTGATTTGTGTACGGACACCGCGTTCATGGGCATACTTTAATAAAGGAACAACATATTCCCGCACAGATTTGAGGGAAAGCATTGGTTCTCCGCCTGTTATGCTCAAAGAGCGAAGGAGTGGAACTTCATCCAAACGGCGAATTAGCAAATCAAGTGGCAGGGCATTCGGATCTTTTGGCTGTAATGTATAGCCAACTGCACAGTGCTCACATCTCATGTTGCATAAATGAGTCGTTGTAAATTCAATATTTGTCAGCTTCATCTCGCCGTAATCCTGCACATCGAGATAGGCCTCCCAAGGGTCATATGCAGGTGTAATCGGACGAAGGGCTGTTTTTTGATTCATGGTATCTATCTCCTTTTCATTCGGGTAAACATAGACCCGCCAACAGTTAATTTTAAGCCCCTTGATCGTTATACGCAAGGGGGGAGACAGAATTGAATTTGAACGTAAGAAACGATAAGCTATGAACAAAAGCAAAAAGGGAGTGTAGCGATGGGCAAGGCAGCAGGAAGTAAAGAACAGCAAGTTGACTATTTAAAGAATCGGTTAGATATGTTTATGAATGTGATTGATTCATTAGATCCGGAATCAACAGACGTTGAGGATATAGACAGACTGATTCAGATGATTGATGATTTAGAAGCGAAATACGAACGCTTCAAAAGTGATTGGCAAGAAGACTAGCTCGCTTATGGCGGGCTTTTTTCTTAAAATTGGCATATGAATGCATGTATGAGTCCAGGTTCAATTCTGCACAATAGAAGTAAAACCAGGAAGTGACAACGATGAAAAAATATATGCTGATTTGTTTATGTGCCCTGTTTCTGATGATGCCTCTTTCAGAAGCAACAGCCGTGTCCAACAAGTCCATTCACTGGGGATTTGCAAAAAGTAAGCAGCACAAACCAGCAGATGCGGGAAAAGAACTGACGACGCTCCTTCAACAATACGGTGCATTCTACTTAGGAAATACGAAAAAGAAAGAGATTTACTTTACGTTCGACAACGGTTACGAAAATGGGTACACACCACAGATTTTAGATGTATTGAAAAAACATCAAGTACCAGGAACATTTTTTGTAACGGGTCATTTCGTAAAGGATCAGCCGCAGCTTGTGAAACGCATGGCAGAGGAAGGGCATATCATTGGTAACCATTCGTACCATCATCCAGATTTAACGAAGAAGAATATGAAGGAAATCAAAGAAGAACTAGACCGTGTAAATGAAGCGGTATACAAGATAACAGGAAAACAAGACAATCTGTATCTTCGTCCGCCACGTGGTGTTTTTAGTGAAAGGGTATTGAAAGAAACAAAACAGCTTGGCTACCAAACGGTTTTCTGGTCAGCTGCTTTCGTGGATTGGCACATCCACCATCAAAAAGGAAAACAATATGCGTACGATCAAATCATGAAACAATCACATCCAGGCGCCATTTATTTACTACACACTGTGTCCAAAGATAATGCCGAGGCACTAGATGATGCCATCATTGCTTTAAAAAAGGAGGGGTATTCCTTTAAAAGTTTAGATGATCTTATGCTCGAAAAAGTATGGCACCTCCCCCAGCTCTAGTCAAAAGGCTTGCAGAAACCCTGCAAGCCTTTTGTCTTGAATCAAAAAAGCCGATCTCATGACTGAGATCGGTCAAATGTGCGTGTATGATTGATAAAATAAAGAATTAAGGACGACGGAAGTTGACGTAACCACCGTTACGGTCGAACCATCCTCTGAATGCCCAGTTGATGTAGCCACCGTCACCTTTGTTTGTGAAAGATCCATTTTCAAATACCCAAACTCCGTAAGTAATACTTCCGTATTTTACAGTAGCAAACGTTTTGACACCATTGAAACGAGTCTCATAGCCTTGGCTTAAGTTAAATACCATGACATTGTATCTTGCGCCAGCAGCATAGAAAGCAGACTCCATTAAACCTTTTACAAAGCCTTCACGGTTTGTGTTTGCATTCGCAGCATTAATCAATGCGTTTGCGATACCAAGAACGTCAAAGTTGATGTTTACATTCGTTGCATTTGTAGATGCTTTACCTTCAACTGCTTTGTTTAAAACAGTTTGTTGTAAAGCTGTTGAAACTGGAGCAGATTTTTGCTCAGCAGCATCAGCAAATACTGGTAGTGTCGAAGAAACAGCAGTGGCAAGGGCGATAGAAAGAATTGTTTTTTTCATTGGTCGGATCTCCTTTGTTTTTAAAATTTTGGGTCTTCTTGTAAAACGTGAAACTAGGTGAAGCCGGTAATCAATGAGGTAAATAAGTTCCTGCAAGATAAAACGAACGATTGCCTAATCCGCTAATTCCTTTGCTCACCTCCTTGATATGTCATAATTATACAAAAATTTTGTAAATGGAAGATATCACCCAGATGTTCTATTTCTAATTTAAGGAAAATGAGCCTAGGATATTGAGGAATCGTGTCGAATTTTAGTTGTATTTGCTCAAAACTTTTGTCAATGAAACAGGAGATTCCTCAAAAATAAGGAAGATATAACTGATAAATTCTTGTACTGTTTCTATTTAAAAGTATTCAATATACAGAATGATTCACATGGAATGAACAAAATGTGTCAGCGTTTATTTTTAGAAGGGAGAGGGCCATGATGTGGGAGAGAAAGCTAGTCGTTGAACCACCGTATCACTTTGATCAAGTATTAAGACGTTTATCAAATGACCCATTAAAAGCAGTAGATATAAAGAAAAGGGAAATCAAAGTACCGTTACGAATTGATCAAAAACCGTATGTGGTTGTCGTTCAAGCTACTGGCACAACAGAGGAGCCTTCATTTCGTGTGCGTGCACATGGCCCAGTGGAACCAACCATCTTTGAAATCAAGCGGATTTTTGGGATGAATCATCCACTAAAGGTGATCGATGACCATTTTTCTCAAACGAATCTAGCATCTATATTTCACCATCACATCGGTACACCACTGATGCTGGACTTCCATTTGTATCACTGTTTCATGAAATGCATCATTCATCAACAGCTCAACCTGTCGTTTGCTTATGAGCTAATGAAACGATTTGTTCATACGTACGGCGAACAAATCGAAGGTGTATGGTTTGACCCTTTACCAGAAACCATTGCCTCCCTTGAAACAGACGACCTGAGGCAACTGCAATTCAGTCAGCGAAAGGCGGAATATGTCATTGATATCTCGAAACGGATTGCGAGCGGCACTCTTCGTTTAGATGAATTACACCATTTGCCGGATCACGACATCGAAGAACGTCTACTTCCAATAAGAGGCATCGGACCGTGGACGGTTCAAAATATCCTCATGAATGGACTGGGAAGACCGAATCTTTTTCCAATGGCAGATATCGGCATTCAAAACGCCATCAAACAGCATTTTCATCTACCTGAAAAACCGACAAAAGAGGAAATGGAAGCATTAAGTAAGGAGTGGGCACCGTATTTAAGCTATGCGTCCCTTTATTTATGGAGAAGCATTGAGACAAATAAAGATTGAAGCACATTTTCTCACATGGCCCCAGTCGTGATATACTAATGAGATGAAATCAAATGAGGACAACCTATCATAGGTTTTAATAGAACGGAGAGAAATGAAGTGAAAGAAAAACAGCAAGGTGCCTTTTTACAAAAAGGACAACAGTTCCCGCTCACGATTAAACGCCTTGGCATTAATGGTGAAGGGGTCGGATATTTTAAAAAGCAAGTGGTCTTTGTACCAGGCGCGCTACCAGGTGAGGAAGTCGTCGTAGAAGCAACAAATGTACAGCCGAAATACGCAGAAGGAACCATTAGAAAAGTGCGAAAGCGTTCAGAGCATCGTGTGAAACCACCATGCCCAGTATACGAGCAGTGCGGCGGTTGCCAGCTTCAGCATTTAGCGTACGAGCAGCAGCTAAAGGAAAAACGTGATATTGTCATTCAATCAATGGAACGTCATACAAAGCTGTCGGTTGAAAAGATAGAGATTAGACCAACGATTGGCATGGAAGATCCATGGCACTATCGCAATAAAAGCCAATTCCAAGTCGGACGATCTCATAGTGGAGATATCATTGCAGGACTGTATGGCCTGAACTCTCATAAGCTTGTGCCGATTAAGGAATGTATCGTTCAGCACCCACAAACGAACAAAACAACAGGCGTCGTCCGCAAAATTTTAGAGAAATTCGGCGTATCAGTCTACAACGAACGGACAAGAAAAGGAGACGTCAGGTCGATTGTTGTGCGCGTCGGCTTTGAGACAGGTGAAGTACAAGTCGTTCTTGTCACATCAAAACCTGAATTTCCAAAGAAAAAAGAAATTGCAGAAGCCATCCAAAAACGACTCCCAGAAGTGACATCCATCATGCACAATATCAATGGAGAAAAAACATCTGTCATCTTCGGTCATAAAACATCGCTCCTGGCTGGCAATATGGTCATTCAAGAGTTTCTAGGCGATGTCTCATTTGAATTGAGCGCACGCGCGTTCTTCCAATTGAATCCAAAGCAGACATTGAAGTTGTACGATGAAGCCAAAAAAGCGGCTAAACTAACAGGAAAAGAAAAAATCGTTGACGCATATTGCGGCGTTGGCACCATCGGCATGTGGCTATCAGACGGCGCAAAAGAAGTAAGAGGAATGGATGTCATCAAAGAATCGATTGATGATGCCAAAAAAAATGCCAAAAAACATGGCATGAAAAATACGACCTATGTGACAGGAACAGCCGAACACTGGCTCCCAAAATGGGCCAAAGAAGGCTTCCGACCTGACGTGATTGTCGTCGATCCACCAAGAACAGGATGCGAACGCACCTTCCTAGACACCGTCAAACAGATCAAACCAAAACGCTTTGTCTACGTCTCATGCAATCCATCTACACTAGCAAAAGACCTGCAATACATGTCAACGGACTATCAGATTGAATACATGCAGCCGGTGGATATGTTTCCGCATACGGCGCATGTGGAAGTGATCGTGAAGCTTGTGTTGAAAGGCACAGCCAAGTAAACTGTGCTTCATAGTTTTTTTACTACTCTTTTGAAGGCTTGGGCATCATTGTCCAAGCCTTTTTTCGTCTCGTTTGGAAGAAGTTTTATTTAACAGAAAATTTGCTGATACAGTCATTTAGGATGATTAGATGATTTAAGGTGTTTCAGCAGTGTTAGTACTATTAAATCGGACTTTGAATAAAATCATCATTCTAAATAAACCAATATTTTAACAAAGTGTGAAAAACCTTGGTATGAAAAGGGAAGTTGTATAGAGGGGAATTTCGTAATGAATAACGATCTATTCACACAAAAATTTGTTAAGTTTCTTTTATCACAAACGCTCTTGCAAAGGTATTAAAAATAACGATGAGCCGATCTGTCATTTCAGCGGGTGTCACATCAAAATCCTGTGCAATCCAGTCCATAATTAACCCCGCCGTACCATGTGCCATATAACGCTTTTGGGCATAATCATCAACAGAAGACACACCGTATTGAATATCAAATTTATTTTTCAATAAATGAAAAATCGCTTCAGGTAGTTGCTGGTGAATGTGTGGCAAGGTATCTTCTAAAAGGGATAATGTAAAGTAATCACGGTGATCGTAAATATAATACAACAATTCGAAGGAGTTCGTTGTTAACTCGTTTATTTTTACCCGATGATCGTTTTGATATTTAGACATGCTGTAATACTGAATGGCCTCAAACATTTCATCCATTAACTCTTCAACAAGCTCATGTATGTTTTGATAATATACATAATAGGTTGTTCGATTATATTGGGCATAATCAACAATGTCCTTCACCGTCACAGCACTAAATCCCTTTTTATGTACCATTTCAATGAATGCCTTTTTTAAGAAATTTTTTGTCCGTATGGCTTGGTTTGAATGGGGTTTCATCATATTCCTCTCCTATTAGACAGATTTGATGAATATGTTGGTTTCTCCAACATTATATCAAATTTTAAGGATGGTTTATAGGAAGAGAAACCTATTAAACTATAAGTGTAGCTAGAATTTTAAGTAGTTGCAAAAATAAGATATGAACCATTTGGAGGAGATCGTATGAGAGGTTGGCTATTTTCAGGTACAAATAAACCACTAGAATTGATTGAAAAAGAAGATCCAAAAGCGATTCCAGGTCACGTTGTAATCGACGTGAAAGCTGCTGGTCTATGCCATTCAGACGTTGCAGCATTACAAGATCCGGGTTGGATGCCACTTTTCCCAAATGGTCCTGTTATTATGGGGCATGAGTTTGCTGGGGTTGTGATTGAAGTGGGTGAAGGTGTCGAAGGGATTAAGGTTGGCGACCGCGTTGGGGCGAACCCAATGGATCGAGCAACGAAAATCACTGCTGGGTACAACTATGATGGAGGATATGCTGAAAAAGTGCGTGTTCCTGCACATCAATGTGTGATCATCCCTGAAAGCGTTTCCTTTGAAGAAGGTGCAGCTTCAACAGATGCAGGAATTACATCATACCGTGCTCTTTTCACGATTGGACAAGCAAAAGAAGGTACAAAAGTAGGAATTATCGGTATCGGTGGACTTGGTCAATTTGCGTTGCAAATGGCTTTAATTAAAGGGTGCGAAGTGTACGCGACAGATGTTTCTCCAGAAGCGCGTAAACTTGCTGAAGAACTAGGAGCTACAAAAGTTTTTGACACTGTTTTAGATATGAAAGAAGCCGAATGTGATGTGATTGTTGACTTTGCTGGATTTGGACAAACAACGTCTGATGCATTAGAAGCCGTAAAAGTTCAAGGAACAGTTGTCATTGTTGGTATGGGTAAATTAGAATCTAATGTTAATACTTACTTAATGATTACAAAAGAAATTAAGCTTTTAGGAAGTAATGGTGGATCAGTAGAAGACTTAAAAGGTGTTTATGATTGCTTTGCTACTGGAAAAATGAGCCCAAATCTAATCACCATCCCATTTGAAGAAATCGACAAAGGGATAGAAAAACTGAAAAATCATGAAGTGAAAGGACGCTTAGTAGCCGTATTTGAATGAATGTAAGTTTCCTTTATTAGGATAGATATTGTGATATGAAAAAGCCTGTGAAATTTTGTCATGAAATTTCACAGGCTTTTATACTTTTATAGAAAACACGACCTTTAAAATGATAAGGGAACAATTCCTTATCTTTTTAAAGGTCCTTTTTCTATGTAAATATCTTTTGCAAATCTGAGACCAAAGAGGATAGGTGGACGTTGTCCACCCCGCACAAGTTATTTAAGATATACGGGTAGTGACGTTAAATAAAGATAAACTTTCAAGTATCCACAATGCCCCAAAAATCGGCGTTTGTAGGAGATTGGGCGTGACGCAAAACGACGCTTGACTTATGCGTAGCTATACACGGCACATGTGGAAACGGTTGTGCTTTTAAGTGACAAAAAGGCCGATGGACATGTAAACATTGATTTAGATATAGAAAAACGCGAAAAATCGTAGACAACTTAACTTATGCAGAAGAGCAAATGCAGAACAAAAGTGCTTCGCAAGCTTTATTAGATATTTCTTAAAGGTTGAGATTGGAAAACTTGAAAGAGCAGCAGTCTCAGCATCATATGTACCGGGAGAACCGTCAAGAGGTACAAGCTTTTCGTATATCATATCAACGTTATACCTGCCATTGATATGATAGTTTAAAAGAATTATTCTTGATAAATCAAATGAACAACTGCATCTACCGCTAATTCTTCCTATAGAAAGTATGGAGGGAATAGCAGAATGAGACTCTTAGCAATACTTAGCCCTACAGAAAAATGGGGAACAAAGACAGAAGTAGTCAGATTGATAAGGCCTACAGAAAAGCAATATAATAATATTTATATGGTAATAGGACACGCTGATAAAAACAGTTGGAACAAATTACTACATAATGATATAATCAAAGTGTGTGTAGAAAAAATCATACAAAAAAACCATATATTGTATTAGATAATTTAGGGGAAATAAAATGTAATGCTTGAACGCCCACCCCAAATGGTGTACCATTCAACTACTTTGAGAAAGAGCCTTGCTGTAAGTAATAAAGTAACAAATATAGTAATTGATACATTCAATACAAGTGAATACTTCCAGTTCTTCAATGGTCTTCTGAATAATGAAAAATTACTTGTAGCTGCCGAAAAAAATGAATATAAAATCTGTTATATGGCACATCCTAACCTCAGAAGTGGGAACAAATACTTTAAGAAAAATTCAAATATTATTGTCTTTGAAGAAAATAAACCTTACCAGAGAAGTATTTGCTGAATCAAATCTTATTGTTACAGACTATTCTTCTTCATCACTTGATTTTTCTAATATGAGAAAACCTGTTGTATACTGCCAGTTTGATAAAGAAGAATTCTTCTCTGCATTCAATGATACTAATAACTGTGAAAGAGTTTATAAAAAGGTAAAAAAATTATAAAAGAGGGATACAATGTTAGAAATTACTAATGTAGCTGATTTTAATAAAGCAGGAAATGGCAATACTATAATATCATCAGGCAATAATGTGGTATTCAATAAATCAAGAATAAAGTTTAATGGAAAGAATAATGTTGTAATCATTGAGGATGGAGTTAATATTGAAAACTCTACTATACTTTTGAATGGCTCAGGCTCAGTTTGCTATATTTGTAAAAATAGACATAAGATATACCTCAATCTTACAATTTATAATAATCAGTTTTTCTTTGTTGGAGAAAATACTTATTTTAATGGAATTCTTACAGTAATTATGTCTGAAGAAAAAAGTGTATTTATTGGTGACAACTGTATGTTTTCATACGGAATTACAATGAGAAATGCAGATCCACATTTAATATATGATTGTGATTCGCATGAGAGAATTAATTATAGTAAATCAATATTTTTAGGTGACCATGTATGGATTGGGCAGAGCGCGTTAATATTGAAAGGTGCCAAAATTCATTCCGGTTCAATAATAGGGGCTGCCAGTGTTGTTGCCGGTAAAGATTACTTTTCAAATAATGTTTATGGAGGGAATCCAAGTCGTCTGATAAGAGAAAATGTTTTTTGGGATGGAAGTTGTGTTCATGCATGGACACAAACTCACACTAAACAGTATGCGAAAAAAGATTGTGATGATTATATATATAATTACAATGCAGATGAATACTTGGATTTTGAAGAAATTGAGAAAAAATTTAATGGTCTAAATGATATGGATTCAAAAGTTGAATTTTTAAAATCAATAAGAAACAATAAGAATAAAAATAGATTTTCAAAGATGGTTTCTCTGTAATACATATTTCTTTGATTATAATAAACAATATAGAGAAGGTAGTGTTTGCTGAATAAATTCTTATTGTTACAGACTATTATTCTCTGTTTATACTGTAAATTTTTGATATTTCGACTACGAAAGAGACAAGTTCGGCAAAATGACATGTGAAGAATAATGACATGAAAGGGATGGCTTTAAGCCATCCCTTTTTAGTAGGGGTAATGTCCACGCTGATTGGCAGGTGTTTTATAGTTCTGCTAGATGTTAATAAATGTTTCGGTTTCCGTAAAAACCTTGATAAATCAAGGTTTTTACGTGCTATTAAATGTTTTTAAATGATGCTATCATCTTAGGCGTTTATAAACTACGCATGTGGAAGTGATCGTGAAGCTTGTGTTGAAAGTGTAAATTAAAATATATTGTTCTAATATGCCTTTGAAGAACGTGTGGACAAGGGAAGGCAGGGAAAAAAGAAGAAAAAAGAGGGTGGGAACAGGATCCCATCCTTTTTCTTTTTTAATTTGTATGTCGCTTCAGAACGAAGAATTTGATACGATCATTCAATTAAGAAAAAGGTTAGATGGGTTCGGAGCACTTCAAAAGCAGTAGTCTAAAATCCAATCATAATTTTATACTGAAGTAGGAGAAATTTAGAAAAATAAACCGATAAAGAGATAAAAGTGAAAATCTTTAATTACAAACCGGATTCGTCAGAATATAAGGCACTTTGATTGAAGACATTGAGGTTGATTATGTAATTGATACCGACACTGATAGAATAGATAAACCGTCTTATTAAGTGGGCAATTCTGCTCGCTTGGATGGTAAAGGAGAGGAAATAGCTTGAAGATTATATTTTCGATATTAATCATTTTAATTATGGCAATCGCTTTAATAGGTTGCCAATTACAACAAGGAGAAACGATGGTTCTTTTAGATGAAAATATATCAGAAATTAAAATTTCAGAGTCGAATGGAACAGGAGAAATAAATGAAGAGATTATTTTATCGATTAAAGAAGAGGAATCATTAGATGTTTTTGAAAAGGCGATTACGACTGCTGTCAAACAACCAGGAGAGGTTAAGATGCCTAAACCTGATTATGATGTAATGGTAGAATACGAGTCAGAAGAAGGGGGACTGCCTGTACATGGAATACATTTATGGTTAGGAAAGGACAATGAGAAGAGTACGTTTATGTATCTTATCGATGATTCGATTTATCTTACATCACCACAAATGACAAAAGAGTTAAAAAGATTGATCTTATCAAAATGATTTTCACTTAACGTTACAGGAAATAATGAGGAAGATATGCAACGAGGATTGCAAAAATCTAGCTTTGATCTCTGCGATATCATGAATTTATTTACAAGTAGTTATCAAATATAAGACTGAAAAAATATGAAACATAAAAACTTTATACGTTCATAAGAGGCCCATCGACTAAAGCAATTGATTGATCAAGGTGTTTTTGATATGAAGGGCAAACGAACTTCCATGCGTCATTACGCCATTAAACTGACAGCGTTTGGTCGACAATTCAAAAAATGGGTGTGCTGTCGTGAGTTTGAGGAACAACCTCATGTGAAAATAGAAGGAACTTATGGTGGTGAACCTTTTCAATGCGGACATTGTCAATGTCATTTAGAAAGAGAGGATGTACCTGTCAGTGATACACTCTTCTCAGACATCTGGAATTGGTGCATACAGTATGGTCGTTGGTTTGATGAAGAGACAGGAGACTTGCGACCAGGTGGGAAAGAGATGGAGAGGAAATTCAATCAAGAAGGGGAGCATATGACGGCTGTTGTGAGACGGGCGTTATCGCCTTCGTTTTATGTTGAGTATAGCCCAAGTGAAACGACTACATATGATGTTGAAGAATGAAGAAGGACCTTCACAACAAAAATTGATTGAGGAATTATTGGTTCAACAAACCTACAAACGAACAATGTAAGGATTGAAGGATTAGATATTCATCGAGCTGGTGGGTGTTTAATCCTTCTTTTTATTTACACTCCTCAAAACACGATAGGGAAAATCTTGAAACATTTTGCGCTTCAACTCGTAATAAAGATATAACGTTTCGTCAGAGCATTCTAAAGTGAGGGGATTTTATGGAACGAACAGCGTTAAGAAAGATGCGATTAAAGCAAGTGGCTGTGTCAAATTTACTTACCGTCATCGCGGCTATTCTTTTTTATGGATTGATCTATCTTCTATCCATTCAATTATCACATTTTTTCTTAGGTTTAGGCATTGTCATTTTCATTCAAAGTATGATCGGTTTACTTAAAAAAGGGTCCACAAAATCTCTATTTCCTATTTTCGAAGAGGTGGCCATCTATGAAAAAGGTAAATTGGGAGACGAGTGGCTAAAGGAACAAAGAACAGAGCATTTATGGAGACTGGTATTAAGTGCACTGTTGTTTTTTCAATCATATACCTTTCAGCACTTAAATAATCAATTCTTACCCGAAGATGCGTTTTTTCTATTGATCATCGTTGTCATTATGTTAATTTTTTTAAATATTAGTTTGCTGCTTCGCTTTAAAAAAATTGACAACGCTACGAACACATTAGATTTAAAAGGATATACGACGGAATCGTATATGGTTGGATTTGTCATGAGTCTATTGATTTTATTAGTAACGAGTATCGTTAGTTACATGTATCTGTTTTAACCATTTTTTTAGAAAGATCTGTTTGTGTACAGAACAACTAAAAACTCTCGAGGTGAAACAATGAATACAAAGATACAAGAGCTGATTGATCGGACAAGAAAAACATTTGGCTTGGCGCAATACCATTTAAAAAGGAAAGGTTTTTACCGTTCCATCAATATGTTCAATGAAACGGTCTATCGATTTAATATGGAATGGTTTCCACCACACCAAACGGAACCTTGTGACGATGATACGAATCCAGAAGGAACAGCAGTGATTGAGGTGAACTTGAATACGGGTCAATTTGAGTCTGCTATATTTGTCATGGGGAAGACATATGCGAGGAATGGTGTCACGTTTAACAGTCAAAATCCAAATGACATCATTCCATGGGTGGAACAAGTCACAGCATTAACGTATGGGGATCATTTTCAACTACATAAAAAAGAAGAAGGGGAACTTCTTTTCGGTGAAGGAATAGACGGCTATTCCGTGACGCCTTCTGGAACGATTGAAGTGAAATGGAATCAAGATGGACAGCTCATATACTTTGTGCAACATGGTCCATTTTTAGCGAAACAAAAGTTCAAACATGAAGAATATACACTTTCCATTGAGATGGTTGAGCATATCGCAAAGCAACAAGTGAAGCGTTTTGAATGGCCTTCTTTTGAACAACAAAAGATGCGATCTATTTATGCGGTAGAAGAGATCTATATTAAAAATGATGGGAAAGAAACCATTCCGTATGGAGGAAGAGATAAAGGGCGTCTCAAGGTCAATCAAATCATTGAATGGAATGAACCGATCAACGAGTCCTTTGTCAGAAAAGAATTGGATATGCATGAAGAAGTGTCAGCCGAACAAGCCTTTTCGTTGGAGCCATCACCAGATACCATTCCGATATCGGAAAAAGAGAAATACGAGTGTGTAAAGGCAGTACGCATCTTTTTGCAAAAGGAATACCCGCAGGATACAAGAAAATGGCTACTCGACACACTTTACCGCGAGCATGGTTATATACACGCGATCTTGAAAACAACTGATGAGGATAGCGGAAGTCAAGATAAAATGTTGGTGTTCATTGATGCCAATACATTTGAAGTGCTCAATTATATCGACAAGAAACAAATGTTCAATGAGTTTCAGAAACCAAAAAACATCACCGTCTCCAAAGAACAAGCCTTTCATCAAATGAAAGAAAATCTAAAGCTCACGCCAATCTATGTATATGACTTCTCGCAAGAACAGTACGTGCTGTGCGGAAAATTGGATGGTCATGATGCGGTCGATGCAGCAACAGGCGAAATGTTCCCATTGGAAGACCTTTGAAATATGGCGCGTGTAAACTAGAAAATCACTATGCAACGTTGAAAAGAACAGTGAGAACTGTTCTTTTTTATGGGAAAACCTCATTATTTGAAGAAAAATGGAATTTTGTAGAAGGGAATTGTCATTTTATCACGAATGAGAAAGATACGAATTTAATCATAGGTCCATCGTTTGGATTCGTGGTTGAGTCAATAGAAGAAATAGCAAACGTCATACATATAGTGCATTCAAGACAGTACAGTGGATCTACAATTGGTCATTCTAAATGAGGGAGTACGTGTCTCAAGTATGGTACGAAAAGGTCTTATGATGAATTCAAAACGATTGTTGCAAGGGAAGTTTGACGTCATGAATAGAAGAAAGTGAGGATATTCACCTTGAGTACATTGGAAGTGTTTCGTCAGTTTATCGTTGACCATTATCCTGCGTTACAAGATGAGCATTGGTTACAAGATGTTGATACCCTTCGAATCTCCCCCATTCTTCACCCCTTTCTTAAAAGTAAGCTGCCAGAAGGGATCGAAAAATTCACTTGTGTGTTATTCACACAACAGACGGTTCAAGCAGTTGCACCGCTCAAAATTTACGTTCTTTTGGATGAGCATGAGCAATCACTGTACGCCATTGATTTGATGAATGAACAGCCGGTGCTTCATTAAAGTGGAAGGCAGGATGAGGTTCTCCTGCCTTTATTGTGACATCAAGCATACAACTTCAGCCCGACCACTCCAATCACAATCAGCAGCAAACTCATCATTCGAATCACGTTTTTCGGTTCTTTAAATAGAATCATATTGAAAAGGACGGAGCCAGCTGTTCCCAGTCCAATCCACACTGTATAAGCGACGGATACTTGAACAGAAGTGAAAGATGCATATAAAAATAGAAAGGATAAGGCGAAGCCACCGACAAATAATAGCCCAGATGCCCATTGTTTTTTCTTACTAAACATATTTAAACCGATGGTCCCACCAATTTCACAGGCAGAAGCCAATATCACAAAAAACCAGCCCATCTTATATCGCTTCTCCCTTCTGATCGTGTGTATCTCTATCAGATACTTTTAGTCCAATAATGCCTATGATCAATATCCCCATGAATAATAGTTTGCCTAATGAAAAGGTTCCACCGAACAGTGTGTAATCCATAATGGACGTCCCAATCGTGCCGACTCCGGCAAACACGGCATAAACCGTTCCTGTCGGCAGCTTCTCGCAAGCTTTCATTAAGAAATAAAAGTCGATCGGGATGAGACAAATGATGATCGCCCATTCCCACACGGCCTCCGCTTTATTTAAACCAAACACCCAAAGCAACTCGAACAAACATGTGAGTGCGACATACATCCAACTTTTTTTCATATCCTTTCCTCCTAAAACTGACGATTCGTCATTTTGAAACCAAAAAAGAGCGTACAGCATACGCTGTACTTTTCTACGTTGTCTCTATGCCAAGTGCGTAAAGGAGAAATTGTTTCACCTCTTGCTTTTGGATAAGGACTTCTTCTGTATCTGTTTCTGTAAATAAGTACATTTGTTCAGCTGAAGATTCGAGTAAACCAATGATGAATTTTGCGGCGTAATGACAGTTTAAATTGGCTCGAACCCTCTCTTCCTGTTGTGCTTTTTCTAAAAAGTCCGCCACCCATTTATAAAGGGGTTCATAAATGTCTTCCCATTCTTTTAAATGCTCGGTTGCGGCTAAACCTGAATAGGTAAGGGCGAGCACATCGCGGTATTGTCTCGTAAACGAGAAAATAAATTCAACGAGCGCATCTGCTTGGTCGAGTACATCGGCATGTTGGGTTAATTCTTTCTCTATTGCCGGAACCATCTGTGAGATGAGATGTTCGGCGATGGCAGGCATGACAGACAGCTTCGACGGGAAATATAAATAAAATGTCCCTTGGGCGACTCCTGCTGATTTCACAATATCTGAGATGGTTGTTTTTTCAATTCCTTTTTCTTTAAACGCATCAATTGCAGCAAGCATGATCTTTTCTCGCTTTGACATACCATCACCGTCCTAAAATGAATGAATGTCAGTCATTTTAGTGCAAAAATGACGATTTGTCAATCTTTCATGAGTGCGTGAAAAGACGAGACGAATAGATGCAAACAGGCTTGAATAAGCTGTAATATGGTCAAGCATCTCGTAAGAAAGGGGCAGCTTATCGCATGACATCAAGCGCAATGGTTTCAAGTGCTTACTTCCTTCTGCTCGTCCCGCTATTTATTTATATGAGATACAGACAGGCAAAAAAGCACAATCGATTCGTCTATTTACGTACGGAAATGAGTCTTGCTTGTTTATTTTTTTATACAAACCTGCTGTTATATTTGACGGTATTCCCGAATCGTTTTTCCGCAGCGAGGGATCAGGTCAGTGTCAATCTCATGCCATTTCACTCAATCTATCAAAACCTCCACGCCTATCATCATGGCTATCCGAATCTCGTTTTTTTAAATTTGGCAGGAAATATTCTATTATTTATACCACTCGGCTTTTTTCTTTACCACACCTTTCGAACAATGCGCTGGCAAAAAGCGGTACTTGCTGGATTTCTGTTTTCTGTTTTGATCGAAGTGCTTCAATGGGTTTTCTCGCAATCTGGTATCATTACAAGAAGCAGCGATATTGATGACATTATTCTCAATACACTTGGCACAGCGCTAGGTTGTATCGGATATCAGATGTATCGAAGAAGGAAGGAGAATACTAGTTGAAACGAGTTTGTATCATTCCATGTGGCGCGAAGAAAATATGGGACGTGAACCCAGAGGCAGGAAGCCAGCCAGCAGATCTTGTCTACTTAAGCCCGCTACATCAGCGTACGAAAATCTATGCACAAACATTCTTTTCAGACTGGCTGATTTTATCAGCAAAGCACGGGTTTTTAAAGGCAGATGATATCATCCATGAACATTATGATGTCGCATTTGGTACACCGCATGCTGAGCAGATGACACAAGAGGAATTGAGATGTCAATTTCATGAAAAAAATCTCTCCGCCTATGATGAGTTGGTCATTCTAGGGGGAAAGAAATATCGTAAAGTGATAGATCCATTATTACTTCCTCATCAAAGAGCAAATTATCCACTGGCTCCATATCAAGGTATTGGCTACATGCTTCAGGCACTAAAGACCGCAGCTGAGAAAAAAATAGAACTTCCGCCGCATATTTAAACAAGACCTCAACTCCTAGTAAGCAGGGTTTTCATCATGAAAAAGAGAATGATTGAAGGAGTGGTGCAGATCGTTTCATCTTTTCAGTAGCCACTCAGATGACTGCATCGCTTATGAAGATGTGGCGAAATGAGCAAAGGGGGTATGAACATGACAACCATCTATTTAGCTGGTGATTCAACTGTTTCATCTTACCCAGATCGTCCTGTTCAAGGAGGATGGGGGGAGTTTTTACATCGTTATACGGCGAAGAATGTGAAGGTCGAGAACCGGGCGATCGGTGGGAGAAGCTCAAAGACATTCATCGAAGAAGGACGACTTGACGACATATTGGCTGTGATTCAGCCAGGGGATTGGCTTTTCACACAAATGGGACATAATGATGCTTCCAAGGAGAAGCCTGAGCGGCATACAGAGCCTTTTACGACGTACAAAAAGTATCTGTCTCAATATATTCATGGGGCAAGAGCGAAAGGGGCCACCCCGCTTTTGTTAACACCTGTCGGCCGTTTTCATGAAAAAGACGGGGAATATATCAATGATTTCCCTGAATACTGCGCTGCTATGAAAGAATTAGCTGATGAAGAAGAGGTTCTTCTCGTTGATTTAAATACCGCAAGTCTTCAGTTTTATCAGATTTCTGGCATAGAGAAAACGACGTCTTTCTTTATGATATCAACAGGAATTGAGGATCGTACTCATTTTACAAAAGAAGGGGCAGATGCAATCGCAAGACTGGTTTCTCTGGAATTAAAGGACCTTGGGTTAACCATAGTGTAAGGGTGACAGGACGAGTAAGCGCTCGTCCTGTTCTTTTTTTGATCATGCTATTGATTCTTATCACAAGAGTAGACTACAATATACATATATGATAATGAGAATCAATATCACCTTTACATAGAGTAACAAAGAAAAATGGAGGGACTCAAATGACAGATCAGCTTGAATTGTTTGACGTCACCATTATCGGCGGCGGTCCAGCAGGCATGTACACCGCCTTTTATAGTGGGATGCGAGATTTAAAGACGAAGGTGCTTGAGTACAACGAAACACTCGGCGGAAAGATTCTTCTCTATCCGGAAAAAGTCATTTGGGATGTAGGCGGTCTCCCGCCAACAAGAGGGGAAAAGCTGATTGAACAGCTCGAGGCGCAGGCAAAGACATTTAAACCAGAGATTGCGCTAAATCAAAAGATTACGCAATTTGATCGTGTCGAGAATGGGCATATCTTACTGACCGCTGAAAATGGTGACCGCCATTTGACCAAGACCCTCATATTAGCGATGGGACACGGCATCCCTGTGCAACGAAAACTTGAAATTGAAGATGCAAACCGTTATGAGGTGACGAACCTTTATTATACAGTGCAGGAGCTGAAGACATTTTCAGGAAAACGTGTCGTCATATCTGGTGGCGGCGATTCAGCTGTTGATTGGGCAAATGCGCTAGCCCCGATTGCAGAAAGTGTCACCGTCGTGCATCGCCGTGACGCATTTGGCGGACATGAGAAAAACGTAGCCAACATGAAAGCATCTTGTGCACGCATCCTAACACCACATGAACTGACAGAGCTTCACGGCGAGGGAGATAAAATTGCGGCGGTCACGGTTCAGCATTTAGAGACAGGTGAAATGGAACGGATTGAAACAGATGCTGTCATCGTGAATCATGGAATGAAAGGTGATTTAAGTGTTCTAGCAGAATGGGGACTAAAGCAAGGCGAATGGGGATTGATTGAAGTCAATGAAAAAATGGAAACGAATATACCAGGCGTATATGCAGTAGGCGACTTATGTACACATAAGAGCAAAGTTCGTTTAATTGCTGGGACATTTGTTGACGGAGTGAATGCCCTTAATAGCGCAAAGCTCTACATCGAACCAGAAGCCGAAAAAGTGGCTTACGTCTCATCACACAATGAGCGTTTTAAAGAGAAAAACAAAGAATTACAAACAGCTAGTGCTCGTTAAACCACATGACATTGCAAGTGCTGCCGCAAATGGCAGCACTTTTTATGTATAGGCATTGAAGTTATGAACTCCGAGGCGCGAACAACATCACACTGACGCCAATCAAACAAATGATAGCACCAATCCAGTCATATAAATCAGGTGCTCTACGATCAACCCACCAGCCCCAAAACACAGCAAGAATCACAAAAACACCGCCATAGGCCGCATACACCCGTCCAAATGTCGGGAATTGCTGGAAGGTGGGAAGCACACCATACGCAACTAAGATGAGGCTGCCTACGATGCCATAGCTGACTGGCTTGGCTTCACGTAGCCAAAGCCAAACAAGATATCCGCCACCAATTTCAGCTAACCCAGCTAATAAAAAAAGAATCATCGTTATGATCATGTAAGCCACTCCAGTTTCATCTATTTCCCTTCTATTGTACACGATCAAAGAATACTATTTTTAAAAATGTGATGGAAAGGAAAGGAAGAGTTTGCTAAAATAAACGGCATGCAGATGGAAGTACATGGTTAGGGAACCTTTTGGGAAATAAGACGTAGTATAGATTGAGGTGAAATCCATGCAAAATCATGTTGAAAAAGAACTCTTTCTCTTATCTTGGAAACACGCATTTACAGCGCTTTATTTTATGGTGATTCCACTCATCATCCAAACAGTCGTTGTGTCATCATCCTTTTCTATTATGATCACGTTATATATTTTACATAATCTATTAGAAAGTGTTATTTGGTTTTATAAGTCTAGAAAAGTAAGAAATCGTCAAATTGGGGATCTATCTCAATTAGGACAGACATTTGTGCAAATCGCCCAAAGGATAGAACAGCTAATGATGATCAGTGGTGTGATTTTCTTTATCACTGAAATCGTGAGAGGAGGGGTGGATTTATATTTCCTTATATTTCCAGTTGTTCTTTTTGTTGTCGTCCTTTTACAGCATCTTCAGTTTTACTACGTTCAATTCTTTTTTAAATCAAAGAGTTGGTTCGCCTACACTCTTTCTTTGCGAAAATTGCGTCCCTCTCGAATGGTAAGAGAGCGCAGGGCGATGAAGCGGTCTGTGGGTATGTAAGACTATTTGGAAATAAAAAGAGGGGGGTGAACACATGATTGGAAGGAAAATTGTCGGTGCCATGTTCATATGTATGGCCGCATTATTTTATATCGCAAAATATGTTCTGTTCGAGATTCATTATTTTAGAATGAATGTTGAAGTCGATATGTATACATTTCAGAGGCTTGAAGATTTGCTGCCTGGCGGTACGTGGATCAGCATCTTTTTCCTTATCATCGGTTTAGGCTATTTGTTATGGGATGACAGAGAAGTCATTCGGCGAACGTTGTTTACTGCTACAAATCAACAAGTCGAAGAAGAAATCAAAAAGACGGATCTCAAGTGACCGTCTTTTTTCTTTTGGAGCTCACCCGCGTTCAGGACGAAGTGCTTTTTCTAAGATTTCTAGCCCTTCATTTACTTTTTTCTTTTCCTCATCATTAAGGCGTTGAAGGGTGTTTTTGATTTTTTCGTGTCCTTTTTGATAAATACTTCTAAAGATATTTTTGGCTTCTTCTGTTAGTTCTACGACAATGATTCGCCGATCGCGTTCAGAATGCTTTCGTTCAACAAAGTTCGCCTGCTCTAAACGATCTAGCAGACCTGTCATGTTAGACAAAGAAGCCCCCATTTTTTCAGCAATTTCGGATACTTTGAGAGAGCCATGATTGTTAAGCAGCATGAGCACCTTCATCTGAGGCATACTCATATCAAGCTTCATCCATTCTGACACATCTCCTAGCCCTGCTGCTGTGAGGACTTTCATATAAAGCACCCAAGTCTTTTTCTCCTCTGGCGATAGAATTTCCTCATTCAGTACGGTGGTATCATGAATATTATATTCCACGCTTGTTCACTTCCTTTAAGCGGCTCTTCTCTTTATATTACTGATTTTCACTTGTAATTGAAAGCATCATCAAGCTTTTGCATGTCAAAAGGGATGAATCACAGAGTATAGCATTAAAAAACCAGCTCTCCCGACCAAAAATAATGGGAAGTATCGATTTTTATCGCAATGACTCCCTCAAGAAACGCGGCCTTTCATTAGGTGACAAAAGAATAGAGAAAGTGGTAAAGTTGAGGGGTAAGGGGGATGATAGTATGACATTAAATGAATGGTTTACAAAGGGACTAGCTGAACGTACATATGTACACAATATGGGGAAAAACCGTGAAAACTTACTAACGGTTTACAACCAGTATGCCATTCACCAAAAAGAAAAAGAGACGCTCCAACGTCTGCAAAAGAAAAAGCTAAGAGCACTCGTCATCACCGCTGATTGGTGCGGAGATGCCATGGTGAATGTGCCGATTTTTATGCGAATTGCCAACGAAGCCCTAATTGATGTGCGTTATTTCATTCGGGACGAAAATCTAGATCTGATGGATCAGTATTTAACGAACGGAACCGCAAGATCGATCCCGATTATCGTCTTCATCGATCAGGATGGGAACGAGGTAGGGAAATGGGGACCACGCTCAAAAGAAGCCCAGCGCTTTGTAGACGAGAAAAAACCGGACAAAGGTTCTACTAACTTCGAAGCAGCGTTTGAGGCATTTGCGAAAGAAGCCGCACATCACTATACGACTGATCGTTACTTATGGAAAGACATCGAGAAAGAAATTGTAGAAGTTTTGGAAAAAATATAAACCAAAGGACTACTTCACCGCAATGGGAAGTAGTCTTTTTATATCTTGTTTTTGCGTTTTACCTACAAAACACCGCATAAAGATGCAGAAATACCGCAGAAATCTATCGAAATCCGCAGAAAACCGCAAGGCACCACGATTTTCCCAACCAGTTTTAGTTGAAAAACCTCATATAAGCCGTGAAATCATCAATTTCGCCCTAATCTAAAGGCTCATATAACGCACGTCGGTTTGCTTTTTCCCAATACAAGAGGCCCAGCAACTATAGTAATCTAGTTGTAATCTCCTTTGAACGAACTAAAACAAATGACTGAAAAGGACTGGCGATCACTCTATGAAAAAAATCATTTATCTCGATCAAGAAAAAAAGAAGCTCGCTGAATCAAAAAAAAGAGAACAGCGTTCCATCAAATCACTTAGGTTGCTTGTATTTTACGACGGACAGAGCCCTGCATGTGCAAAGACGATTGATTTGTTGAAAACACTTGATTGGAAGAACCGAATTCACTTTGAGTCATTTAGAAATTCTCAGCTACTAAGGCTGAATAAAATCAGTGAAGAAAAAGCTGAAAAACGAATCGTGTCGATTACGTTAGCCAAAAATCAAAAAAACTCAGGGATCTATACTTGGTTTCGGATTGCTTGCAACATCCCTGCTTTATGGGGAGCGGTCCCATTTCTCATGATGAGCATTTGGCTTGGCTTCGGGCAGCATGCATATGATTTTTTTGCGAAAAAGCGATATATTCAATCTGTCGAACAAGTCACCTGTCCTGAAAGAGATCAGCAAAAGACCATCTAATGAATAGAAAAAGCATGACCTTCGATCGGAAGAAGGTCATGCTTTTTTGTAATATGGCACATATGATGATAACAGGTGGAGCAGCTTTTCGGTATAGAAGGTGAACTCGGTTCGATCAAGCTGAGAAGCCGAATACGATAGCAAGGTTCTAAGAGCGAAAAGATATTCACTGTGTAATTGATTATGTTCAAAGTAAGGAATCGCTGCCTCGATCAAGTACGTTTTCAAATCATGAGGATTCTCCTCAATCATCAATTTATAAATTTTGATCATATACAAACAATTCGGCTGAATACGTGGCTGTTTTAACAGCTCGTGTATGTAGGGAAGTGCTTTTTTTGGGTCATATTCAGCATACAATGTTGCAATTTCATATAGTGTTTCACAATATCGATCTTCTAGCTGTTCTTGATTAAAGTAATTGAGTGAATCTAGTAAATAAGGCACAGCTGATGAATAATCTTCTTCACGCTTTAATAGGACTCCGTAATAAAAATAGGCACTCATTTTGATATAGGCATCAGGTTGAAGCGATGTGTGCAAAATCACTTCTTTTAAATATTTTTTAGCTGTTTGGAACGCTTTTAATTCTAGTGATATTACACCGTGAATGAGCGTACAGTGTAAGATCCGCTTGAAGTTGTTTTTTTGTCTATATAAGTCCATCGCTTGATGTGTTGCCTCCAATGCATCACCAAGACGTCCTATCGTGCCAAGCGCTTTTGCATAGTGATAAAAGAGGTCACTCTGTTCCACAGAAGCGTAAGAAAAACAGCTTTCGAGCTTTTTCAGCCCATCCTCTATCTGTCCATTCTTGATTTGATGGATCCCATCTAGATATTCAAATATTTCTTTTTCTGTTTCAATAAAGGTTTTTTCAAATTTTTTAAGCACTCGGTGTGTTTTTAAGGCGAGTGGCTGTTTTTCAGTTAATAAATAAAATTGAAATAAGGACAAATGATATTGAATCCCTAAATCTAGTGAAAAGAACTGTTCCTCGTGATGAATGATCATTTCTGCATTTTGTTTCGCCTGTTCCAGTGCATAAAAGTACATATTCATTTGAAACTCATCAAGTAATGACAGTAAATGACGCGCTTTTTGGGAGAGCGTCTCTTGACTGATGCCTAGTTTTTCAAGCAGTAGATTGATCGTATCTTGATTCGCCTCTTTAGAGCCATTTTCAATTTTACTTAAATGAGAGACAGAACAAATCCCTTCAGCCAATTCGGCTTGTGTCATACTTTGTTTATAACGATAGAGCTTAATGATTTGTCCAATATTCATATTCATTGCATTAAGGAGCCTCCCTTCCAATCATGGGCGAAAGCCTTTGAAAAAATAGCTGATCATGTAAAAGGAAATACCTGAAAACCTTACATCATCTTGGTTTTTTTATCAAAAAATGTTTAAAACGTAATATGATTGTAACATTAGTTGAAAAAGTCAAACAACTATTTAACAAAAGGGGGGAGATTCTCTATTTGCACCAAAGTGAAATGATGTTTATAATATGATTGAGAATCAATTTCAATTAAAGTTGATTGAAAGGATGACATACATGAATAAACAAGTAGAGGCGTTGACTGTTCGAGACGCTGTGAGATATAGAAGATCGATTCGTCAATTCAAAGAGAAGGCTGTCACAGTAGAGCAGCTTGAGCCATTATTAGAAGATGCCGTTTATGCACCTAATCATAAACTAACTGAGCCATGGCGCTTCCTTTATGCGACAACGGATGAAGCAAAAGCCATTTTTATCGAAAGGTTCATTGCGTACTTTCTACGACACAACCCTGAGGCAAAAGAAGAAAAAATCAATCAATACAGAGAATACTTTTCAAAAGTACCAGCTCTTTTATTTGTCATCTTGAAGGAAGATGAGAACCCAGTGGTGAGGAATGATGATTTTGCCGCAGTGAGTGCTTTGATTCAAAACTTCCAGCTTCTTGCTTGGGATCAAGGGATTGGCATGGTGTGGAAGAGTGGGCGCATTCTGTATGATCAAGAATTTCAACAGGAAATGGGATTAAAGGAAAACGAGCGTTTTGCAGCCATTCTGCATATCGGCTACCCTAAAGAAGTGCCAATGGAAAAGTCACGTCAAAAGGTGTCAACCTTACTAAAAGAGCTACAGTAAAAGGAAAAAAGCAGACCCGTCAGAGGATCTGCTTCTTTTTTAATGTTTGTTTTTGGCCCGTTGATCGGCTTCTTTCATACGTGCCATGGCTTTTACGTCATTTGGATCTGCAAGTTCTTTGGAAAATTCAACAAATTCGCCATCCGTCTCTTGTAATGCCATGTGTTGAGCGGATTTTTTGTTTTGGTCTTTTTTCAAAGCCATCTCCTCCTTTACAAGATCATGTTAGTTATGTGCTTGTTCGAGGAGAATATCCGTGTTATTTACTTTTTGTTTGTGCTGCTGCTCTTTCCGCTCTTTTGAATTCTTGCTGATAAAGAACTTCCTGTGTTTTCTTCAGCTTAGAAGTTGGTTGTTGTTCTTTCTTTTTCATTCAAAACAGTCCCTTCACATCATTTCTATTAGCATGGGTGTTTTGTGTGGTTTTTATTCCTTTCTTTGTAAAATGGCTTCTTTTAGCTCAGGGTATAAAAAAGGATACGATGATAGCAACGCCTTTTTCGGCAAAGCACGCTGTCCTTCTAATACAAGCAATGACATCTCACCAAGTGCTGTTTTGATGACAAAGGACGGGACCTTTAGCCAATGGGGGCGCCCAAGTGCTTTCGCAATGGTTTGCCCAAGCTGCCGCATTTGAACAGGGTGAGGGGACGTCACGTTGAGTGGACCGGTGATGTGGTCATGTTTCATCGCAAAAGCAATTAGCTGCGCCACATCCTCGACATGAACCCATGATACCCATTGTGAACCAGAACCAATTGTCCCGCCTGCAAACAGCTTATATGGGAGAGTCATGAGAGGGAGAGTCCCTTTTTCTCCTAATACGACCCCGAACCTTGTATACACTGTCCGGATGCCAAGTGCCTCGATTTTTTGTCCTTCTTCTTCCCAACGCTTTGATGTATAACTGAGGAAATCTGTTTCTGCTGGAGATGCGTCTTCAGTGAAATCTTTCACATCTGAAGTTCCGTAAATGCCAACAGCACTCGCTTGAATGTGCACAGATGGTTTGGTATCCTGCGCTTCTATGATACGTCTCACTTCTTTTGTCGCTTCGATTCGACTTGAAAGGATGTCCCGTTTAGCCTGCTGCGTCCAGCGTGTAAAAATAGATTGACCGGCTAGGTTAACCCATGCATCAATCGCAGGTAGTTCATGTTCGGGTGTAGCCCCTTCAGTGAGCCATTGTACGTAATGTAAATGATTTTGTTCGGATTTCTTCGGTTTTCTTGTTAGAATATATAGATGATGTCCTTCAGCTTCAAGCACTTTTGTGACGTGCTGTCCGATAAATCCGGTTCCTCCGGTAATGGCGATATTCAATTGACATCTCTCCTCTCAATACATACTTATATCTTTCACGATTTTGAACGAGAAGAAACATCCTGACTGTTTTGGAAAAGGAGTGATGACAGGATGCCTTTTATTACGAAAATTTCTGCACAAAAAAACAATACAGAACGCGTGAACATCTTTCTTGATGAGAAATATGCCTTTAGTGTTGATCTAGATGTCTTAGTCCAATACGACTTGAAGAAGGGCAAAGAATTAGATGAATCAGACATCATTGAGATTCAATTTGGTGATGCCGTAAAAAAAGGATTCCAGCAGGCAGTTGATTATTTATCCTATCGCATGAGATCAGTCAAAGAAGTGACGGATTACTTAGCAAAAAAGGAAATACCCGCACCTGCTATCAGTGAAATTATACACAAATTAAAGCATTACAAGTACGTAAATGATCTGGAATTTGCAGAAGCATACGTGAGTACACACCGAAAAACGAATAGCAAAGGACCATCTGTTTTAAAAAATGAATTAAAGCGAAAAGGGATCGATGATGACACGATCGAACAAGCTCTCGCACAATACCCAAATGATTTGCAGCTTGAGGAAGCCGTCAAACAAGTTCACAAGCTTGTGAAAAAAGAGAAGAATCGTTCTGCAAAAGAGATCGAACAACGCATCAAGCTACAATTGCAAAGAAAAGGCTTTTCGTTTGAGGTCATTGATAAAGCGCTTCAAGAAGCATATGATGGACAAGAAGAGGAAAAAGAAGAAGAAGCCCTTCATTATATGTTGGAAAAGGCAAAACGCAAGGTAGGATATGATGGGTCTTTTGAAAAAAAGATGAAGGTAAAGCAATTTTTATATCGAAAAGGCTTCGATCTAGATACAATTGATCATGTTTTAAACAAAGGGGAATAACACATGGACAAACGCTATAGTGAGATGACGGAATACGAACTAAAGCAAGAGATTGCGGTACTTTCTGAAAAAGCTAGGAAGGCTGAACAGCTAGGGATTGTGAATGAATATGCAGTATTAGAACGGAAAATTGATATGGCCAAAGCGTATTTAATTGATCCAGCTACAATCCAAACGAATCAAACCTACCACATCAAAGATACAGATGAGGAATTTTATGTTCAATATTTGAATGGGGTATTTGCGTGGGGATATAGGCTGTCAGCTCCTGAGAAGGAAGATGCTTTGCCGATTTCAATGCTTACACAAAAGGACTGATCCAAAGATCAGTCCCTTTCTTTACTTCGAACGCTGTTTACGGACGTTGTTCTGAAGTACGATGTCGTGCTGCGTTTGCTGCGTTTCTCCATTGACCTGAGAGGCAGAATGCTTTGCATTTGCCCATGGTTGAGGGTAAGCGGTTGTTCTTAATTGAACGAAGTCTGCCATATACGATTTCCCATTTGAACTCATATCTCAAGCACTCCCTTTGGAAAAAAATTAACGTTTCCCTGATGCCCTCATACGTTCTTGTGGACGTGTATTTGTCTCACCATTTGGCCTTTTAGAAGCAAAAGCATCTGTGGCGCCTGGTTCGCCTTCAAACTTGTGATTCACTTGATTTGGAAACCCCTTTACTTTATTACGCATATCGATCCCCCCAAAACAATACAAATCATTTGCGTCTTTTGAAGACGTAAGGGTAGTATATGAAAAAAGAGGTTTTTTTAATAAGGAACTTTCTGCTAGACAAAGGAGGAACCACCATGGAACAATACTTTGAACGATTAACCGAACAACTAATGAATAAAAACAATATGCTCACATATGAAGAAGCACGTACATGGGTAGAGCTACTATGGAGTGATTTTGAAACGACTTATGCAAAAGCCGGTCGCAAGTATAAAGGGCAGGAAACAACGGAACGCATCGTTTACGAATGGATTGAAAGCTACGGTGCACAGCTGCATTTATTTCAAAATAAACGCTCAAAGGCACATGAGCATTTACAACAGCAGAACAAAGGACTTCTGCACTAAGAATGCCTATCCATCATGAAGAGCACTTTATGAAACATGACCCAGTCTGTGATAAGAATTACAGGCTTTTTACATTGGATAAACTTAAAATTACATTAAATTCATCTACGGTAAAATCTTTGGAAATAAAACTCTGATATAATGGAACGATTGAAGAGTCAAGAAATTTATGGATAATAAAAAGTGTTTCGTTTTCTGGTAAATAAGGAATAATGAACATATTAGGCTCTATGAATAAAGTGAAGAGAAGGTGCGATATGAAACGGGAATTGCTCTCTGTTATAATTCCTTCTTACAATGAAGGTGAGAACATTAGGCGAATCTATGAGGCACTAGTAGAAGAGTTTCATGATTTTCATTATGATTTTGAAATCATCTTTGTGAATGATGGAAGCAAAGACAACACCCTTCAATATATGAGAGAGCTATCTCACAAAAGTGCAAAGGTGAAATATCTGGCCTTTTCACGAAACTTTGGGAAGGAAGCTGCTATTTTGGCAGGCCTTGAACATGCAAAGGGAGAAGCTGCTATCATCATGGATGCCGATTTACAACATCCTACATATTTGATCCAAGAATTTGTGAGAGGCTATGAAGAAGGGTACGATCAAGTCATTGCCCAGCGAAATCGAAAAGGTGACAGTAAGATTCGTTCTTATCTTTCATCCATGTACTATAAAATCATGAACAAGGTCGTGGAAGTCGATCTGCGTGATGGCGTTGGAGACTTCCGCTTAATATCACGCAAAGCAATTGATGCTTTGTTGCAATTGAAAGAAGGAAACCGCTTTTCGAAAGGGCTTTTTAGTTGGATTGGATTTGAAGAAAAAGTCATTTATTATGAAAATGTTGAAAGACAGCATGGTGATACAAAATGGTCACTAAAGAAATTATTTAACTATGGTATTGATGGAGTGGTCTCCTTTAACAACCGCCCGCTACGTATTTGTTTTTACACGGGCATACTGATCTTATTTCTATCTTTGTTTTACATTGGGGCCACATTTATTCAAATCGTCAGAACTGGCGTCATGGTACCGGGTTATTTCACCTTAATTTCAGCTGTCCTTTTCCTCGGAGGAATTCAGCTATTGAGTCTAGGTGTAATTGGTGAATATATTGGTCGTATTTACTACGAAACGAAAAAGAGGCCGCATTATTTAATTCAAGAATCAAATGTGACAGAACAAGAGACGAGCTCAACGGAACAATCCCGAGTTTTAACACAGTTATTTAAATAATCTGTCGTCGAATAACCGGCAAGCACGAATCGCTTGCTGGGTTGTTTTGTTTCAAAGACATATAGGAATTTTTTGGGGAAAGGATTTAGATGATGAAACGTAGATGGATCATTGGAATGTGTCTCATTCTCGCTATTTTAGGACACTCCTTTTTTTTATATGAATATGCCAATGGCAGGTTTATGACAGGGAGTGGTGATGGCATTTCGCAAATGCTCCCATTTAAAAAGCTGCTATATGATGAGTATGTAAAAGGGAATTTCTTTTATTCTTATCAATTTGGATTAGGCGGCGGTATCTATACGCAATTAGGTTATTATTTTACAACGTCGACGGTCTTTATGGTCACAGTCTTTGTCGTGTGGTTGATGAATGTGCTTCACCTCATTCAATCACCTGACATTCATTTTTGGGCGAATGCGATTATTTGGCTGAGTGTGATCAAGCTCACGCTGATCCTCTTTATCGCTTATCGTGTGTTGTATTCAATGGTTCAACATCGACTTGGTGCCATGACAGGTGCTGCTCTCTATGGGTTATCCATTGTCTATTTTCGACATCAAACGTTTTGGGAGTTTTTTGCTGATAGTATGATGTGGCTTCCGCTACTCATACTTGGGGTTGAACGTATTTTTAAATCGGGCAAGCCTGCTTGGTTTATCGTGGCGTGCAGCCTTATGCTGATCAACAATTTTTACTTTGCCTATATTCATTTTATCTTTTTAGCGATTTATGTCTTATTCAGATGGTTGATCAAGCTGAGAAGTGAAGAACGAAGCTGGAGGATTTTTTGGACTCTTGCCATCTCAACGGTATTATCCTTTGGGATCAGTGCGACCTTTTTCATCCCTTCTGTTTATGGCTTTCTGCAAAATTTAAGACCACCGTATGATCAGGTCATCCCTTGGTTTCAGTTGCATGATCATTTGCTCTTTACAAGTAGAGTGTATTTATTGCCTGTCATTTTTCTTATTTGTTTATTTCTAATTCCGCTTTATCGGAATCGCTGGTTTTTTATGTTCTCGTCCATTAGTGTTTTGTTAATGATGTTTCACTATAGTCCGAAAATGGCGAGTGTGTTTAATGGATTTTCTGCTCCGCAATACCGATTTGAATACATTCTAGCGTTTACAGTCGGTGCAGTTGTCGCCATTACCATGAAACATTTTTCACACATAGAATGGAAATGGAAGAAGCGGGCGGTGTTAGGGGCATGGATCGTATTGATTCTGTCGGTCGTTTTGTCAGAGCGGGCGCTTCGCAATTTAGACATTGTCATTTTTACGGGCTTGGGATTAGTTGTCGTTAGTTTTCTATTCCTTTGTATACATGCTGAAAAACGTCAACACCTCCGGTTATTTTCAGCCGCTTTAATTGCGATCAGTTTATTGACAGCAGGTGTTTACCAAAAGGGCTATTTATCAGAGGGAAGCAATATTAAGGAAGTATCCGATTCGTATTTGAGAAGCGAAGCGTATGCTGGTTCGGAACAAACGGAGCTTATTCAACAAATTCAAAACCGATCGAAAGACCCGCTTGCCCGAATTGATTGGATGAACGGTGTGCGAAACAATACGCCATTGTTTATAGGGTTTTCAGGGATGAGTGTGTATTCAAGCATATTGAATGAGCATTTGCTAAACTTTTATTGGAATGACTTACAAATTGATATGGGACGAGAAAGTGTCAGTCGTTATGCGACAATGGGTGATCGGAACAATTTATATAGTCTCACTTATGGCAAGTACTATATGAGAGACAAGATGTTATCTTACTCACCACCTGCTTTCTTTGAGCCAATCATGGAGAGCGAGCATTATCAAGTGTATGAAAATACACGTCTCCTTCCGTTCGCGCGAACAACGAGTACCGTCTATTCAGAATCATCACTCGAGCATGCCTCGGCCCTTGATAAGGAACACGCTATGCTACAAGGTGTGATTTTGGACAAAAAAGGGAATGACCAAATTGAGCCTACACCTGATCGAATACAAGAGGCAAACATTCATACAGAACAAGCGCTGTACGAAGATGGTCAGCTCGATGTATTTGGGGAAATAGGCGGACTGAATATGACTCTTCCAGATGATATGGTACGAACTGGGGATGTGTACGTTCGCTTTTATGTGAAACGGATCGATCGGAATGAAGGCTTCCAGCTTTCTGTGGATCAATATGTCACATCACGTAAAAGCAATACATCTGTTTACAAAACAGGTGTAAATGACGTCATCATCCGCGTACCAGCTGAGAAAATCCTGTCTATTCGATTACCAAAAGGAACGTATGAATTAAAGGACTTAAAGCTGTATCATGAGCCATACCGAATCTTGCAAGAAGCATATGAAAAACAAAAACAGGATGATGGGAACCAGCAAGTCAATCACCAACATAACCGCTTTGATATTTCATATGATAACAAGCGTGGAGACGACTATATGGTGATTCCAGTTCCATATGAAAAGGGCTGGGAGCTTACTGTCAACGGGCAACAAACAACGATTGAAAAAGCCAATTACGCATTTATTGGTTTCCCGATTGAAAAAGGGAAAAACGAGATCGTGCTCACCTATTATCCACCATATATTCGGATTCTAGCTCTCATCTCACTCATAAGTTTCCTTCTGGCTGTCGTCTATGCTTGGAGAAAACATAAAAAACAACCTTAAACACCACTTTCTTTTGAAGTGGTGTTTTTTATAGAGGAGAGACATTTTCCTCACAACATAAAAAGACTCGCTCACACGGAGCCGAGTCTTAATTTTTTTTGCAGTTTTTCTTCACTGAAAATCCAGCCGGTATATGAGTTTTTAATTTGATGATTCATATCGATGTGGCAGATGGCGACAAAGGGGTAATGACCTTTACTTCGGTAGCGCAAATCAATGAATCGCACTTCATAATGGTCCTTGTACTTATCCACTTCCCAGCGATACACAGGGGAGAACGACAGAAAGGCTGAAATGTTTTCATCTTGCTTCGCAATTTTCATGATCTCCGTATCTGGCACAGGCACACGGTTAAAGGTGTCTAGAATGACAAGATCACCATTCATGCTTCGACCGACATGAAAAGAGGATTTGCATTTCACTGCAATACGCCATTGTCTGAATTTCATCGTTGGAGAAATAATGATTTCTTCAATTTCATCAAAACGTTCTCGTAGTTGACGTTTGATTCGAAGTTGCATGATGATCCTCACAACGTAATAGCAGAATATTACGGCATAAAGTGTGATAAAAGTATAGCCAGGCGCTCCTCCAATCGCCCAGACGACAATCGCGATCAGATGTGTAGCAAAGATAAACGGATCAAATGTGTTAATGATCCCGAGTGCCACCCACTTTTTTGAAAATGGACGGATGGCTTGTGTGCCATATGCATTGAAAATATCAACAAACACATGGAGTACAACAGCTAACAGTGTCCACAACCAAAGATGAAGGACATTCACCTCAGGGACAAACGGGAAAATCACAGCTGGAATAAGCAGTGACCAAAATAGGACAGCGGGAATCGAATGCGTAAACCCCCGGTGATTTCGTATATAAACTGCATTATTTTTTAGTTTTAGCACAGTATCAATATCTGGTGCTTGGGAGCCGACTATTGTAGCAAACATGACGGCATGTGCCATGTGTGGGTCTGAGCTGACGACTGGATCTAAAAGTGCAAGTCCCCCAAGAGAAATGCCCATTACTACATGAGTACCAGTATCCAATTGATTACCTCCTAGTTGTCAAGCTTAGGAACAATCATACAAAGTATACGTCTTTCATCAACACTATGTGCAAAATTCCTTTTGCTTTGTCTTGATTTAATGTAACATGTTAACGTATCTACAAACAGTATACAACAAATAAGGTTCTTTTCAGAACGTTAGCCCTTGGTTCGATGATAAGGAGTTTAAACATGAAAGACATTCAAGAAAAGCTGGATCGTAAAGACATTACGGGTTTTCAGCGTGATTTAATTGATTGGTATGAAAAAGAAAAAAGAACATTGCCATGGCGTGAAAATCAAGATCCATACCGCGTTTGGGTATCAGAAGTGATGCTTCAGCAAACGAGGGTGGATACGGTCATTCCTTATTTTCTTCGGTTTATGGAGCAATTCCCAACGGTCAAAGATCTTGCTTTAGCTGATGAAGAAAAGGTCATGAAAGCATGGGAAGGTCTTGGTTACTACTCAAGAGTGCGTAATTTACAGTCAGCTGTGAAAGAAGTATATGAATCCTACGGGGGTGTTGTCCCTGATACAAAAGAACAGTTCTCAAAGCTTAAAGGTGTAGGCCCTTATACAAGTGGTGCAGTATTGAGCATCGCCTATAACAAGCCGTACCCTGCGGTAGATGGCAACGTCATGAGGGTCATTTCTCGTATCTTATCCATTTGGGATGACATTGCAAAACCAAAAACAAGACATATTTTCGAATTTGCAGTTGATCAGCTCATTTCCCGGGAAAAGCCTTCTGAATTTAACCAAGGATTAATGGAATTAGGGGCACTCATTTGTACTCCGACATCACCTGCCTGTCTCATCTGTCCTGTGAACATGCACTGTTCGGCTTTAGAGGAAGGGGTTCAGCATGAGCTGCCAGTGAAAAGCAAAAAGAAAAAGCCTACGGCCAAATCAATGGCAGCAGCGGTCTTATTTGACGATGAAGGTCACCTTTATATTCATAAGCGACCAAATACAGGTTTGCTCGCGAACCTATGGGAATTTCCAAACATGGAAACAATAAAGGGAAGAAAGACAGAGAAGGAGCAACTGCTTCAATTTTTAGAAGAGGAGGCAGGGATACAGGCTGAAATTGGTGACTTAGAAGGAACCATTCAGCACATCTTTACCCACCTCATCTGGAATATTTCTGTATTCATTGGTCGTGTCACCACTGTAGAACATGACACGACATTGAAACGAGTAACAAAAGAAGAGCTTGAGGCTTACGCATTACCAGTTTCTCACCAAAAAATATGGAAGATGGCAAACGAACAGACTAGTCGTATTTAACCGTTGTTCCGTGGGTGTAATCTGCTTCATTTCGGTGTAGTCCTCCACGGTTTTCAATTTCAATGACGATTTCTCGATACTTTGATTGCCCTTCTTCGTTTAAATAAGGTAAAATTTGTTGGAAAGCATGATGGAAAAATGCAAGCTCAGTATCTTTCCATTGGTCCTTGGACATCATGCCAAGCTGGCTTAAATCACGTCCGACATACATGAATCTAACCTCCTAATAGGAACTTTTCTATTAGTGTGAAACGAATGGACGAAAACTATTCAAATCAGGAGATGAACCATAATGAGTCAACGTAAATGTGCTTTAATTACAGGTAGTAGTAGAGGGGTTGGAAAGGCAGTAGCCCTTCGCTTGGCTGAAAAAGGATACGACATTGTCATCAACTATGCCAGAAGCAAAAAGGCTGCACTCGAAACAGCAGAAGAAATTGAAGCATTAGGTGTAAAAACACTTGTCGTCAAAGCCAATGTTGGTCAACCAGAAAAAATCAAAGACATGTTCCAGCAAATAGAGGAAACATTTGGCCGTTTAGATGTGTTCATTAACAATGCGGCATCTGGTGTACAACGTCCAATTATGGATCTTGAAGAAAATCATTGGGATTGGACAATGAATATCAATGCGAAAGCCTTATTATTCTGTGGACAAGAAGCGGCTAAGCTGATGGAGAAAAATGGTGGTGGGCACATCGTCAGCATCAGCTCATTAGGATCGATTCGCTATCTTGAAAATTACACAGTGGTTGGTGTCTCAAAGGCAGCCCTTGAAGCATTAACGCGCTACTTGTCTGTGGAATTGTCACAAAAAAATATCGTGGTCAATGCAGTTTCAGGCGGTGCCATTGATACAGACGCATTAAAACATTTTCCAAACAGAGAAGAATTATTGGAAGATGCAAAGAAAAATACACCAGCAGGCCGTATGGTGGAAATCAAAGACATGGTCGACAGTGTAGAATTCCTTGTTTCAGGCAAGGCAGATATGATTAGAGGACAAACCATTATTGTGGATGGCGGACGTTCTTTACTCGTTTAAAAAAATAATGAATAGGATTTACACCTTCTGCACAAATTAATGTGCGTGGAGGTGATAATAATGAATAATCAACAAAACAAAACAAACGCACAACATGTGAAAAAACAAAACCAAGCTGCTGCACAAGGTCAATATGGCACTGAATTTGCTAGCGAGACTGATGCACAGCACGTCAAAAAATACAACCAACAAGCTGAGCAAAACAAACAACAAAACAGCTAATCAATGTAACAGAGGAAAGCACTTCATAATCGAATGGAGTGCTTTCTTTTTTGATGAAAACCAATATCCGACAAAACCTGTAAAACCTCTACATAAACAGTCAAAGGACTTCCGCAACCTTTCAAGAAATGGTATAGAAACAAAAGTGGATGAACATGAAAAGGAGGAGTTGGATGTCTGATTTTGATCAGCTTGTGAAAGAACAACTTCAGCTTATGGATCAGTTGCTCAACGTTCAAGGAGAGCTTGATATGTGTTTAGAAACAGAAAAACAATTGCTGCTGAATGAAAAAAAAGACGAATGGCATAAGCTTCACGATGAGATCAAACAAAAACGGCTAGAACTGAAGCAAGTTCAAACTTTATTTACAAAACAAACAGAACAAGTGATCAATTCGTACAAAGAAATGGAGAAAAGCTCTACCGTGATGTAATTTAGTGTGCCGTTCAATTGAGTTGAATGGCTTTTTTATTTCATTTTTTACCTATGTAACTGTATAATATAATAGAGACATGTTTAGTTGGGAATTTAGGTCTTTGGACTGTTAGGTTTGTTTGTTATAGAAAGTAGGGGAGAAAATATGGGCTATCCCAAGGAAGGAGAAAACATCCAAATTCAAAGCTATAAACACAATGGCTTGATCCACAGAATTTGGAATGAAACCACCATTCTAAAAGCAACGGAATTGTGCATCATTGGTGCAAACGACCGTACAATGGTGACCGAATCCGATGGCCGTACATGGATGACGAGAGAACCGGCTATTTGCTATTTTCATGCGAAACAATGGTTTAATGTAATTGGGATGCTTAGAGATGATGGGGTTTATTATTATTGCAACATTAGCTCTCCTTTTGCGACCGATGAAGAGGCCATTAAGTATATTGATTACGATTTAGACGTCAAAGTCTTCCCAGACATGACGTATAATATTTTGGATGAGGACGAATATGCAGATCATAAGAGAGAAATGAATTATCCAAAAGAAATCGACAGTATCTTAAGAGAGCATCTGAATACATTATTGTATTGGATTCACCAGCGAAAAGGCCCGTTTGCTCCAGAATTTGTAGATATGTGGTATGAACGTTTTTTACATTATACAAAATAAGTAATAGCAAAAACCTGTTTGGCTTTCATATGAGCTAACAGGTTTTTGACTGCATAGGGATATGATGCGCTGATAGATTGGGAAGGAGATTTACATGGGGATCATTAAACGCTACATGGCTTTTGTTACACCATATAAAAAACAGATTGCTTTGACAATGGTCATCGGGATGATTAAATTCTCGATTCCTTTAACCTTGCCTCTGCTATTAAAGTATGTCATTGATGATGTCATTCAAGGTTCTGGTACGGCGGATGAAAAGACTTCAACTTTACTGATTATCATGGGAATCATGCTCGTTTTATTTTTAGTGATGAGACCGCCTGTTGAATATTACAGACAATATTTTGCACAATGGACAGGCAGTAAGGTGCTGTTTGATATTCGAGAAAAGTTATTCTCTCATATTCAAAAATTAAGCCTGCGTTACTATGCGAATACGAGAACGGGTGAGATCATATCAAGGGTGATCAACGATGTAGAGCAGACGAAGGAATTTGTGATTACAGGATTGATGAACATTTGGCTTGATTTAATGACAGTCCTCATTGTCATTGCGATCATGTGTACACTCGATATTAAGCTCACCATCGTGTCCGTCATTATTTTCCCGCTTTATGCGTTTGCTGTGAAGTATTTTTATGGACGGCTTCGCAAGCTGACAAAGGAGCGGTCACAGGCACTAGCAGAAGTACAAGGACATCTTCATGAGCGGGTACAAGGAATGCCAGTCATTCGCAGCTTTGCGATTGAGGAATATGAGCAAGAACATTTTCACGATGAAAACAAGAATTTCTTAAACAAAGCATTGAACCATACGAATTGGAATGCCAAAACATTTGCAGTCGTCAATACGATCACAGATATTGCACCGCTTCTGATCATCGCATTTGCAGGATATACGGTCATAAACGGATCGCTTTCGATTGGAACCATGATTGCGTTTGTCGGCTATATTGACCGGATGTACAACCCGATTCGTCGTCTGATTAACTCATCAACGACACTCACCCAGTCCGTGGCATCGATGGATCGTATTTTTGAATTTATCGATGAGCCATATGAGGTGACGGATCGTCCAAACGCAAAAGAAGCCGATCACTTAAAAGGAGAAGTAGAATTTAAGAATGTATCGTTTCGTTATGAACAGACACAGGGAGAGATTTTGCACAATATCTCCTTAAAAGTAGAGAAGGGTCAGACGATTGCGCTTGTAGGAATGAGTGGTGGAGGAAAGTCCACACTCGTGAGTCTCATTCCGAGATTCTATGATGTGACAAATGGTTCACTGGAAATTGATGGCGTTGATATTAAAGCATACAAAGCGAGAAGTTTACGGAATCAAGTAGGTATGGTTCTACAAGATACGTTCCTATTCAGTGATACCATTAAAGAAAATATTTCGATCGGAAACCCAGAGGCATCTTTTGAAGACATTGTGGCGGCGGCAAAAGCGGCAAATGCCCATGAGTTTATCATGTCACTTCCAGAGGGATATGACACAAAGGTAGGAGAACGGGGCGTCAAACTTTCGGGTGGTCAAAAACAACGGGTTTCAATTGCTAGGGTTTTTCTCAAAAATCCACCGCTGCTCATTTTGGATGAAGCGACATCTGCACTTGATTTAGAAAGTGAACATTATATTCAAGAAGCCATGCAAAAGCTGGCAAAGGACAGAACAACCTTTATAGTCGCTCACCGCTTATCCACCATTACACATGCCGACCAAATTGTGGTCATGGAACAAGGTGAGATTGTGGAAAAAGGAACACACGAAGAATTAATGAACAGAGACAGTCACTATCGACATCTATTTACCATTCAAACATTAAATTAGTAAAAGCCTATCCGATTCTAGCGGATAGGCTTTTTTATGCTTGTCAAAAACATGACATATTTCCCAGCTTGTCTCAATACAATTTTAAAAAGTATGACGGGGTGGTGAACATGTGAAAGAACACGAAGTATTGCTAGATGTGAAGCAGCTATCCATTGCCTTTCAACAAAAGAAGCAAAGAGTTCCTATCGTCCATCACATTTCTTTTGCGATTCAAAAAGGAGAAACTTTAGGCATTGTTGGAGAATCGGGGTGTGGGAAAAGTATTACGTCGATGTCGTTAATGGGACTGAATCACCAAACAGAAACAACAGGTGACATTCTCTTTGAAGGTCAAAACCTCTTATCACTATCAGAAAAACAGTGGCGTGACATCAGAGGAAATGACATTTCGATGATTTTCCAAGAACCGATGACATCCTTAAATCCACTCATGACCATTGGTAAGCAAATGACAGAAGCCCTTTTCACCCATCAATCTATCAGCCAAAAAGAAGCCAAAACAAAAGCGGTCCATCTTCTGGAGACAGTTGGACTCAAACAAGCAGAAGCGTTACTCAAAAAGTACCCTCATGAACTATCAGGCGGGATGCGTCAGCGTGTGATGATTGCGATGGCGATGCTTTGTCATCCGAAACTCATGATCGCGGATGAACCAACAACGGCACTCGATGTCACCATTCAGGCCCAAATCCTTCGCTTACTGAAAAAACTAAATGAAGAGATGAACACAGCGGTTTTATTTATTACTCACGATCTAGGTGTTGTGAGACAAATATGCAAGCGTGTCATGATTATGTACGCCGGTCGAATCGTAGAAGAAGGTACCGTTGACCGTATTTTCCAAAAACCTCAACATCCCTACACGAAAGGTCTTTTCGCCTCTGTACCATCATTTAAAGAGAAAAAGGAAAAACTGCTCTCAATCGCTGGTCATGTGCCAAAGCCTGGAGCCATCCAATCAGGTTGTCCGTTTGCCCCACGATGTCCATATCAAATGCCACAATGTATCGAAAAAGAACCAACTTTACAGTCTATTGTCCACGATCACCGCGTTGCATGCTTTCTCATGGAAGGAGGAGAAGAAACTGAGTCAACCACTACTGCAAGTGCAACAACTGACAAAGCGCTATGACACCACATCATTTTTTTCTAAAAAAAAGCAGGCGGCGATGGCTTTAAATCAAGTGTCCTTTCATGTCAATGAAGGAGAGACGCTTGGCATTGTGGGTGAATCCGGCTGCGGCAAATCGACCCTTGGCAAAAGCTTGATGAGGTTGGTTGAACCGACTTCTGGCTCTATTCACATGAAGGGGAAAGAAGTGACACAGCTGAATGAGAAAGAAATGCGTTCATTAAGAAAAGACATTCAGATGATTTTTCAAGATCCATATGCTTCTTTAAATCCACGCATGAAAATCAAAGATATATTAGAGGAACCGTTGATCGTTCATAAGCACGGGACGAAAAAAGAGCGACAGAAACGGGTAAACGATCTGTTGCACATCGTTGGCTTTGACCCTTCTTATGGAGAACGGTATGCCCATCAATTTAGCGGTGGACAGAGGCAGCGAATTGGCATTGCCAGAGCCCTTATCACACATCCAAGTCTAGTCATTGCCGATGAACCTGTGTCAGCTTTAGATGTGTCCGTTCAAGCGCAAATTCTGAACTTGATGCTTGAATTGCAGAAGACGCTCTCTTTGACGTATTTATTTATCTCACATGACTTGGGCGTTGTGAGATATATGAGCGATCGAATTGCGGTGATGTATGCTGGTCGAATTGTCGAAATGGGACCTGCGGAAGAAGTATTTGGCAAACCGCTTCACCCTTATACTTTGCTGCTTCTGTCATCGATTCCACAAATGGACCAAGTGTTAGAAGCACAAGATGCAGCCGTAGAAGAAATTGCGATGATAGGAGAAGGTGGATGTCCTTTTTATCATAGGTGTCCAAAAAGATGGGATCAATGCTTAAAGGCAGTTCCATCTTTGTATGAAACAAAGGAAGGCCATGCAGCTGCATGTTATTTATATCAAAAGGAGGAACACGATGAAGAAGACTTGGTTGTTCAGTAGCTTCATGTTTGTACTAGCACTCTCGTTATTTCTAGGTGGATGTTCATCTGCGTCGACATCGGAAGAAAAGGCCACAAAAGACACCCTCGTATTTGGCAGAGGGGGAGACTCTACTTCACTTGATCCGATTACAACGACAGAAGGTGAGACTTTTAAAGTCACAGAAAATATGTTTGAAAAACTCCTGAACTATGGTGAAAAAGATACAACCATCCATCCAGGTTTAGCAACAGACTGGGATGTTGCCAAGGATGGGAAGTCGTACACGTTCTATTTGAGAAAAGGTGTGACATTTCATGATGGAACGGACTTTAACGCAGAAGCAGTGAAGTTTAATTTTGAACGATGGATGAACGGAGACGCAGAGAAATTCCCTTATTACGGGATGTTCGGCGGCTACAAAAAAGATAAAGGTCATGTGATACAAGACATCATCGTCAAAGGTGAACATGAAGTTGAATTTAAATTAAAACGCCCACAAGCTACGTTCCTTAAAAACATCGCCATGTCTCCATTTGGTATCGCAAGCCCGACTGCGATTGAAAAAAGTGGCGATGCGTTTAGAGAAAATCCAGTTGGAACTGGTCCATTTAAGTTTAAAGAGTGGAAGCAAAATGACCGCATTGTATTAGAGAAGAATGAAGATTATTGGCAAGAGAATCAGCCGAAGCTAAATCAAATCATCTTCCGCTCAATTCCAGAAAACTCAGCCCGTCTCAATGCCTTAAAAACAGGAGAGATTGACTTAATGGATGGCGTAAACCCATCAGATTTAGATGGGATAAAATCAGACAATACGCTACAGCTCATTGAACGACCTTCGATGAATGTCGGTTATATTGGCATGACAGTGACGAGAAAACCGCTAGATAACAAACTGGTTCGACAGGCGCTCAATTATGCAGTCGATAAGAAATCAATCATTGAGTCATTTTACGGAGGCCTTGCCGAACCTGCGAAAAGCCCACTTCCACCAGCCTTAGAAGGCTACAATGACGACATTGAGCCATACCCATATGACCCCAAAAAAGCAAAAGAACTATTAAAAGAGGCAGGGTATGCTGATGGTTTTCGCATAAAACTATGGGCGATGCCAGTACCACGTCCATATATGCCTGATGGGATGAAAGTGGCAGAAGTGATTCAATCAAACTTTGAAAAGATTGGCGTCAAAGCAGAGATTCTCACATATGATTGGGCCACTTATTTAGATAAAGTCAGCAAAGGAGAAGCAGATGTGTTCCTGTTAGGCTGGACGGGAGACAACGGAGATCCTGATAACTTCCTTTACACACTATTGGACGAAGACAGCATCGGTGGGAATAACTATACATTCTTTCAAAATGACAAAATGCATGACATATTAATTGAGGCACAAACAGACACCGATCAAAAGAAACGAAATGAACTGTATCAAGAAGCACAAGAAATTATTCATGAGGAAGCGCCTTGGATTCCTTTGGTGCATTCGATCCCAATGCTAGCAGCATCTAGTGATGTAAAGGGGTATCAGCCGCACCCAACCGGTTCAGAAGCTTTAACGAACGTGTATTTCGAATAAGCACATAAGGGAGGTGAATGTTCATCTCCCTTATTCAAACAAATGAGAAGGCGGTGAAAGCTATTTGTTTGCTTATTGTTTGAAACGAGCAGGAATGCTGATTCCAGTACTAATTGGCATGACATTGGTGGTGTTCTCGATTATCCGGTTTATTCCGGGGAATCCAGCTCAGGTGATTTTAGGGCAGAGGGCAACAAAAGAAGCGGTCGCGCAATTAACGATCCAGCTGGGCCTAGACCAGCCTTGGTACATTCAATATGGCCACTACATGCTCGGCCTTTTAAAAGGTGATTTAGGTACTTCCATTCGAACCGGGGCGGAGATTGCCCAAGAAATGAAGCCTTATTTGTTTGCCACGTTAGAACTAACTTTTTTTGCGATGGTACTGGCGATTATTGTTGGAGTCAATGCAGGGATCATTAGTGCGTGGTTTAAGCATTCTGTCTTTGACTATATGGCCATGTTTATTGCCTTGATTGGGGTGTCTATGCCGATTTTTTGGCTAGGGTTAATGGGGCAATGGCTATTTTCAATCGAATGGGGTCTTTTGCCAACAACGGGGCGAGAAAACGTAAGAAATCCTGTTGAATCCATTACCTATATTCATACACTGGATACACTTTTGCAGGGCCGATTTGATCAATTCCTCGACAGCATCAAGCATTTGATTTTGCCAAGTACGGCACTGGCGACAATCCCAGCTGCGATTATTGCGAGAATTACAAGGGCAAGTATGCTGGAAGTGCTCCATTCAGATTTTATTCGCACAGCAAAAGCAAAAGGGGTCCGTTCATTTTTCGTCATTTATCAGCATGGACTGAAAAATGCCCTTATTCCAATCTTGACGATTATTGGTCTTCAGACAGGGCTCTTGCTAGGAGGGGCAATTTTAACAGAAACGATTTTTGCTTGGCCTGGCATTGGACGATATATATATGATGCCATCAGCTATCGTGATTACCCCGTCATTCAAACAGGCATTCTGATGGTTGCGCTTATTTTTGTCATGATCAATTTCATTGTGGATATATTGTATGCAGTCATTGACCCGAGGATTAAATATTAGAGAAGGGAGAGTGACAACATGGAAGTGCATAAAGAACTTCAATCACCTCAGCTAAAAAAAGAGCGCTCTCAATCACTGATGCATGAAGCAGTCAAACAGTTTTTTCAGCACAAGTTAGCGGTCATCGGCAGTGTGATTGTCTTTTTGTTTCTCATGCTAGCGATCTTTGCACCGCTCATTGCTCCTTATGGCATCAATGAACAATCACTTGGTGAACGGTTTAGCGCACCATCAGCCGCACACTGGTTTGGTACGGATGATTTCGGTAGAGATATTTTTTCACGAGTGGTGCATGGGGCGCGGATATCGTTATGGGTTGGTTTCTTCTCAGTTCTCGGATCAGTTGTTCTTGGCACACTGCTCGGGTTAATGGCAGGCTATGGGGGAAGGCTACTGGATGCAGTCATCTCTAGACTCTTTGATATTTTACTTGCCTTTCCTAGCATTCTATTAGCCATAGCTGTTGTCTCTATATTAGGTCCTTCCTTGCAAAATGCGCTAATTGCCATCGCGATCATTAACGTTCCGACGTTTGGGCGATTGGTGCGCTCGAAGGTACTAAGTATTAAACAAGAAGAATACGTCCTTGCAGCAAAGGCTGTTGGGATGTCAAACCGGCGTATTGTCCTGCGTCACATCCTGCCAAATAGTATGGTGCCGGTCATTGTACAGGCGACGCTCGCTATTGGCACTGCGATTATTGAAGCTGCAGCGCTGGGGTTTTTAGGGCTGGGGGCGCAGGCGCCAAGTCCAGAATGGGGCAAAATGCTCGCTGATGCAAGACCGTATCTCGTTCAAGCGCCGTGGACCTTGATCTTCCCAGGCATTGCGATCATGCTCACAGTCCTTGGTTTTAACCTCATGGGAGATGGCTTAAGAGATACGCTTGATCCTAAAATGAAGAAAATAAAATAAGACCGGTTCTCCGGTCTTATTTGTTTAGGCTTCTTTTTCTTCCGTTTCAATTTCACTATCTTTTGGATGATATGTTTGGAAGCTTGTAATTAAAGTATCTAAGTGCTGCAACTCATCACGATATTCAATGATGCTAGACATCACATTTAACATATTATAATCCAGTATTTCATTTTCTTGGTTTTGTTGATGTTTGATAAATGATTTCGTTAATGTTTCAAGACGTTGAGAACGTTCGTCCTGTAAGTCATCGTCCTGAAGCTTCATTTTTCCAACAAACTTCATCAAGGTCCGTTCATGCCAATAGAGTAAATAATCAATTTCATCTATTAAACTTTCCCGGAAATGATCTGGCATTAAATAAATTTCATTTTCTAATCTATGAAGCTTTTTGAGCAGGTACAGGGCACGATTAGATGTCACGATGGCCTGCCTGAACAAAACCAGCTTTCTTGATTTCACATACGTTGTTTTCTTTAAATAGCTTCGTTCTTCTTTGTATAACAAGTAAATGTGATCTAATTTGATCAAACGTTCTTTTATTTGATCGATGTCATCCTTTAAAGTGGAATGATCAGTAGACTGTCTGGAGCTCAGACGGATCCATTTGAGAATCTCCTCCGTATTTTCCATAATATGATGCACGAGCTTTGTTTCATACTTCGGTGGCAGGAAAATTAAATTCACTAAACATGAAGATAGTACACCTAATACCACAGTAGCTGTTCGAATTAATGCAAAGGAAAGGAAATGATCCCCTGCACTTTCTAAAATAGCGATGACAGTTACAAGTGCAATCGGAATTGTGTGTTCAATCTTCAGCTTTAAATTAATGGCAATGACCATAACGGCTGTTAAACCGATAATGACTGGTCCTGTGCCAAAAAGCAGACCGAACGTAATGGCAAGTGCTGCTCCAATAATATTGGCTTGCACTTGATCAACAATCGTCAAAAATGAACGATAGATAGATGGCTGGATAGCAAATACTGCTGCAATTCCCGCAAAGACGGGCGTTGGCAACCCAAGCCAAGTTGCCAGGTAAAGCGCGAGTACAATAGCAATACCAGTTTTTAAAATACGGGCTCCAAGTTTCATTGGTTTTGTCCCTGCATTCCTTTCTTTTTGATATGAGATGACGCTTGTCATATAACATCAATATTTTCATGAAACAACTAAGTAATATACAGCGGTCTTCCGAAATATTCAAGTGATTTCTGAAAGTTTATGAAAACTTAAAAGAAGGGTGTGTGATGAAATGTATCAGATTTACACACATTTGACAATGAAGAGCTGATATATACAAAAGCAGACGTAGATTTTCACGTCTGCTTTTTGGGTGATTTCTATTTTTTTAGTTGTTCAAATGCATAATCTACCGCTTTTAACGTATCAGAAATATCTTTTTCGGTATGTGCAATTGTTAAGAACCAAGCTTCATATTTAGAAGGGGCAAGATTGATCCCTTGCGTGAGCATCAATTTGAAGAAGCGGGCGAACATCTCGCCATCCGTATTTTCAGCCTGCTCGTAGTTCACAATCGTTTCTTTTGTAAAATAAATCGTCAGAGCACCTTTTAAGCGATTCACTGTAATATCTACTTGGTGTTTTTTCGCATGGGCTAAAATCCCTTCTTCTAACATAGCACCGAGATGATCGAGCTGCTCGTAGACGCCATCTTCCTTTAATACTTCTAAGCATGCAATACCAGAAAGGATGGACGCAGGGTTCCCTGCCATCGTGCCAGCTTGGTAGGCTGGTCCAAGCGGAGCGACTTGCTCCATAATTTCCTTTTTACCGCCGTAAGCCCCAATTGGAAGGCCGCCCCCAATAATTTTCCCTAATGCGGTCAGGTCAGGTTTTACTTGAAGTAAGTCCTGGGCACCGCCATACATAAAGCGGAAGGCTGTGATTACTTCGTCGTAGATCACGAGTGCGCCCTTTTCATGAGTGAGGTCATTCACCTGTTGCAAAAACCCTTCTTTCGGTTCTACGATACCAAAGTTACCGACAATTGGCTCAACAAGGACAGCTGCAATTTCATCACCCCATTGATCTAAAGCGGCTTTATAGCTCTCAATATCATTAAATGGGACAGTGATGACTTCATTCGCAATACTTTTAGGTACACCAGCTGAATCAGGAGTTCCCAAAGTAGATGGACCGGATCCAGCTGCGACAAGCACAAGGTCAGAATGGCCGTGATAGCATCCAGCAAATTTGATGATTTTCGTTCTTCCTGTATAAGCACGTGCCACACGAATTGTGGTCATGACCGCTTCAGTACCTGAATTGACAAAACGTACTTTATCCATTGCAGGCATCGCTTCTTTTAGCATTTTAGCAAATTTCACTTCATGCTTCGTTGGTGTTCCATAAAGGACACCTGTTTGAGCTGCTTTCGTGATGGCTTTTGTAATATGAGGATGTGCATGACCTGTAATGATTGGGCCATATGCTGCCAAATAATCGATGTAGCGGTTTCCGTCAACATCCCAAAAATAAGCGCCTTCTCCTCTTTCCATGGCTACAGGTGATCCACCGCCTACTGCTTTATATGAACGAGATGGGCTATTCACCCCTCCGACAATATGCTCCAGCGCCTCTTGATGTAATTTTTCTGATTCTGTTAATTTCATAAAAAATAGCCTCCTATCTCAACGTATCACGTCGTCTATCCCTATTCTAACATGATGATGCAAGCGTCCTTAGTTGAATATCAATTCAAAATTGGATAGGCTAATGAAAAAGAGGTTGGAGGGATTGTGACATGACAATTGAAGTGGGTCAGCAAGTACCTGATATTGAATTAACCGGTGATCAAGGGGAGAAAGTAAAGCTATCTGATTTTAAAGGAAAACACATCGTGCTTTATTTTTATCCAAAAGATATGACACCAGGCTGTACAACAGAGGCATGTGATTTCCGTGATCGTCATCAGAGCTTTGCAGACTTGGATGCAGTCATTATTGGTGTAAGTCCAGATAGCCAAGATAAACATCAAAAGTTTAAAGAAAAACATGACTTACCGTTCTTACTCCTCGTAGATGATGAACAAAAGCTTTCTGAAGCATTCGGGGTATGGAAGCTGAAGAAAAACTTTGGCAAAGAATACATGGGCATTGAACGATCAACGTTTCTTATTAATAAAGAAGGAACACTTGTGAAAGAATGGCGTAAAGTAAAGGTGAAAGACCACGTAGAAGAAGCGCTAGAAGAGTTAAAATCTCACGTTTAAGCAAGATCGGCTACCAAGCCGGTCTTTTTTATAAAGAAGAATAGGTAAAATAGAGGATTGTAATTGACAAAGTTTCGGTTGGGGAGGTACACTAATTATAAAGATTACAATGTAAGAATATTTTTGAAGAGAGGTGCATGATGAAATGGCTGCTCACGAACTAAAAGACGCTTTAGATGCTTTAAAAGAAACCGGTGTTCGAATTACTCCGCAGCGCCATGCCATCTTGGAGTTTCTCGTAAATTCTATGACACACCCAACCGCGGACGATATATATAAAGCACTTGAAGGAAAATTTCCAAATATGAGTGTAGCAACGGTTTACAACAATTTACGAGTTTTCCGGGAATCTGGATTGGTAAAAGAATTAACATATGGTGACTCTTCAAGTCGCTTTGATTTTGCCACATCTGACCATTACCATGCGATCTGTGAAAATTGTGGGAAAATCGTTGATTTTCACTATCCTGGGCTTGATGAAGTCGAACAGCTTGCATCCCATGTGACAGGCTTTAAAGTAAGTCATCATCGCTTAGAGATCTATGGAACTTGTCAAGAATGTGCAAAAAAAGAAAACCATTAATTAAAAGCTGACCCGTTAATTGGTCAGCTTATTTTCATGATTTCTTTCGATTGTACGATTCATCAAACTCTTTACCCTCTAAAGATGGATCAAGTGTGAGAGGCTCTCTACAGTGCATGCACATGTCCACTCGCCCAAGTACTTTCGTTTCCTTTTCACAACCTGGACAAATGACTCGGATTGCTTTTGTTGAAAGCATGCCAATCCAAAAGTAAACAGCTGTACTTAATCCAATCGATAAGACCCCTAATAGCATAAAGAAAGTCGACAACCAGATTGATTCTTTAAAGAACACACCGATATACATGATCAAAAAACCGACAAAAACCAAACTAAGTGCAAATGTTCTGATTTTATTAATCTTACTGGAGTATTTCGCCATCCCTAGTCCCCCTTGTATTCAATATAGCACATTTTCCCACTCTATTTGAATTGGGAATAGCGAATTGCTTATCATCATCTTTTTTTATGTATTGAAGGAATTTTGATTCTATGGGGAGAAATACATAGCATTAGAGAAGAATTTTACACCCGAGTATTGGAGGAAATCACTATGGAAAATCTTCTCCGTCCTATTTATCAAGAAAGAGCAAGTCATCCAGATACATTAGCTGTGATTATAGTAGAAAGAAGACATAAAGTATCTTCTGAGACGGATAACTTTGATGCAGCACTTCTCGTCATTGTAAAAGAAGCAAAAGATCCACTTTTTATCAAACACTATGAATCTGATCATCAGACTGCTTCTTTAAATGTTGTCACTGATGATCAATTGAAAGAATGGATTACGCTTGGAACAAACCGCCGAATCATTGACTGGATTTTAAATGGAAAGATCTTGTTTGATCGAAATGAATATATTTTCAACTTAATTGATGAGCTGAGTACATTTCCGTTTTCAAACCGGAAGCTGAAGATTGGCTTAGAGTATGGCAAGCTGATTCGTAGATATATAGAAGGAAAAGCATTTTTTGAGTCAAATCAATTTCTTGATGCATATAATTCCATTGTGCATGCACTGCATCACCTTGCAAGGATCGAAGTGATTGACAAAGGCTTTCATCCAGAAGTGACGGTTTGGAATCAAGTTCGTCATATGGAGCCAGAAGTATACAAACTGTATTCCGAACTAATTGAAAGTCATGAAAGCTTGCATAAACGGTTGGAACTCTTATTCTTAGCGAATGATTTTCTCATCCATTCAAAAGCAGAAATTGGGGCTGCACATTTGCGGCATGTGATGGAGCAACAGGACATTTGGCTCTTCGGAGAGCTTTTGGCGCACCCTGAACTCAAGCATTTCACACCTGACCTTAGCGTAATGATCGACTTCTTTGTAGAAAAAGGGATCGTGCAAGTAGAGGCAATTGAGACAAAAGGACAAAAAATCTATCATAGAGGATATTTTGTGAAAAAAAATATTGACGTATGATTATTATGATGCTATATTATTATACGTCGCTAATGAGTGATTGACATTGCTTTGAAAGAAAAGCAGATAAAAAGAATTTCTGAAAAACACTTGACGCACACAGTGCACAAATGTTATATTGAGAAAGTCGCCTCTGAGCGATGAGGAATATGATCTTTGAAAACTAAACAAGACAAAACGTACCTGTTAATTCGAGTTTTTATAAAAAAATCCTATGATGATTCATAGGTAGTCAGTCAAACTGACGAGGCAGGAATGTTCACATGCTAAGTTCGCTACGT